>JAEZAW010000228.1 GCA_023430315.1 Pseudomonadota bacterium | reverse complement strand
CCCCACAGCAGGGCGTTGTTGGCGGGCAGGCCCTTGGAAAAGCGCCGCGTGTTCTCCAGAAGCTGGTCAGAGGCCATCTCGATGCCCTTGAGGAGCGACAGCGGCTGGCGATTCACGTGGGGCACGGGCAGAAACGCCACCGGGTTCGCTTGCCAGACAAAGGCCTCCGCGGCCTCGAAATCGACGGGCGGCACAGCCGGCGGCGCCATGCGCTCAAGAGCGGCAACGAGGCGTTCGAGCAGTGCGGCGTTCACGGCGACGGTGTCGGACATATCGGACGAGGTCTTTCGAGATAGAATTTTTCGGCTGCGCGCGGGTCTATAGCTCGCGCGGCGCGCGCCGTCATCCCGTCCGATTGCGGGGCTGCAGCGCTTGGTATGCCATACGCCAAAAAAAAGGGGCCGTCCGGTTTCCGAACGGCCCAAGTCTAGGGAGGAAACGCCCAAAGGAGGGCTGCGAGATCGCTCTCGCAAGACAATAACTAAATGTGCGGCGCACCATTTACAAGGGGGATTTTTGTGCGGCGCACTGCAAAATTGCATGGTAAGCAGGCGCTGGCCTGCCAGCTGCTCATAGCAAGTTGGAACTTATTATGCTGTTTCAATAACTTAGCACAGTGCAAGCGGCGATATATCGGGCGCGACGCATCGCAGCCAGTGGTCAAACCAGCCGGAATAGGCCAACATCCAGGATGCGAACGGGGCGATGCAAGGCCCGTCCGAGGCGCCTCGGCACCTCTGGGCCATCTCCGGAACGCTAATATCCTACTGCGCCAGCTAATATCTCACGGATCCAGGAGAAAACGCCACCATGATCTACGAGCTCAGGGTTTATTATTGCGTGCCCGGCCGCCTTCCCAACCTGCTGAAGCGCTTCGAAACCATCACCCTCGGCATCTGGGAAAAGCACGGTATCAAGCAAGCCGGCTTCTGGACCGTGCTGGTCGGCGAGTCGAATCAGGCCCTCTACTACCTCCTCGCCTTCGACAGCTTGGCGGACCGCGAGAAGAAGTGGAATGCCTTCCAGACCGACCCCGAGTGGATCGCCAAGCGCGCCGAGACGGAGAAAGACGGCCCGATCGTCGCCAAGATCGAGAACCAATTCCTCCAGCCGACGGCCTTCTCTAGCGTGAAGTAAGGCCCACAAGCCTCTCCGACGTCGAGCAAGCGAGGCGGGGACCAGTCCCCGCACCCCTGCCGGGAGGGACACCCTCCCGGACCCACCCGCCTTTATTGACAAGCACGCCCGTTGAGGTGTAGCGAGCGCTCACACCAAGCACCAAATCAATAAAAGACGGGGGTTCCGGGGGTGTCCCCCGGTTGGGGCGTGGGGCGAAAGCCCCACTCGCAGCGAAGCTGCGAATGGCGGTCACGCAGCCGCCAACAGACTCTCGAAGAGCTTACGGCCGTCGACCGAACCGAGCATGGCCTCGGCGGCGTTCTCGGGATGCGGCATCATGCCGAGGATACGGCCTGTCGCATCGGCAATGCCTGCGATATTCCGCTGCGCGCCGTTGGCGTTGGACTCAGGCGTCACGTTGCCGGCGGGATCGCAGTAGCGGAACACGACTTGCCCCTCGCCCTCGAGCCGATCGAGCGTCGCGGTGTCGGCGAAGTAGTTGCCGTCACCATGCGCGCAGATCATTTGCGCGACCTCGCCCTGGTTGTAGCAACCCGTGAAGCGGGTCCGCGTATTCTCGACTTTGAGCCAGACATCCTTGCAGATGAACTTGAGCGAGGCATTGCGCTGGAGAACGCCCGGCAGCAGGCCGGTTTCGCAGAGAATCTGGAAGCCATTGCAGATGCCGAGCACGGGCACGCCGGCCTTCGCCTTGGCGATCACGTCGCGCATGATGGGCGAGTGCGCGGCCATGGCGCCGCAGCGCAGATAGTCACCGAACGAGAAGCCGCCCGGCAGCACGATCAGGTCGGACTGCGGGACCTCGCTGTCGCCGTGCCAGACGATCTGCGCCGGTTTTCCCGTGACCTCGGCGAGCACGTCCGCCACGTCCCGCTCGCGGTTCGTTCCCGGAAATACGATCACCGAGCTTTTCATCTCTCTCAGTCCTCGCTCTCAGCCTGCCGACAGCTCGAAGGCATAGTCCTCGATGACCAGATTGGCGAGCAGATCTCTGCACATGCGCTCGACCTCGGCACGGGCCGCGCTCTCGTCCGTCGCGGCCAGATCGACCTCGATGTACTTGCCCTGGCGGACTTCCTCGACGCCTTTGAAGCCGAGCCCGGAGAGCGCGTTCTGAATGGCCTTGCCCTGGGGGTCGAGGACACCGTTCTTGAGCGTAATGCGGATACGGGCTTTCATGCGTCTCTCGCGCGACAATCGTCCTGTCCGAGACAAATGCCCGGACGCGGCCGCAGATACAAGGGCCGCAGCGCCGCATCGAGGGCTCAAATAAGGGGAAACAACATGAATCACGCGATGATCATCGGCGCGACGGGCATCACCGGCGGCTACATCCTCCGCGATCTGGCCACCCGGCCGGGCTGGAAGGTCACGGGCCTCTGCCGGCGCCCGCCCGCCGAATCGGCCTCCAATGTGCGCTGGCTCGGCGTCGATCTGCTCGACAAGGCGGATGCGCGGGCCAAGCTCGGTGGGCTCAGCGACGTCACCCACATCTTCTACTGCGGGTTCATACCTCTCGCACCGGATGAGCTACACCTCCCCGCGAACGCCAATGTCGCTGTGAATCTGGCCCTGCTCGCCAATGCCGTGGAGCCGGTGGAAGCGGTTGCCAAGGGGCTTCAGCACATCCAGGTCATGCAGGGCACGAAGTACTACGGCTCGCACATCGGTGCCTTCAAGACGCCGGCCAAGGAGGACGACCCGCGCCACATGGCGCCGAACTTCTACTTCGA
>JAEZAW010000213.1 GCA_023430315.1 Pseudomonadota bacterium | reverse complement strand
GGCTGTCGCCCCTCACCCCACTCGGGGGACACGCCCGAACCCCCGTCTTTTATTGACTTGGAGTTTGCGGCAAAGGCATTCGTCATAAAGGCGGGTGGGTCCGGGAGGGTGTCCCTCCCGGTTGGGGCCAGGGGCGGTCGCGCCAGAGGCGCGCGACTTTCGATCCGCCCCGTCGCGCCGCAGGCGCGAGGCTTGATTTCGCCGGTGTGCCGTGACCATGGTGTGCGGGAAACGCGGATTCTCCTGACGATGGCGACGACAAAATCAGGGCTCTTCTCATTGCTCGGCGGCACGCTCGCTCCCCAGCGCGAAACGCTGCGCCGCCAGCGTGCCCGCAGCAAGCCCCAAGGCCGGCGCGCGGATCTGAGGCCACGCCTCGTGCTCGCGAGCGCGAGTCCGCGCCGGCTCATGCTGCTCTCACAGGTCGGCATCGAGCCCGATGCGCTGCGGCCCGCCACGATCGACGAAACGCCCCACAAGGGCGAGATGCCGCGCTCGCTGGTCACGCGGCTTTCCCGCGCCAAGGCCGAGGCCGCGCGTGATCTCATTGCCAACGACCCCGATCTCGCCGACGCGCATATCCTGGCCGCCGATACGGTGGTTGCCGTGGGTCGGCGCATTCTGGTCAAGCCCAAGGACATCGAGGAGGCGCTCGCCTGCTTGAAGCTCCTCTCGGGGCGTGCACATCGCGTGCTGACCGGCCTCTGCCTGATCACGCCCGATGATCGCGTACGGCTCAAGGTCGTCGATACGCGCGTGCGCTTCCGGCGGCTTTCGGCGGAGGACATCCAGAGCTACATCGCCTCGCGCGAGTGGCGCGGCAAGGCGGGCGGCTACGCCATCCAGGGCCTAGCCGGCTGCTTCGTGCAGAAGATCGTCGGCTCCTACACGAATGTCGTCGGCCTACCGCTGACCGAGGTGACGGCGCTGCTGGCAGGCGAGCATTTCCCGCTCCACTTCAACTGGCTCAAGGCGGGCGAGCGCGAGACCGAATGAGCGAACGTGCACCAAAAGGCGGCCGCTGTCCGATCTGCGGCTCGCCCATCGATCCGGCGTTCCGCCCGTTTTGCTCGAAGCGGTGCGCGGACATCGACCTTGCGCGCTGGATGTCGGAGACATACGTCGTGCCTAGCGGCGGGGCCGACGCGGACGAGGACGGTGACGATGCCGAGGCGACGCGGGGCGAACGCGAAGGCAGCCCGCCGCCGGATAAACTTCACTAGTTCTGGTTCATCATGCTCAAGACCCGCATCATCCCCTGCCTCGACGTCAAGGACGGCCGTGTCGTCAAGGGCGTGAACTTCGTCGACCTGATCGATGCCGGCGATCCCGTAGAGGCCGCAGCAGCCTACGACGCGGCCGGCGCCGACGAGCTCTGCTTCCTCGACATCACGGCGAGCTCGGACAACCGCGACACCATCTTCGACATTGTCGAGCGCACGGCCGAGCGCTGTTTCATGCCGCTTACGGTCGGCGGCGGCGTGCGCACGGTCGACGACATCCGCCGCCTGCTCACCGCGGGCGCCGACAAGGTCTCGATCAACACGGCCGCCGTGAACCGCCGCGCCTTTGTCGGCGAGGGTGCGGACAAGTTCGGCGCGCAGTGCATTGTCGTCGCGATCGATGCCAAGAAGGTTTCCGGCGCGGGCGAAGCTAATCGCTGGGAGATTTTCACGCACGGCGGGCGCAAGCCGACCGGCATCGATGCCATCGAGTATGCGCGCGAAGTCGTCGCACTCGGCGCCGGCGAGATCCTGCTCACGTCCATGGACCGCGACGGTACGAAAGCCGGCTTCGACATTGCGCTTACGCGCGCCATTGCCGATGCCGTGACCGTGCCGGTGATCGCGTCGGGCGGCGTCGGCAATCTCGATCATCTCGTCGACGGCGTGAAGGACGGTCACGCGAGTGCGGTGCTGGCGGCCTCGATCTTCCACTTCGGCACGTACACGATCGGCCAGGCCAAGCAGCACATGGCGGCTGCCGGCATCAGCGTGCGCCTCGACGGTTAGTTTTGGCGACGCTCCCGGCAATGCCGCGGATGATCTGATAGCGCCGATCCTGCGCGACGATGGCGGCTTCCTTGTAAGCGGCCTCGAACCAGGGCAGGGCGCGGATGCGGCTCTGGATCACGACCTGCAGAACACCGCCGGGCTTCAGCCGCGCGGGCGCTTCCGCGATCAGTCCCTGAAGGAAGGCGAAATTTTCGGCGACACCGTCGTGGATCGGCGGGTTCGAGAGAATGACATCGTAGCGCGTGCGCGGCGCGGGGGCGAGACCATCACCGCAGATAATGTTTGCTCCCGGCACGTTCTCGCGTGCCGCAGCGATCGCAACAGCATCGTTGTCGACGAGATCGACGGCAGCTTCGGCGAACTGCTCGCGCACGGCCGCGCCGATGATGCCGCTGCCGCACGCCATATCGAGCACGGCTGCACCTGCAGCGATCGGCGGGAGATGTGCGAGCAACAGCGCCGTGCCAGGATCGAGCGCGCCGCCCGCAAACACACCGGGATAGCTGACCCAGGGCCGCGCGCGTCCATTCAACGTGATCTCATGCACCTCGCGCCAGGATTCGAGCGTCGTGCGCAGACCCGAAATCTCCGCACGCCGCCGCCCGGCCAGCA
This sequence comes from Pseudomonadota bacterium, assembly GCA_023430315.1. GTDB lineage: Bacteria > Pseudomonadota > Alphaproteobacteria > Rhizobiales > Hyphomicrobiaceae. The sequence goes on along the minus strand of JAEZAW010000213.1, from coordinate 3,963 downwards.
CGCGCGAATGCCGCCGCGTATCGACGGTGATCACACCCTCTGCGACCTCCTCCAGTGCTTTGCCGGCGGATTTCACACCCTCGGCATTGGCACCGAACAACACGATTATAGCGCCTGGCGCGACCACGCCTGCCGCGGCGTGCAGCGCCATGGCAAGCGCACGACGATCCTTACCGAGCCGCACGAAAGCCGAAGTCGCACTCTCCACCTGCGGCCATGGCACTGCCGTATCTCCACGCCCGGCAAAGCGGCGCCAGACTTGCGGTTCCGCACCTCGCGCGTGCAGATGAGCCGCGAGTTGACCCGAGCCTTCATCGACGACGAGCGGCCGCTCGCCTGCATCCACGGCTTCGAGCGCCTGGATCACGACCGATGTCGGCGCATCGGCGGGGCCACGAACGACAGGGCGTGCCGGAATGGCCATCGTCACCCCGCTGCCGGCGGCGTCACAGGGAGAATGCGGTCCGGCGCCGTGCAGAGATCGCTGATGATGCAGTCCTCGCACCTCGGCCGCTGTGCTTTGCACACGTAGCGCCCATGCAGGATGAGCCAGTGGTGCGCGTGCTGCAGGTATTCCGGTGGGATGCGCTTCATGAGCCCTTCCTCGACTGCGAGCGGCGTCTTGCCGGGCGCAATGCCGAGCCGGTTCGAGACGCGGAAGACGTGCGTATCGACGGCCATGGTCGGCTCGCCGAAAGCGATATTGAGCACGACGTTCGCCGTCTTGCGGCCCACACCCGGCAGGCTTTCGAGTGCCTCGCGGTCATGCGGGACCTCGCCGCCATGCTGCGCAATGAGTTGCTCACTCAGCGCGATCACGTTCTTCGCCTTGTTGCGGTAGAGTCCGATGGTCCTGATGTACTCGCGCACACGATCCTCGCCGAGTGCCGCCATCTTCTCCGGCGTATCGGCGGCTTTAAACAGCGCTCGCGTCGCCTTGTTCACGCCCGCATCCGTCGCCTGCGCCGAGAGCACGACAGCCACCAGCAGCGTGAAGGCATTCGTATGCTCGAGCTCGCCCTCTGGATGGGGATTGGCCGCGGCAAAGCGCCGGAAGATCTCCGCGACGGTCGCGTCATCGACCCGCCCAGCCCGCCGGCGCGGCAGGGAACGCGTCCCGTCGTCGCCGGGTTTCGGACCTGAGGACGGCTTTCCCACAACGGATTTGGCTGCCAACGGCTTTGCAGGGCGGGCCATGCTGGATTACTGTCCTGACTGTAGAGTGCACAACAGTTGCGAGCGGTAACGCGTGGTGATGGACGAGAATCCCCCCCGGATGCAAGAGGGGCGGACATACGGGAGCCAGACGCCGGACGAGCCAGGTTTCCGCGCCGAGCTGAGGCCGCACCGCTCGCTCTCGCCGCGCGGCTTTCTGATCCTCATGGGCTTCGTCGGCATCGTCAGCTTCATTGCCGGCATGAGTTTCCTCGCCATGGGCGCATGGCCGGTCATGGGTTTCTTCGGCCTCGACACGCTGCTCATCTATGGCGCCTTCAAGCTCAACTACCGTGCCGGACGCCGCCTCGAGGTGGTCGAGATCACGCCGGACGATCTGAAGCTGACCCGCGTCCATCCAAGTGGCCGTCGCGAAGAGATCGCGCTCAACCCCTACTGGGCGCGCCCGCATCTTGCCGAGCGCGAGGACGGTGCCAACCGCCTGTATCTACGCTCGCATGGACGGCACTATGCCGTCGGCAACTTCCTCACCGACGACGAGCGGCGCGACCTCGCCGATGCGCTCGGCCAAGCCCTCGCCGACATGCGCACCCGCTGACCGCCGGCCACCCATCCATAACCTCGACGTAACCCTGTCGAGGGCGAGCGCTTTCCCCGTGCGCAGAATCCCTGAATGATGGCGAACCTCGGAACCCCAACCACCCGATGGGTTGTACATGGCGAGCCGACGCAGACCAGTCATGGGCTTGATGGCAGCGCTCGCCCTGCTTGCGAGCGGCACGGCATCGGCCCAGGACCAGCCCGCTGCCCCGCGCACGCTCGACCTCGTCACGGGCGTGCTCCTCTACTGTATGCCCATCGCCGCCGAAGCCTGGACGAAGGAATTCTGCGCCTCGATCGACAAGGAAGCCGCCACCCTCGCCAAGACCGCCAAGGTCCACTTCGTCGCTCTCAAGACCACGGACAACGACGCGACGAACAAGCAGAAGGCGCGCGATGCCGGCTTCGATCCCACCAACGCGCTCTGGCTTCTCGTCAAGGTCCAGCGCATGAGCCCGGGCGCGCGGCCGGGGTGGAACATCAGTCTGCAGGCTGACGCCAACACGCTCCCCCATGCGGTCAACAAGGGGCAGTCGCAGCGCCTCGTCTTCACCCAGGGCGCCACGCTGGACGCCGGCATCAGCAGCCGGGAAGCCGCGAAGGGCGGCAAGATGCTCCTCGATGCCTTCTTCGAGGCCGCCTCGAAGCCCGTCAAAACCGCCGCGCAGTGACCCCGGTGCATTAGCGCCAAGTCTTCAAACAGTTACATTGCCGGCCTGCGTTGCATTGCCAAAAAGCCCATGCAATCAGGATGGGGACCGTGCGGTCGAAGCGAATCGACCCGGCCATAGCCGCGCGGCACGGGTGGGAGAGACGGCATGACCAGCGCTGCGACCAAGCTTGAGGAAGGGCTGATCTTCATCGGCCAGAGCGATGCCGGGCAGGGCGGCGGGGCCGAATGCCTGGAGCTGAAGCTCTCCAACCGCCACGGCCTCATCACCGGCGCGACCGGCACCGGCAAGACCGTCACGCTGCAGGTGCTCGCCGAGGGCTTCTCCGCTGCAGGCGTGCCCGTCTTCGCCGCCGACATCAAGGGCGATCTCTCGGGCATCGCCGCGCCCGGCGATTCCAAGCCGCCCTTCGTCAAGCGCGCTGAGGAGATCGGAGTCGCTTACGCGCCCGACCAGTTCACCGCCCTTTTCTGGGTTGTGTTCGGCGCGCAGGGCCCCCCTGTCCGCGCGACGATCTCTGAGATTGGACCGCTGCTGCTGGCGCGCCTGCTCGATCTCAACGACACCCAGGAGGGCGTGCTGAACATCGCCTTCCGCATCGCCGACGAGCAGAAGCTGCTGCTACTCGATCTCAAGGATTTGCGCGCGATCCTGTCCTTCATCGCGGAGAACGCGAAGGACCTGACGACGAAATACGGCAATGTCAGCGCCCAGACGGTCGGCACCATCCAGCGCGCCTTGCTCGTGCTGGAGAACCAGAAGGGCGACCTGTTCTTCGGCGAGCCGGCCCTCGACATCAATGACCTGATGAAGACCGATCGTTACGGCCGCGGCATCGTCAACATCCTGGCCGCGGACAAGCTGATGGCCAACCCGCGGCTGTACTCGACATTCCTGCTCTGGCTGCTCTCGGAGCTGTTCGAGCAGCTTCCGGAGGTCGGCGATCTCGACAAGCCCAAGCTCGTCTTCTTCTTCGACGAGGCGCATCTGCTCTTCAACGGCGCGCCCAAGGCGCTGCTGACCGCGATCGAACAGGTCGTGCGCCTGATCCGCTCGAAGGGCGTCGGCGTCTATTTCGTCACGCAGAACCCGCTCGACATCCCCGACACCGTGCTGGCGCAGCTGGGCAACCGTGTCCAGCACGCGCTGCGCGCCTTCACGCCGCGCGACCAGAAGGCCGTGCGCGCCGCCGCCGAGACGTTCCGCCAGAACCCGAAGTTCAAGACCGAGGAGGCGATCACCCAGCTCGCCGTCGGCGAGGCGCTGACCTCAACGCTGGAAGGCAAGGGCACGCCGACCATGGGCGAGCGCACGCTGATCGCGCCGCCGATGGCACAGGTCGGCCCCTGCAGCGCAGCGCAGCGCCAGCAGGCGATGGTCGAGTCTGGCTTCAAGGGCAAGTACGACACGATGATCGACCGCGTCTCGGCCTATGAGGAGCTGATGCAGCGCAAGGGGCTCAATCCCGATGGCTCGGCAACCGAGGTGGAGGCCAGCGCGGGCGGTGGTGGTATCC
>JAEZAW010000204.1 GCA_023430315.1 Pseudomonadota bacterium | reverse complement strand
CCCGTCGAGCTCATTGACGATCGAGGCGTCGACGAGCGCGACCGCCACGAGCAGCGACAGGCCCGAGCCGAGCGAAAGAACGACCGCACGTGTCAGGCCGCCGGGCGCGCCAAGGCTGCCGAGTGCCAGTGCGAGCGAGGGACGGCGCGGACGCGGCATCATGCGCGCGAGACGTGTGACGCCGCTGCCGAGCGCAGCGAAGAGGATGAGAATGCCGGCAGCGCCAGCACAGAAGTAGAGCGCGATGCGTTTCGAGTCCGAACTCAGCACCGCGAGGGCGAGCAGGAGAATGCCGACGGCGATGGTCGCGGCGATGAAAGGCCAAGCCGGCCAGCTGCGCTCCTCGCTCACCTCGTCACGGAAGAGGACGCTCGGGCGGATCTGCTCGACGCGGCCGAGCGGCCAGATCGTGAAGAGCAGGGCGACGAGCAGGCCGTAGGCGACGGCCATGCCGACTGCGAGGGGGCTGAATGTCGCCTCGGCGCGGAAGGGAAGTGCGTCGCCCGCGAGCCAGTCGACGATCGTCGGAACCATAAGCCCGACGGCGAGCCCGATCACGATACCGATGGCGGTAATGGCAACGACCTGTATGAGGTGTAGTGCAAAGACCGTACGACCGGTCGCGCCGAGGCTGCGGAATGTGGCAATGACCTTGCGCCGGCGATCGATGTAGGTCGCGACGGCGTTGGCGACGCCGACGCCGCCGACCAGCAAAGCCGTGAGTCCGATCAAGGTCAGAAACTGGCGCACGCGCTCGAGTGTCTGGGTGACGCGCGGCGAGGGATCGCGCCGGTCGAGGATGCTGAAACCCGATTCCGGCAAGGCTTTCCGGACTTCGCGCGCGGCGGCAGTGAGACTCCCTTCAGACGCACGCTCGGCATCGGGCAGGCGCACGGCATAGCGCCACTTCGTGAGACTGCCGATGTCGGCGAGGCCACTCGCAAGCAGCGTATCGACCGAGACCATGACGCGTGGCCCGAAGGCCAGGCGCTCGGCAATCTTGTCCGGCTCGTTGCTGATCACGGCGCGAAGCTCGACCTCGGTGGTGCCGAGCTGGAAACGGTCACCGGGCTTGAGACCGAGCCGCGCGAGCAGGATCGGATCGACGGCGGCGCCACGTCCGGCCAGCGCATCGGCCTGCTTCACGCCATCCTCAAGCGCCAACGCGCCGATCAGCGGATAGGCCGCATCGACGCCCTTGGCTTCGACAAGCATCGAGTCGTTGCCATCGAGGCGGCGCGCCATCGCGCGCAGCGAACCCGTCTCGCTGACCGTGCCGAAGCGGGCGATCGCCGCCTGCTCGTTGGGCTCGGCACGGCGATTCGGTCGCGCAAAGGTGAGATCGCCGCCGAGCAGCGTCGCACCCTGGCGCACGAAGCTCGTCTGCACGGCATCGGCGAGCGCACCGACACCGGCAATGACGGCGACGCCCAGCGCAATGCAACCGACGAAGACATAAAAGCCCGCGAGGCCGCCGCGCAGTTCGCGGAGTGCGAGGCGCAAAAGCGTGAATTGCGGACGGGGCGCGCCATAGTCGGCCCCCGAGGCGACGGTCTCGGCGCTCATGCGGCCACGGTTCCGTCTACGGTCTCGATGATGCGCCCGTCGGCCATGCGAATGACGCGGTGGCAGCGTTCGGCGAGACGCTCGTCATGAGTGACGAGGATCAGCGTCGCGCCACGTCGCGCCTGTAGTGAAAAGAGGAGGTCGACGATCTGGCGGCCGGTCTTGCCGTCGAGGTTGCCGGTCGGCTCGTCGGCGAGGAGAAGACGCGGACGCGTGACGAGCGCGCGAGCGAGCGCAACACGCTGCTGCTCGCCACCCGAGAGCTGGGCCGGGAAGTGCGTGAGACGATGCGAGAGAGAGACCTCGCCAAGCAGCTCGGTAGCGCGCTCGAAGGCATCGGCCTCGCCGCGGAACTGCAGCGGCAGGGCGACGTTCTCCTGCGCCGTCATGGTCGGCACGAGGTGGAAGGACTGGAAGACGATACCGATGCTGGCACCGCGCGCGAGCGCGAGCCCATCCTCGCTGAGGTGCGAGAAATCGTGCCCTGCGACCTTGACGTGTCCGGCCGTCGCGCGCTCCAGGCCGGCCATGACCATGAGCAGCGAGGTCTTGCCCGAGCCGCTGGGTCCGACGATGGCGACCGAATCGCCGGCGGAGATCGAAAGGCTCAGATCGCGCAGGATGGCGACCTGGCCGGCACGGCTGGCGAGGGTAAGATCGACGTTCGCCAGCTCGATGACGGGTTCGGAAGCGATGACGGGCACTCCATAAGTGTGCGGCGCACCTTTAGAAAAGCGGCGCCGGCTGTCGGAATTTTCCAATCGACGGTAGCAACTTGCGCTCAGATACCTATCTGACTGATTCCACTCCGGCACCCAACGCAGGATGTCATGATGGTCCCTCGCACGCACTCAAGGCCTGAGTATGATCCGCCTAAAAAGCAGATGGGGACTGTACATACTGTCGTCAATCTGTGCCTAGCGCTTTGCCTCGCGCTGCTTGTCCAAGTTCTGGCCCACATGAGCGCGGCCTCTGCCCAGGAGCGGCCCATTCGCATTATCGCATTCGGCGACAGCCTGACCGCGGGCTATGGCTTGCCGCCGAAGAATGCTTTTCCCGTACGGCTCGAAGCGGCGCTCAAGGCACGCGGCCACAATGTCGCCGTGGTCAATGCGGGCGTTTCGGGCGACACGACCGCGGGCGGCCTCGCGCGTCTCGACTGGGCCGTGCCCGATGATGCGGACGCGGTCATCGTCGAGCTCGGCGCCAACGATGCGTTGCGCGGTCTCGATCCGGCGGCAGCGCACAAGAACCTCGCGGCCATTCTCACGCGCATCAAGGCCAAGGGTGCGGACATCCTGCTCACCGGTATGCGGGCGCCGCGAAACTACGGCCCTGAGTATACCGGCGCCTTCGACCGCATCTTCCCGGCGCTCGCACGCGAGCACGACGTGCTTTACTACCCGTTCTTCCTCGATGGGGTGATCCTCAATCAGGCGCTGAATCTCGACGACAGCATCCACCCCAATGCCAAGGGCATCGACGTGATTGTCGAGGGTATCGTGCCGCATGTGGAAGAGCTGATCGGGCGCGTGAAAAAGAGGCATGCGGCCGCAGCGGGCAAGTGATACGTCACATAGTGCCGACGGAATGAAACGAGAATGCCGCGCCTCTTCACAGCCATCGAGATTCCCGAGATCGTCCGGGCTCAACTGGACCTTGTGCGCGGCCATCTGGCGGGTGCCAAGTGGGTCGAGGTCGAGGACATGCACCTCACGATCCGCTTTTTCGGCGACATCGGCAATCTCGAAGCCGATGAGCTGGTGAGCGCGCTCTCCCGCGTCGATTTCGATCCTTTCGAGCTGCGGATCACCGACCTCGGCGTGTTCGGCGGCCGCGACCCGCGCGTCATCTATGCCGGCATCGCCGACAGCGAGCCGCTCAACGCACTCTTTCGCGCGAGTGAGCGCGCTGCGCGCTCCGCCCGCCTGCCGCCCGAGACGCGGGCCTTCAAACCGCACATCACGCTCGCGCGCCTGAAGAACGCCAAGCCGGAGATGGTTGCGCGGTTTCTCAGCGCCCGGCCGCCACTGCAGGCGTGGCCTTTTACCGTAGACCAGTTCACGCTCATGTCGTCGCGCCCGGGACAAGGAGGCGGTCCCTACGTGCGCGAGGAACACTTTCACGCCCGCCCGGCCTGGGATGCCGCGCAGTAAGTCTCTGACCCATCCTCACCATAGCAGGTCGCTGTGGTCAGCCGCTAATATGGTTCGATGGCAGAAGAAGCAGTATGCATTTCACACCAATATGCGACAAAGGTTCTCATAAGATGTTGAGCTTCTAAAATGTTGGGCTTCACATCACCCTAGGTGTGAGGTCATTTCGATTGATATGAGAGTATTGCAGAACATGGAAACCGTACCTTCCTGGATTACGAGTGCGTATCGTGCCTATGTCCGCGGTCCGGAACACCCATCCAAGCTGAGGATTGTTCGGTGGATAGAACGTTGTTTTGGCGCTTCGTTGGTCATGCCAGTCGAGGATGGCTTTAGGCTGCGCCTGTACCAAACTGACATTGGCGATCTCGCGCTGATGCGCGGCGAGCGCTACGAGGTACTCACGCTTACCTTCCTACGACGTAATGTCCGTCGGGATGACGTCGTTCTGATCGCTGGCGTGACCAACGGGCTCGACGTTCTCGTGGCATCTCAAGCGGCTGGCACGGCCGGCAGAGTCATAGCTGTCGAACCACAGCCGAGGTCGGTTTGTATTGCTCGAGAAAACTTCCTACTAAACAATTCATTCTCCAATATTATGTTGGTATGTGCCGCTTTGGGCTCGGAGCAGGGTGTTGCTTCGATTAGCCCGGCGCCGGAGGCCAACTCGGGCTGGTCCAGTATTGTTCTTCGTGATCCTGGCGAATTGCCTTTCCGCGTGAGGACCGTATCTGTACCTGCCCTTTTGCATGATCTGGAACTGGCTCGGCTTGACTTCATGCTGCTCGACGTCGAGGGGTTCGAGCTACACGTATTGCAGGGGATGGCGTCAGGTCCGCTTCCATCTATTTTGATACTGGAGGCGCACCCGATCGTGCTCAGTCATATAGGAAAGACTACTAAGGACTACACGGCTGCAGTGGCAGCGCTTGGATACGATGCCTTTGATCTGCTTGGGGCGCCAGTAGGCGATAGAGATCGTTTTCCGGAAAACAATCTCGTTTGCCTTCGCGGCGTCGATCCGTCGAGCGTTCGTTGGTCGTCCTGAGCATCTATCAGCGAGTTCTATCACCGCGGGACGGAACGCAGAGAAAATGCCCGAATTGAAATCTGCCTACATCGGCGAGCTGAAGATCGCTGTCACCGGAACCTACATGCTTGGAGATGGGCCGCTCGGCCGCCGCCGCATCGACCTCCTCGGTGCCGGCCAGTTCGAAGGTCCGCGCATCAAGGCGAAGATCCTTTCGGGCGGCGTGGACCTGCTGCTCGGCGGCAGCGACGGCGCCGTGCGCCCTGACGTGCGCCTCCCGCTCGAACTCGATGACGGCCATCCCCTGCTGATCGTCTACCGCGGCGTGCGGCACGCCCCCGCCGAGGTCATGGCCAAGATTGCCGCCGGCGAGCGCGTACCGCCGGAGAGCCATTATCTCAGAACCGCGCTCGTCTTCGAGACGGCGTCACCCAAATACGAATGGCTGAACCGGATCGTTGGCGTCGGCGTTGGACGCCGGGAGCCGGAGTTCGCCGTTTACGACGTATTCGAGGTGCTCTGAAGTCTGGAAAAAGAAGGCGGCGGCAGACCGTCATGCACCCCGCGCGGATGACAAGCTCCGCGCACCCCGCTAACGTCCGGACAATTACATCTCCGGAAGCAAAGCTAGATTGCCATGACGGAACGCAAGTCTATCGGGATCGTGGGGGCCGGCGCCTCGGGCCTCACCTGCGCCAAGCACATGATGGAAGAGGGCTGGGACGTCACCCTCTATGAGATCGGCAGCCATGTCGGCGGCATGTGGGTCTACAACAACGACAACAACCGCTCATCGGCGTACCGCACGCTGCACATCAACACCGCCCGCGATCTCACGAGCTTTTCCGATTATCCTTTCGACCCGAGCGTGCAGCCATTCCCCTCTCACTGGGACATGGCCAAGTACCTCAAGGACTATGGCGCACACTTCGGCATCACGAAGCGCGTGCGTTTCAATACCAAGATCGTCGACCTGAGACCGGCGCCATCCTATACGCCGGCGAAGCCGCGCTGGCAGCTCAAGAGCGAAGCCGGCGAAGTCTTCGAGCACGACACGGTCGTCGTCGCGAGCGGGCATCTGACGAAGCCACTCGAAGTCCCGATGTTCCGCGACGGCTTCAAGGGCGAGTACCTGCACTCGCACGACTACAAGGAGCCGGCGCCGTTCGTGAGGAAGCGCGTCTGCGTCGTCGGCGTCGGCAACAGCGCCCTCGACATCGCGAGCGATCTCGCAGTCGGCGCCGAGCGGACGGTTCTCATCGCGCGCTCGAGTGCGCTCATCATTCCGAAGCTCGCCTTCGGGCGACCCTTCTGGGACACCATCCAGCCATTCTACAAGCCGTGGATTCCGGCTGCCGTCCGCAATCGCGTGCTGAAAGCGCTCGTCTACGTCATCCAGGGCGATATGAAGCGTCTGGGTTTCCCCGAGACGTCGAAGCGCGTGCACGCGACGTCGAACGCCAACATCGTCAATCACATCCACTACCGCCGCGTGATCGTGAAGAACGGTATCGAGCGGATCGATGGCAAGACCCTGCATTTTGTCGATGGCACGGCTGAAGAGTTCGACACGCTGATCGCCGCGACCGGATACGAGATCGATCTCGATTTCGTGCCGCCGGAGATCCTCGCCATCAAGGACAACGGCCTCGACCTCTACATGCGGCTCGTGCCGCCCGAGTGGAAGGGCCTCTACTTCCTCGCCTTCTTCAACTCGGATACGGCGCTTAACTGGATCTGCGAGGGCCAGACGCGCTGGATCCGCGAGCATGAGGCGGGCCGTGCCGCTTTCCCGAGCAAGGTCGACATGCTGGCCGAGATCGAACAGCGCAAAGCCTGGGTGCGCACGAACTTCAAGGACACGCCGCGCCACGCCATCGAGGTGGAGCACCTCCCGTACTTTGCCGATCTGAGGAAGACCATGGCGGAAGCGCAGAAGCGCGCCGGCAAGCCCGCGCGCGACATCGGCATCGGCTTCAAGCCCAAGAAGGGTGCGAGGCAGCCTGCGCACGCAGAGGCAGCTGAATAAGCCTCTTCGCTGCGAGCACTAGTGCAGCAAAAAGCCCGGCCAGCTCGCGCTGCCGGGCTTTCGCCATTTCAAAACGGATGTCGCCGCTCAGGCGGCCTGCGTGTCGCCGGCACTCTCTTCGGTCGAGCGGCGGCCGCGGGCGCTGCGCGAGAGAACGTCCGTAATGCGCTGCATGGCCGTGCGCTCGTCGAGCTTGTCGACGACCGCGATCTCGCGCGCCATGCGGTCGAGCGCGGACTCATAGAGCTGGCGCTCGGAGTAGGACTGCTC
>JAEZAW010000109.1 GCA_023430315.1 Pseudomonadota bacterium | reverse complement strand
CTGCTCGAGGTCCACGCCGAGGCTCGTGTGGCTCTTCTGATAGCCGGTCTCGCCGTAGTGGCCGTTGTCGACGCAGAGAATACGCAGGTTGGGTGGATTGAGGATGCTTGCGGTTGCGAGCGAGCCTACGTTCATCAGCAATTCGCCGTCGCCGGTCGCCACGATCACCTTCTTGTCTGGCCGCGCAAGAGCCAGACCGAGCCCCATCGAGACGGCCGCGCCCATGGCGCCCGCCATGCCGTAGTAGTTGGACCCGTCGTTGGTGATCGCAGCGAGGTCCTTAGCAGTGCCCGCGAGGCCTCCGATGAAGAGGAAATCCTTCTGCTCGCCGATGAGCTGAGGGACCGCCACGCTGCGGTCCAGGTCGAATTTCGGCGCCGATTTTGCTTCTGATGCTTTGGCCATGATCCGTCCCCTCAGAATTTCTTGGCGCCGATGAGCTTCTGCGTAAGCAGAACCGCAACCGCCTCGCCGGATTGGAAGGCCATGGTGCAGGCCGCGTCGATGGCCCGCTCGACCTCCTCCTTGTGGGTGATCTCCACCGTGACGAAGCCCATGGCGTCGAGGATCGGCCGGACGGCCTTGCCCATGCCCATCTGCCAGGGATTGCCCTCGCCGTAGTCACCGCGCATTGAAAGGACGGTCAGGAAGGGGAACTTGCCGCCCGTGATCATGGAGAAGAAGTTGATGCAGTTGCCGAGGCCGCTGCTCTGCATCAGCAATGCCGACTTCGCGCCGCCGAGGTGGGCGCCGGCGGCCAATGCCACACCCTCCTCCTCGGTCGTCAGGGCGACAGAATGGACATCGGGATCGGCCAGCGAGAGGTCGATGGCCATGCGGTGGCCTGCGTCCGGCACATAGCTGAAGATGGTGACGCCGTTCTTCTTCAGCGTGTCGTAGACCACCTTCTGCCAGCGATCTTCTGTCGTGGCTTCCATCGTTCGTCTCCTCCCTGGGGTATCTCGGATCCACTTGGGCGGACGGCGTCCGCTGCAAACCCGCATATGTCCGGACGATCGTAGTGGCCGGAAAGCAAGCCCGCAAGCGCTCGCGCGGCTCGCGTCGAGGCAACGCAGGGTCCATCTGCGGTCCGCGCATGACTCGCGGCGCGATGGCCGAACTGTCGCAGACACGCGCGAGGTGAGCGGTCGGACTCACGCGCCGGATGAACTCAGAGGCCTCAACTGGCTGAGATTGAGGATTTATCGCAACACTGAGGCCGGAACATCAAATGTATTCACCGGTGTTTTGAATTTCCCTGTCAACATTCGGTTTGAAAAACAGCAAAGCTTTTTTTGCGCACGGGTGATTCGTGCGTGGAACTCGACAGACTTATTTGGGAGACACTGACGATGGCGAAAGCTGCTGCGAAGAAGGCTCCGGCCAAGAAGGCTGTGAAGAAGCCGGCTAAGAAGGCCGCCAAGAAGAAGTGAAGTACTTGCGGGGCTCCGTTATGGCGGCTCCGTTCGAAAGATTTCGCTGTTCGAGTTCTAGAGGCCGGAGGTAGCAGTCATCTGCCCTCCGGTCCTTGCTTTTTTGAAAGTCCGCGGGCTGCCCGCTATTTCATCGCGACGAGCATGACGCCCGGCACGACCAGGGCGATCGTCGCCACCATCCGCCACGAGAAACGCTCGCGCCGGAAGACGAACAGTCCCAGCAGCATCGTGAAGACCGGCGTCGCCGAGACGATTGGTACCACGGTCACGAGATCGCCGATCTGCAAGGCTTGGTTCAGGAACTGAAGTGAAACCGCGGCCGTCAGGCCGGAAACGACGAACCAGCTGTAGGACGTCCTCGTCCCACTGAGAGCACGCCCCTCGATGCGGAATGCAGCCGTCGCAATAGCGAGGGACACCGTATTCGACACGAGCACGGCAAAGGACGCGCTCGGCACGTCTTCAAGTCCGAGCTTGGTCACGGCGTGTCCGCTCGCGCGCACAAAGGCGGCGCCGACCGGCAGGGCGATGGCCCAGAGCGGCCAATCTCTGGCGAGCCCCTGCCGGCGGTAGCTCGCAACTATGCCCCCGGCAATGACGGCTGCTATGCCAACGCCGGTCTTGAGATCGAGTGTTTCGCCGAGCAGGAGGACCGCGAAGAGCGCGCCGAATATGGGAGCCGACGCCGTCAGCGCGCTTGTCAGAGTCGGCCCCAGGACATGAATGCTTTGGATGGCAAGCACTGACGAAATTGACGGCCGGATTATGCCGACGAGCGCAAAGAGCACCATGCCCCATGTGAGCCAATACCCGCTTTCCAAATAGAATGGCGCCAACAGCCAGTAGAAGACGGCGCCGGTGCCGATGTTGATCAGCGATCCGATGCGCGCGTCGGAGCCTTGAAGACCGAGGCTCTGGAAATGGTTCGTGAGCGCGAAAAGGAACGCCGAGGCGAGCGCAAACAGGACGGCCGCATGAGGAAATGTGCTCATTGCGTCAGCGTATCGCCGCCCGGCGCAAGCGATCGTTGATGGCCTCGCCGAGGCCCGCTTCCGGAATGGGCATGACGGCAATCGCGGTTGCGCCCGCGGAATCCAGTTCGCGCAAGGCCGCAAACAGATTCACGGCAGCTTCGATCAGGTCACCTGTGGGGCTCAGGTTGATTGAGGGGCCGTCGTGATGCGCCACTAACGGGCCGAACGCGAGAAAGGCCTCGCCGGGCTGCGCGTTGGAGGCGTTCAAACGGACGGGTGTCCGCGGCGCGTAATGGCTCGCGAGCTGGCCGGGCGAGGATGGCCGTTCGGCATCGCCGTAATGGATGGCCAAGCGGGCGCCCAGCACGGCTTCAATATCCTCACGCGTGACGCCGCCGGCGCGCAGAAGTGCCGGCTGACTGCCGGAAACATCGACCACTGTCGATTCGACGCCGATCGGGCTCGGCCCGTCATCCAGAATGATCGCGACCTTCGCGCCCAAATCCGCCTCGACATGCGCGGCCGTCGTCGGGCTCACATGGCCCGAGCGATTGGCCGACGGCGCTGCGATCGGCCGTGCTGCTGCTCGGATCAATGTGCGGGCGATTGGATGCGACGGCACGCGCATTGCCACCGTGTCGAGGCCGGCTGTGACGAGGTCAGAGATGGTGCAGTCCGGCCGCTTGTTCAGCACCAGCGTCAACGCGCCGGGCCAGAAGGCTGCCGCGAGCGCCTGTGCTTCAGGACCCAGTAGAGCAAAGCGCGCTGCATCCTCAGCATCTGCGACATGCGCGATCAGCGGATTGAACTGTGGACGCCCCTTGGCCTCGTAGATGGCGGCGACTGCCCGTGCGTTGGTCGCATCGGCGCCGAGGCCGTAGACCGTCTCGGTCGGAAAGGCGACGAGTTGGCCCGCTCTGAGCGCCGCAGCGGCGTCAGCGATCGCGTCGGCGGTGGCGGGGCGGATCGGCATCGGCATCGGGCTTTCGGGACTAACGGAGAGAACTTCTGCGCGCGGGCTTCTCGACGCAGGGACTTATGCCTATTGTGCGGGCAAATAGCTAATGTCCCAGCACTGAGGCCAACGCTTAGGACGGTTCGACATGACTTACCGCGCTCCAGTAGACGACATCGTCTTCGCGCTCAAGACCGCTGCCGGTCTCGATGAACTCGTGGCAAACGGCACGGTGGAGGTCGACGAGGACACCGTACGCGCGGTTATCGATGAGGCCGGCCGCTTCGCCAGCGAGGTGCTCGATCCGCTCAATGTGCCGGGCGACCGCACCGGCTCGCGCCTCGTTGATGGCACGGTCGTGACACCGCCAGGTTGGAAGGAAGCCTACACAGCATTTTCCGAGGGTGGTTGGTCGGCCTTGCCGTGCCCGCCGGAGTTCGGAGGCCAGGGCTTGCCCGAAATGGTCTCCATGGCCGCCTGCGAGATCTGGAATTCGGCCAACCTTTCCTTCGGCCTCTGCCCCCTGCTCACGCAGGGCGCCATCGATGCGCTCTGGCTGCATGGCTCGGACGAGCTCAAGAAGACCTACCTGCCGAAGATGATCTCCGGCGAATGGACCGGCACGATGAACCTGACTGAGCCGCATGTCGGCTCGGATCTCGGCCATCTGACCACCAAGGCCGTCAAGCAACCGGATGGCACGTACCGCATCTTCGGCACGAAGATCTTCATCACTTACGGCGATCACGAACTGACTGACAACATCATCCATATGGTACTCGCGCGTCTCCCGGATGCGCCGGCTGGCACGCGCGGCATCTCGCTGTTCCTCGTGCCGAAGTATCTTGTGAAGGCGGATGGCACGCGCGGTGCGCGCAATGATCTCGTCGCGGCAAGCCTCGAGCACAAGCTCGGCATTCACGCGAGCCCGACGGCTGTGATGAAGTACGGGGAGAAGGGCGAGGGTGCGGTCGGCTACCTCGTCGGTGAGGAGAACCGCGGCCTCAACACCATGTTCATCATGATGAACGCGGCGCGCCTTGCGGTCGGTGTCCAGGGTGTCGCGATTGCCGAGCGGGCGACGCAGCGCGCAATTGACTACGCCAACGAGCGCAAGCAAGGCCGTGCGCCCGGTGCGCCGGGGAGCGAGATGAGTCCGATCATCGTGCATCCCGACATCCGCCGGAACCTGCTCACCATGAAGGCGCTGACGCAGGCGGCGCGCGCGATCTGTCTCGTGACCGCTCGCGAGCTCGACGTATCCCACGCGGCCAATGACGCCGAGACGCGCGCCAAGGCCGCCGCGCGCGCCGCGCTGCTGACGCCGATCGCGAAGGCCTTCTCGACGGACATCGGCATGGAGGTCGCTTCGATCGGCGTGCAGATCCACGGTGGCATGGGTTTCATCGAAGAGACCGGCGCCGCGCAGCACTACCGCGATGCCCGCATCCTGCCGATCTACGAAGGCACGAACGGCATCCAGGCTATCGATCTTTTGACGCGCAAATTGCCGCTCGAGGGCGGCAAAGTCGCGGAGGCTTACATCGCCGAGCTCGCGCAGACGGTCGCCGAGGTGAAAGCGTCCAACCGGCCCGAGTTCGGCCGCATGGGCGAGCGTCTTGGTGCGGCGGTCGAGGCGCTGGCCGTAGCCTCGAAATGGCTCGGCGGCGCGCTGCAGAAGAATCCAGAAGCTGCATTGGCCGGCGCGCAGCCCTATCTCAGACTGTTCGGACTTGCGGCGGGTGGCGTCTATCTGGCGCGGGGCGCGTTGAGCGTTGTCCGCGAAGGGACGAGCGACGGCGCCGGTCGCATCGCGCTCGCGCGCTTCTTTGCGGAAAACCTCGCGACAGCCGTGCCTGGCCTATCCGATACGGTCACGACGGGCGCGGATACCGTGTTGAGTGCGGCGGTATAGCGCCCGCTCACACCAGCTTGCCGCGCGCAGCCACTGGCAGCACATCCACGATCTCGCCGCCGCGTACGGCAATGAGCTGGTCGACCATGTTCACGACCACGCAGACGTGGTTAGGAATAATGCGCACGACCTCGCCGACATTGGGCCGCTCGTTCGTGCGCGAGAGATCGAGAAAGCCGTGCTCCTCGGCAAAAGCGCCGATCCGCGCCTGCGGATACTCCAGAATGTGCCCGAAGCCATCGAGCCCGCCGCCCGGATCGGCCGTCAGCGTCTTGGAGCCGGAATCGAGGATGCCGCGCTCCGGGCCAGCCCGGCTCACGACCGTCGCGTAGACGTGGAGGGCACAGTCATCCTCGGTGGCTCTCCCGCACGCGACCATCATGCGGTCGTTGAATATGTACGTGCCGGCGCGGTGCTCGGTGGCGCCGGCGAGCTTGCCGATGTTGGGCAGATTGGGCGTGCCGCCTGTCGAGATGATGCCCGGCTCGAGGCCGAGTGACCTGATGCCGGCGACAGCCTCGTCATGAAAGCGTTGGGCGGCGTCCCATCCGGCTTCCGTCGGATAGAACAGTAGCCCGCGGAATTCGAGACCCTCGGTATCACGAACAATACGGGCGAGATCGATCGCCTCCCTCGGCGTCTCGACGCCGGCACGCTTGCGGCCCGTATCGCACTCGATCATGACCCCGATGGGCGCACCCGCTGCCGCCGCGGCCTCGGCATAAGCGGCGAGCGTTACCGGATTGTCCGCGCAGATAGTGACGTCGCTGCGCTTTCTGAGCGCGGCAAGCCGGCCCGAGCGCGCGGCACCGATCAGATTGTAGCTGACGAGGATGTTCTCGATCCCGGCGTTGGCCATGATCTCGGCTTCGCCGAGCTTCTGGCAGGTGATGCCCTGGGCGCCGGCCGCGATCTGCATTTTGGCAAGGACGGGGCTCTTGTGCGTCTTGATGTGCGGGCGGTTGGCGACGCCGGCGGCTTCGCAAAGCCCCTGCACGCTCCCGATGTTCTTTTCCACTCGATCGAGGTCGATGACGACGGCAGGCGTGCCGAACTCGTGCGAGATCTGCTCTTTGAGAAGATCGAGGCTCATGGGTCCAGATCCTGCTTCAACGAATGGCTTCGCCGGGCGCATAGGTGGCAAGAGCGAGCGCGTGAACGCGGCCCTTGAGTTCATCGGCCAGTGCGTCATTCACCATGCGGTGGCGCGCGACGCGGGTCTTGCCGTCAAAGGCCGACGACACGATCAGCACGCGGTAATGACTCTCGCCGGTGCCGGGTGAGCTGCGATGTCCGGCATGTAGATGTGACTCGTTGATGACATCGAGCCGGGTCGGCTCGAACGCGATCATGAGTTTCTCGCGAATTCTCTGGTCGGCGGACATTCTTTTGACTGCTGCCCCTTTTAACCCGCGGATCGGGCCTCTCGCCAGAATGCATCAAGCCCAGCATGTCCCGCGAGAACAAATGTTAAGCGGAGATCAAATATAATGAACACGGATAAAATGCGAGACCTTAGGTCGGGAATGCCGTTGCAAGACAATGCCCGGCACGCTGTAGTAAGTGTCGCGAAAAGCGTTCCGGCCCTGGCGACCATCCCTGACCCCCAGACATGTCACTTCTGAAACCCTTGCTGCTCAATCTCGGTCAGCACGATACCGTGTCGGACGAAGAAGCAGCACTTCTGGCGTCTGCGATCACGAAAGAGGCGACTTTCGTGACCGGGGACGACATCGTGGCGATCGGATCGCGGCCCGCTTACAGCAGTCTGCTGGTCGATGGGTTTGCGGCCCGCTACAAAATGCTCTCCGATGGTGGCCGGCAGATCACGGCGCTCCACGTGGCCGGCGATTTCGTCGATCTCCATGCCTTTCTGCTGAAGACGATGGACCATGGCATCGTGGCGCTCTCTCCGTGCCATGTAGCCTTTGCCGAGCACGGTGACCTCAAGACGATCAGCGAAAAGGCACCGCATCTGACACGGCTCCTGTGGCTTGATACGCTTGTGGACGGCGCTATTCATCGCGAATGGATTGTCGCCATGGGACGCCGTTCGCGGAAATCGCAGCTCGCGCATCTGATCTGCGAGCTCTACGTGCGCCTGCGCGGCGTGCAGCGCACGGTCGATTGGAGTTTCCACTTTCCGCTTTCGCAGGCCGAAATGGCAGATGTGCTGGGTTTATCAGTCGTTCACATGAACCGCGTAATCCAGAGCCTTCGGCGCGAGGACTTGATAAGTTGGACGCACCACACGATTTCAATACTCGACTGGGTGCGCCTTCAGGAGGTCGCGGAATTCGATCCGACGTACCTCAGCATGGTGCGGGAGCCGCGGTAGGCGGCAACACCCGCGCCTCCGGTGGCATAGCAGCAACTCATTCCTGTGGTGTCCGGGTGACCGCTTGTGCGCTGCGGTCGCGGTGGATCATAATGCGGGTTGGATGAAGCTCGACTCGAAATACTTCGACCAGATCAGGGTCAAATCTTCCGCGCAGCGCGAGGCCGAGGAGCACACGCACGTGTGCCAGTGGAAGGGCTGCACGGCGGCGGGAGAGCACAAGGCCCCCAAGGGTCGCGGTCGCGAGAACGACTACTACCACTTCTGCCTGGACCACGTCCGGCAGTTCAATGCGTCCTACAACTACTTCGCGGGCATGAGCGACGCCGAGGTGGAGGACTTCCGCAAGGGGGCGATCACCGGGCACCGCCCGACATGGAAGCTGGGGGCCGATAAGGGGGGTACGGACAACCTGTCCGACACCACTGCCGGCAACGCGAGAGCGCGCCGGTACGCACAGTTCGCGCGCCATGGCACGCACGATCCCCATCATGTATTGGATGACAGCGATGCGGGAACGCATGGCACGGCCCGCCAAACCCCACGCCGGTCGCTGAAGCCGCTCGAGCGCAAGGCCTTCGAGACCCTTGATTTAGCGGAAACCGCGCAGGGACCGGAAATCAAAGGCCGGTTCAAGGAGCTGGTTAAGCGGCACCATCCCGACGCCAACGGGGGCGACCGCGGCGCCGAAGACAAGTTGCGCGAGATCATACAAGCCTATAATTACCTCAAACAGGCGGGTCTCGTTTGACCGGCCCATCAGCCAAACTCGATCGTCCCCCAGACATCAGCGATCCGTCACGGGACAGCACGTGGGGGCGATTCCATGGACCTGCGGAACAGCGAAACTATGCGCGCTTCAGCTAACGCCGGCATCCCCGGCCTCCCGGACAAGACCGTCTCGGTGCGCGAGACGTTCGGAATTGATTCCGACATGGAAGTGCCGGCTTACACGAAAGCTGACTCGCACGTCCCGGACCTCGACCCCGATTACCTCTTCAACCGTGAGGTCACGCTCGCCATCCTCGCCGGCTTCAAGCACAACCGCCGCGTGATGATCCAGGGCTACCACGGCACCGGCAAGTCGACCCACATCGAGCAAGTCGCCGCCCGCCTCAACTGGCCGTGCGTGCGCGTCAACCTCGACAGCCACGTCTCGCGTATCGACCTTGTCGGCAAGGACGCGATCGTCCTCAAGGACGGCAAGCAGGTCACGGAGTTCCGCGAGGGCATCCTGCCGTGGGCGCTGCAGAACAACGTCGCGCTCGTGTTCGACGAGTACGATGCCGGCCGCCCCGACGTCATGTTCGTCATCCAGCGCGTGCTCGAGGTCTCGGGCAAGCTGACGCTGCTCGACCAGTCGAAAGTCATCCGGCCGCATCCGGCCTTCCGTCTGTTCTCGACGACCAACACCATCGGCCTCGGCGACACCTCGGGCCTCTATCACGGCACGCAGCAGATCAACCAGGGCCAGATGGACCGCTGGTCGATCGTCGCGACGCTCAACTATCTGCCGCACGACGACGAGGTCGGCATCGTTCTCTCGAAGGCCAAGGCCTTCCAGAAGAGCGACGCCAAGAAGAAGGTCGTCAACAACATGGTGCGGGTGGCGGATCTCACCCGCCAGGCCTTCATCAACGGCGATCTCTCGACGGTCATGAGCCCGCGCACCGTGCTGACGTGGGCCGAGAACGCCGAGATCTTCGGCAACATCGGTTTCGCGTTCCGCATGACGTTCCTCAACAAGTGCGACGAGCTGGAGCGGCCTCTGGTCGCCGAGTTCTTCCAGCGTTGCTTCGGCGAGGAGCTTCCTGAGAGCGCGGCGAACGTCGCTCTGAGCTGACACCTCGCGGTCAAGCCAAGGTCGATCGGGATATAAGCGGCGTGGCGACACCTCCGAAGAAGAAAGAAGCCCCGACCGAGCCGTTCAAGCGCGTGCTCGGTCTTTGCGCGCGCGCCATTGCCGGCGACGACGAGATGCAGGTCACCTACGCGCCGGGCAAGCCCGAGCTCGATGGCAAGGCCATGCAGCTCCCCGAGCCGTCGCGCGCCCCTTCCAAGAAGGAAATCGCGGTCATCCGCGGCTGGGCCGACAGCCTTGCGCTGACGGCCGCCATGCACGACGAGAAGTTGCACAAGCGCCTCGTCCCCGGCGCCGGACCTGCCCGCTCGGTGTTCGAGGCTGTCGAGCGCGCCCGCGTCGAGGCCATCGGCTGCAATCGCATGCAGGGCATGGCGACGAACCTCACCGCCAAGGTCGAGGACCAGTACGCGCACGGCCGGTTTGCTCATGTGACCGAGCGCGCCGAGGCGCCGATTGAAGAAGCTCTCTCGCTCATCGTGCGCGAGCGTCTGACGGGCTTGAAGCCGCCCGCGTCGGCGCAGGCGCTCGTCGACGTCTGGCGACCCTGGGTCGAGGAGCGTGCGGCCACGACGCTGGAGCGCATGGGCGACGCTGC
>JAEZAW010000037.1 GCA_023430315.1 Pseudomonadota bacterium | reverse complement strand
TAGCAGTTGTTGAGCTCGCCGACGCCCATGTCGCGCGTCGCGTGGACCTCTGAATTGTAGGCAGGGCGATTGTGGATGCGGATGTTCTTGACCTTCATCGCCTCGAAGTAGAGCTTGCCGGTGCCCCAGGTATTCTCGTACCCGCCGCCAGCGCCGCCATGATCGAAGGCAGAGACGAACAGGTTGTCCTCGCCACCTGGCTCCTTGAGCATGGCAACGGTCACGCGCGCAACGAGATCCAGCGCATCGTCCCACGAGGTCGGCTGCATCTGGCCGTAGCGGAAGACCATAGGATGTGTGAGGCGCTGCTGTTGGGTAGCCCGCGCCTTGGAGAAGCTCATCTCGGCCATTCGTGCGCCGCGGATGGACCCGAGTCCTGAGTTCACCTCGCAGGCCTTGTCCGGCTTGATGACGATGTGCACGTCGCGGCCGTCCTGCTGCACGATGTTGTACATCGAGGGAGCGTACCAGGCCTCGGTATCACCGCCCTGCTGCTTCGAGAGGTCGGTCTTGAAGATGTTCTGGCTCGGGTCGGTGCCACCCTGCTTGTTCACTGGCCACGTGTAGGCATGGTAGCCGCAGCCGACAATGCAGAAATGGCAGGTGACGTTCTGCTTCTTGGCATCGGGCGGGATAATGGGCAGGCGATCGATCTGACGCTTGAAAGCCATGGTTTCTCCTCCCCTCTCAGAGCACGTTCGACAGGCGGCCGTAGATCAGCTCGTCTACGCCCTCGGCGAAGATGTCGCCGTTGCTCGCGACCCGTAGCGTGAATTGCGGCAGGTTCTGCGTGGCCTGCCCCATAACCTGGAGGCCGCTCTTCTCGCAGTCGAAGACGGAGTAGTGACCGGGGCAGGTGAGCGTCTTGTCCGTTGCCACATAGCTCAGCGGGTACCCCTTGTGCGGGCAGAGCGTCGAGAACGCGACGATGTCACCAGCCGGTCCGACGCCTCCTGGCACGCGTGTGCCGAGCTTGATCAGAACACCGGGAGAGTTCCTATCGGGATAGGAGATGTCGAGCGGTTCGTTCGATTTGAGCTGAGCGATGTTGGCGAGACGGTTGGATGGGTACTCGACGCGCGCGGGCGCCGGTTTGGCCTGCGCTTCGTTTGCAGGCAGGACCGTCGAAGCTGCCACGCCGACCGTGGCCATCGCGCCGCCGCGCAGAAATTGCCGTCGACCTGCGTCGACGAGCTTATCACACCCCTTCATGCCTTCCTCCTCGGCTTGCTGCGGTCTGTGCCGCAGACCGCGCATCGCAATGCGCGTGCCAGAAGGAAGGAGGTGCTAAGTCTCTGGAAGCGCTGAGGTAGGACACAGAGGGACGTTCGGAAAGCCGAACATCGGGCGAGTGGTGTCCGAAAGAACGAACATCAAGCGTCGGTGCCGCCGAGGCCGAGTCGCTTCATCTTTTCCCATAGCGTCGTGCGTGAAATGCCGAGCGCTTTGGCCGCGGGGAGGATGGCGCCTCCGGTCATCGTGAGGGCGCGCTGGATATGGCGGCGCTCGGCATCGTCCCGCGCGTGCTCGAGCGGTGCGATAGGCTGATAGCTCTCTGTTGTTCGAGTGCCGCGCTCGGGAAACAAGTCGCCCGGCATGATCCAGCGGCCGGCCGCCAGCGGGACAGCGCGCTCGAGCCGGTTTCTGAGCTCGCGCACATTGCCCGGCCAGTCATGTTGGCGAGCGGCTTCGTAGGCCAGCGCCGAGACACCTACGACGTCGCTCTCAATTGTCTGCGAGAACTCTGCAAAGAACCGATCGATCAACCACTCGACATCATCGGGTCGGTTGCGTAGCGGCGGGATCTCGCGAGAGAGGACGTTGATCCGATAAAAGAGGTCATCACGGAAGCCACCAGCTGCGACCCTCTCTTCGAGATTGGCATTGGTCGCGCAGATGAGACGCGCCTCGAAAGGCACCGGACGCTCTCCCCCAAGACGGTGGAAGGTGCGGCTTTCGATGACGCGCAGGAGCTTGGCTTGCAGCTTTGGCGCAAGTTCACCGATCTCGTCGAGAAAGAGCACGCCGCGGCCTGCCCGCTCGGCGTAACCCAGATGGCGGGCTTGGGCGCCAGTGAAGGCGCCTTTCTCATGGCCGAACAGCTCGCTCTCCATGAGGTCGGCAGGAATGGCGGCGCAATTGACCGCCATAAACGGCCCCTTCGGCTCTGGCTTTTGCGCGTGCAGGTAGCGCGCGCACACTTCCTTGCCGACGCCTGTCTCCCCGGTCAGCAGGAGATTGGAGCCGACGCGCGCCGCGCGCTGCAGGAATTGTTCGACCTCACGCATCGCCGACGACACACCGAGGACCGGATCAGCTGGCGTTTCCTGACGTCCCACCACTTGCTCCAGGCGCGCCAGAAACTCGCTCATGACAAAGGGCTTTGTCAGATAGTCGTGCGCGCCTTCGCGCATGAGCTCGACGGCCTGATCTATGTCGCCGTACCCGGTGATGAACAGGAATGGCGGCGCACTGCTTCCTCGCGCCAACTCGCGAAAAATCTCCGCGCCTGAACGATCCGGCAGCCGTATATCGCAGATTACTGCATCAAGACCGGTCGCAGGTATGCTGCTCAAGGCCTCGCCGCCGCTCGCCCACCAGTGCACCTTGGCGCCTTCGAGCGTTAGGCTACGTGTGAGGGATTCGCCCATGATCGGGTCGTCTTCGATCAGGCCCAGTGTCCGATGTTCAAGCGACATGAGCGAACTCCCCTTCTCGGCGCCGTGGAAGCGTGACTGAAATTGCGGTGCCGTCTTCGAGGCCGCCGGTAATGGATATCTTGCCGCCAAGCTCGCTGACTAAGCGATTGGTCATCCAAAGACCCAGTCCGGTGCCTTGGCCAATAGGAGCGGGCCGATCTCCGCCACCGATCAGCATCGCGATCGCTGGCGCTTGCATACCCGGCCCTCGATCCTCGACGTGGATGACGATGGAAACCAGTGTCTCGGTGACCGAGATGGCGACGCAGCTGCCACGCGGCGTTGCTTGGCACGCATTGAGGGCGAGATTGAGAAGAACTTGGCGAACCACGGTAGCCGGTATTCCCACGGTGTCCGTCAATTCATTCTGCCATTGCAGCAGCACGCCGAGACGATTTGCTTCGGGGATAATGAGGCGCTTGAGGTCGTCGATATCGCTGCGACTCAAATGCCGTTGATCGCGCTCGGCTCGATATGTGACGAGCGCCACACGGACCACGTCGCGAATTCCCATGAGGCCACGTTCGACCAAATGCAGCGTGACATTGCGCGTATTCCGGTCGGCACCATGTCGCTTGAGCGTGTCGATAGCGTTGAAAAGGCCGCCGAGGGGGTTGTTGATCTCGTGGGCCATGCCTGATGCGAGGCGACCGAGACTGGCGAGTCTCTCCTCCTCGGCAAGGCGCGCGCTCAGTGCTTCGCGGTCGGCAACCGCGGTAGCAAGGCGATTGTAGGCGGTGAATGCCCTTTGGTGATCACGCGGCACCTGCGCGACGGTTTCCTCCGGGATTGAGGTCACTTCGCCGGTGTGGCTGCGCTCAAGATAGCCAGTAAGGACTGAAACCGGCCGCATCATACGGCTGACGATGAGCCATGCAGCGCCGGCCAGCCCCAGCGTCAGCAGCGCGTTCGTCAGCATCAGTGTCCAAAGGACGTTGCGACGCTCGGCCAGCAGGGGGGCGATATCGAGAGAAGCGTATATGCTGCCGATGCGCAGGTTCTCATAGAGCACTTCGCGGCGGAGATAGGCCTTCTTCTCTTCCTCGTCGATGGCGATGCGCCCGTTCGCGCGCAGGGGCGTTGTATAACGCGCCGGGACCCTCACTTGAGACGGAATGTCCAAGGGCTTCGATGATGCAATCACGAAATCGTCAGGCCCGGCTACGATGGTTTCCGTCGGCCGAATGTCGCCCGATTTCTCGCGCGAGCGGTCGAGGACATCGAACACCTGCCAGACATCCTCGCGGATAATCGAGTCGACGAGCGCCAGTGCCAGGCCATCAACGTAGACATCGGCCAAGGTTTGGATGTGCCGCTCCTGGGTATCGGCCAGCCGCGTTAGCACGCGCTCGGAGGCGAAAAACGACACGGCGACCATAAAGAGCGTGACGATCAGCGGTACGCGCGCGGTGAGTGGCAGACGGTGCAGCATCATGGGGTCACCCTGCGCACCAGATCCATCTTGCGTGCGATGCCGTCGAACAGCGTCGGCGGCTCGTTGCTGAAGCCGTCGAGGCGCAACATGGCGAGCACTGCCCGTCCGCGCGGGTTGTGCGGCATCGCGATGAGAGCCGCACGCAATTGCTCGGTCGCTGGAGATTGGGCGCCCGCGGCCGGACAGGCGATCGGGGGAAAACCCAGCAGCTCTGACTTCCGAATAACGCGCGTACCCGCGGTCAAGGCCGGTTCTGTCTCGCGGAGCACATCATAGACGTAGCCGTCCACACTGCCGCCGGCTGCGAGCCCGGTTGCCACGGCGCGAACAACGTTGCGGTGTCCGTACGTGTAGAAGAAGTGGCGAAAGAATTGTCCGGGCGATTGGCCCATCTCGGCAAGTGCGGCACAGGTGACGAGGTAGCCCGAATTGCTGTCCGGATCCGAGAAGGCGTGAACGGTCCCGGCCAGATCGGACAGGGTGGCAGCCTTCTGCTCCCCGCGGCCGATGAGGTAGGACTGATAAAGTGGCTGGCCACGCCAAACGGGGACGGCGACGAGCGCCAACTCCTTGCGATAGGCGACAAAGGGATAGCCGCAGATCCAGGCGGCATCGACCTGCCGCGTGACAAGCAAGGCCGTGATCTCCTGGTAGGTGCGGCGGCTGACCAGATGCACGGGACGGCTCATGGCATGAGCCAAGTAGTCCTTCAACATCTCGAGCATCCCGAGATCGGAGGTTAGAAGGACCGGCGTGAGCGCGAATCGCAAGGGCGCGTCAGCGGATTGTGCGCGAGTGCGGACCACGCCGAACGATGCGGCGAGGCTTCCCGCAGCGCCCAGCAATCGGCGGCGACTGATGACCTTTCGCGGTGCCAAAGGTCTCCTCCCAGGTGCGGTTGCCAAAAGATGACACCGCTTGATTATGGTTTGAATGCTACGTCACGAACAATCGCGGAGCCATCGTCCGCGGAGGTCTCCTGTCCACCTACGTCAGGATGAGTTTGAGCCCCGACCCCAACAGCACGCAAGCCAGAACATAGCGCATCGTGCGCTCCGGCAGGTAGCGGGCGCCGACCGACGCGCCGATCAAGCCGCCGATGCCCACAGCGACCAGCCAGAAGGGCAGGGCGCTTGGGAGCTGCCTCAGCGTGGCGTAAGCGCCGGCGAACGCTGCAGTGGAATTCAGAAGATTGTAGGCGGCCGTAACCGCTGCTGTTCGGCGGACATCGACCCAATTCATGGCCAGTATAGCAGGCGCCAGAAAGATGCCGCCGCCCGTTCCTGTCGTCCCCGAAACAAAGCCGATGGCCGCCCCTGTTGCCAACGCAGGAAGAAACGGCGGCGTCTCTGGAGGCCGAGCCTGGTTTCCTTCGGTACGGGAGGCTGACCGCACGATCTGTGCGCCAGCAATAAGCAGGATGGCGCCGACCACGGGGTAGTAGACCGAGGCCTGAAGATTTACCGACCCGCCGATCAACGAGAACGGAAAGCCGAGCACGGCGAACGGGTAGAACGCGCGCCACGAAAGCAATTCGGCGCGCCAGAATTGGATAGTGCCAATGGCGGCCACCAGGATATTGAGCGCAAGGGCCGTTGGTTTCATGACGCTCGGCTGAAGCCCCGCGAGCCCCATAACCGCAAGATAGCCCGTAGCACCGGCCTGTCCGACAGCAGCATAAGCCGTCGCCACGAGGAGCAGGATAGCGGCCAATGTGAGGGTCTCTGTCGTCATGACATGCGTCGGCTACGAGGGCGGTTCATTGAGACGCGTCGGCCGCAAGCCTTGTGGCGCGGGTCAGTCACTCTCAGATCGAGCCCCGTGCCGGTAACCGCAACGCCAGCAAAGCGACAAATCCGCAAAGCGAGAACACGACGGAGGCCGTCAATACGCCGGCACCATAGCGGTCCATCAGTACGCCAAACAGCAGCGGCGCAATCGCCTGGGCCATCCGCGCCGGCGCGCCGAGCAGGCCCAATCTATAGCCGTAGTTGTCAGGCCCGAATATCGCGAGTGGAACAGTCCCGCGGGCGATCGTCATGATTCCAGATCCGGCACCGTGAAAGGCGGCGAAAACGCCAGCGGCCCCACCTGCACCAAACAAGGCAAGCATGGCGACCCCGATAGGATGCGCGATCATCGAGAGACGGGCTGACACGATCGGGTGCTGGTTGCGCAGGATACTGGCTTCGGCGATGCGCGCCGCGACTTGTGCTGGACCGATCAGCGCACCGGCCGCCACGGCTTGGACAGTAGTTGCACCCGCTGCCTCGAGGAGGCGTGGCAAGTGAGCCGCCATAGCCGCGACCACCATCCAGCCGAGGGCAAAGGCGAATGCCAGGAGGACCATGTTGCGGTCGAAGGGTATGTGAGCGACCTGCGCAGCCTTAGCGGGCGTTGCGGCGGTATCGAGCGGCTTCGGCAACAGGAATAGATTGAGCGGCAATGCGATCAGGATGTGGGCTGCGGCCCAGCCGATGCAGGTCCAGCGCCAGCCAAGTTCGGCGACTCCTAGCGCTGTTAGCGGCCAGCCGATTGTACTCGCGAATCCCGCCAGCAGCGAAATGCCGGTGATTGCCGTGCGGGCATCCATGCCGTAGATGCGACCAAGCATCGCGAACGCGGCATCGTAGAGGCCGAGACCCATGCCTATGCCGAGGAGAAGCCAAGCGAGCCACAGCACAGCGGGCACATGCGCGAGCGCGAGCGTCACTAGGCCAGCCGCTATGACGACGTTCGAGAGGGCGAGAACCTCCCGTCCCCCATACGCATCGATGGTGCGGCCGACGCGAGGTCCGATGAGCGCCGAGATCAGCAGCGACGCCGAGAATGCTGCGAAGAACCAAATGCTGGAGATGCCGAGGTCGCGCGATATTGGATCTGCCAGTATGGCCGGCAAATAGTAGCTCGATCCCCACGCCAGTGTTTGGGTGGATCCCAGGATCAGAATTACCGACAACCGAGAGCGCATCGGACCACTTGTCATTCGTAGAGACGATTGCCGGGACTATGCCCAGAATCGCCTGAAAACCTCATCCGCAATTAGGCGCCGCTGTTCGGGCGTCTGCTGCGCACATCGGCATCGACGATGCCATAAACGAAATCGCCAGATCAGGTACCTGAAGTGACGAAGCATCCAATCTCGAAATATGCGTGAGGCCGCCATCGCCGCCCACTCTTCCGTGAGGCGTGCCCTTGTCAGGGCTGTTGGTGGAACGCACGTCCGGTCAGATCTCAATCACCATGCCGTCGTCCGCGCACCGCTCCGGCACGCGATGTCGGTTCGCGAGCATCTCGGGGCCGAGATGCGTGAGAACAAGCTGCTTCGCCTTCAGCTCGTGGCGCCGATCACGGATGGTCGGATAGTTGAGGTGGAAGCGGATTGGTTTCTCATAGAAGTAGCATTCGCAAATCATCAGGTCGGCACCATCTGCGAGCTTGGGCGTGTCGTCTGTCCAATCACCGTCGCCCGTGTATGAGATAATCTTGCCGCCGCAATCGATGCGCAATCCCGTCGGGTTCGTCTCTTTGGTGTGGTCCGCTGGATAGGGCGTAACGGATAGGCCGCACACCTGATGCGTCTTGTACGTCTCCATCTCGATGTAGGTCAGCGGAAATTTCGGCTTCATCACATGCATGCCCGGCATGAGCGCGTCTCGCGTCTCTGCCAACCGGGCCTCGGTGTCGCGTGGACCGGCAATGGTAAGTGGCTTCTCCCGCCGCGCGCCAAGCATCGAGTCGGCAAGAAGTTGAGGGATGCCGGCACTGTGATCGGCGTGGATATGGGTGAGCAAGATGAGATCGATGCTCGTGTGTCGAATGCCGAGCTTGTTCAGGGCGATGAGGCTCGAAGCACCGAAGTCGATCGCAAACCTGAGACCGGGGATGTCGACAAGAATGCAGGTCTGGAACCGCCCGCCAGAACCGAATGCGTCGCCTGATCCTACAAATGTCACTGTCGCTTTCACTACATCTCTCCGTCAGATGATGCCGCTCGCCCTCAAGGCCTTGATCTTTGAATCTGGGAGTTCGAGAACCTCTCGCAGCACATCCTCTGTATGCTCGCCGAGTGTCGGCGGTGCGCGGCGATATTCGACCGGCGTTTCTGACATCTTGAGCGGGCAACCGATGAGATCGACGGTGCCGCTGCCGCTGAGACCATGCGGCATTGAAATCTTCATGCCGCGTGCGAGTACCTGCGGATCGGCGAAGACCTCGGCCACGTTATTGACAGGCGAGCACGGCACGTTGGCTCGCTCGAGGATTTCCATCCAGTGCGCGGTGGTGTTCGTCCGCAAGGACTCAGTCACGAGCTCAACAAGCTCGTCGCGATTGCGCACGCGATCTGAATTGGTGGCGAAGCGCACATCCGAGCTAAGTTCCGACCGCCCGGCCGCTTCGCAGAGGCGCTTGAACTGGCCATCGTTGTTGGCGGCGACGATGGCCCATCCGTCCTTGGTCTCGAAGACTTGGTAGGGCACGGTGTTGGGGTGGGCCGTGCCGAGACGCTGCGGGACTCCGCCGCCGGTCAGATAATTCAGGCCCTGGTTATAGAGCCAGCCAACTTGCACATCGAGCAAGCCGAGGTCGATGTGTTGCCCGACACCAGTTGCGTCTCGATGGCGAAGGGCGGATAGGATGCCGATGGCGGCGTAGAGGCCGGTCATCACATCGTTGACGGCAATTGGCACTTTGACCGGCGGCCTATCTGGCTCTCCGGTCATACTGATCAGACCGCCGATGCCTTGCGCCACCATGTCGTAACCTGGTCGCGACGCATAAGGCCCTGTTTGCCCATAGCCGGTGATTGAACAGTAGACGAGACGCGGCTGCTCTCGGTGTAAGTCTTCGTATCCGAGCGCCAACTTTTGCAAACCACCGAGCTTGAAGTTTTCGATCAGCACGTCGCAACGCTGAACAAGCTGCTTGATGGTGGCGGCGCCCGCAGGTTTGGAGAAGTCGACGGCGATTGAGCGCTTATTGCGATTGCAGCAGAGGTAGTAGCCGCTTTCGGTCGTGTCGCGGCCGTCGCCGTCTTTGACGTACGGAGGTCCCCAGGTGCGCGTCTCGTCGCCGACGCCTGGCCTTTCAACTTTGATGATTTCGGCGCCGAGATCTCCCAGCAGTTGCGTGCAGGAAGGTCCTGCAAGAACGCGGCTGAGATCGAGTACTCGAATTCCTGCCAACGATCCGCCTGACATGGCATCCCCTCTTATGAACGTTTGAACGCTTTTCTCCCTTCTACATTTGTATATTGTATTAGTCTAATGTCAAATCCACGACCCAGTTAGGATGCAAGAAGGCCCGTCGCGGCCTGCTCGTCCGTGATGAGGGTGTGAGCGAGCCGAGCGGAGAGGGCGGCGCGGATGATGGGGACTTTGAAAGATCCACCGGCGCAGAGAACGAGGTGGGGAATTTTGCGGATGGTGCCGAGGGGGACCGCGACCGTGCGGCGGTTGAGCTCATGGTCGATTACGCGCCCATTAGCATCCACATACTGATCACACACGCCTCCGACAGCGCCGGCAGCGACGAGAGACTTGAGCATCTCTCGCGTGATCGCGCCGTGCTTGATGATCCAGGTCTTTGGCGTGAGATCGATCGTCGTGAGAAGCGCGATGTCGGCATTGGCGGCCTTGTCCACGACGGTCCGAATGGCGGAGCTGCGCATGAGAACCTTCTTGGTAGGCTCGTCGTCTGCGTACATGGGCGCCGTCATGTAGTAGCATTGCGCGTCAAGAATTTTGGCAAACGAAGCCGCGTTGTCATACGGATTGATGACGGCGCTGCGGGGAAGGCCGCCGGATAAGGAAACTACACTTATTCCGCTATTTCTGCGCGGTGCGAGAGATTGGGCCGCAGCAAACACGGTGCCGCCCCAGCCCAGGGCAAGGATCTCATCCTGCCGGAGAATTTTGGAGATGTACTCGCCCGTTGCGATCCCGACGATATGGCGAACATTGTTCTCGTCGGCAGGGGAGGGGACAACGACTGCGTCTCTGAGGCCGAACTTTTCGCGAAGGCGTGCCTCGAGTTCGGCACAGGGGGCAGCCGGCGCATCAATTGAGATGCGAACGATACCCTGCCTGCGCGCATCGTTGATCGCCTTATTGATTGTGGCTCGGCTGAGCCCGACACGGTCGGCGACTTGTTGCTGGGTTTGACCATCATGGAAATGATACCAGCATATCCGCGCAACCAGTTCCGGCCGCAGGGACGGAGCGGTGGTCTCGGATCTTTCGCTGTCGTCGGCGCGGCGTGACACTCAGTTCCTCCATGGGCAGCGGCATCGAGATCGGCACGAGGTAACCGGCTCGATTGCGGGCTTTGGTGCCTGTTGACCTAGGGCTCGGCGTCCGTCATAAAGTTGTCAATCAATTCTACTATTCAAGAATCATGGAAATGAAGGATGTTGCTGCAGGCTTTGCCGCGCTCTCGCAGGAGACGCGCCTCGAGCTCATGCGCGTCCTGGCGTCACGAGGTGCATCGGGCATGTCTGCTGGTGATCTGGCAGGTGCCTTGGGGGTGGCGCCTTCGACGCTCTCGTTTCATCTGGCAGCGCTCGAGCAAGCGCGGCTGATCCAGTCTACGCGCCAGGGCCGGTACATCATTTACGCCGTGAGATTCGCGGGCCTGCGCGCCCTCTTCAATTACCTGACCGAAACTTGCTGTGACGGCCGGCCAGAGCTCTGTGGAGATCTTGCACGGCTAATTCCGGAAGATGCTGATGAGGTGAGCGTTATGACAGCTGCGTTCAATGTTCTGTTCATCTGCACGCGAAACTCGGCTCGCTCGATCATGGCAGAAGCCATTCTCGAGAAGATTGGCCGGGGGAAATTCAATGCCTATTCGGCGGGATCGATGCCCGCGGATGCGCCGATGCCCGAGGTGCTCGAGCGCCTCAAGGTGATGGGCCACGATGTATCGGGCCTGCGCTCCAAGTCGTGGAACGAGTTCACCGGCCCCGACTCGCCGCGCATGGATTTCGTGCTGACGCTGTGCGACCCGCAAGATGGCGAGGTGTGCCCTGACCTTGGTTCGCGGCCGATCACTGCGGTGTGGCCGTTCCCCGATCCGGCGCGGTTTCGCGGTTCGGAGGTGGAGCGAACGACGCTTTTGAACGAACTGTACGGAATGATCCGGCGACGCCTCGAGGGCTTCACCAATCTGCCTTTTGACACGCTCGATCGCATGGCACTGAAGGCGCGTCTCGATGAGCTCGGTAAGCCCACTACGTATGCCCGTTAAGGAGAAGATCATGCGCGTCGGCATCAACGGCATGGGTCGTATGGGACGCCTCGCTTTGCGCGCCGCCATGGGCGGACTTCCCCGCCCCAAGGACGATCCCCGCGCCGGCAACCGACTCGAGATCGCCCATATCAACGAGATCAAAGGTGGCGCCGCGGCGAGCGCACACCTTGTCGAATTCGACAGCATTCATGGCCGCTGGAACGAGACCATTGGAAGCGACGGCGAAAGCGCTATCAGCGTCGCCGGACGGCGCATAGGCTTCTCAGCCGCTGCTGCTCCCGGCGAGGTGCCTTGGGGTGATCTTGGATGCGAGATCGTGCTGGAATGCACGGGGAAGTTCCTCAAGCCCGAGCAGCTCCAGGCCTACTTCGATCGCGGCGTAGAACGCGTCATCGTCGCGGCGCCGGTGAAGGATGAGCGCGCCCTCAACGTCGTCGTCGGCGTCAATGACAACCTGTATGATCCCGCGCGCCATCGCTTGCTCACGGCCGCGTCGTGCACGACCAACTGTCTGGCGCCGGTCGTCAAGGTGGTGCACGAGGCAATCGGCATCCGCCATGGCCAGATCACGACGATCCATGCGCCGACCAACACCAACGTCGTCGTCGACGCGCCGCACAAGGATCTGCGGCGCGCGCGATCGGCCATGCTGTCGCTGCAGCCGACGACGACAGGCAGCGCCACGGCCATCGCGCTCATCTATCCGGAGCTGAAGGGCAAGCTCAATGGTCACGCCGTGCGCGCGCCGATCCTCAATGCGAGCCTGACGGATTGCGTCTTCGAGCTCAAGCGGACGACCACCGAGGCTGAGGTCAACGAGCTGTTCCAGGCTGCGGCGCGCGGTCCTCTCGCCGGCATTCTCGGCTACGAGACGCGGCCACTGGTCTCCGCGGACTACGCCAATGACACGCGCAGCTCGATCGTCGACGTCCCAAGCACCATGGTGACGGATGGTACGCTGCTCAAGGTCTACAGCTGGTACGACAACGAGGTCGGCTATGTGTGCCGCATGGTCGATCTCGCCAACATCGTGATTGCGGCAGGAGGCTGAGATGACCGAGGCCGTCCGCAACTATCTCATCGTCACGGCCTCCTACTGGGGCTTTACGCTGGTTGATGGCGCGCTGCGGATGCTGGTGTTGCTGCATTTCTTCCAGCTCGGCTATTCGCCCTTCACGCTGGCGTTCCTGTTCCTGCTTTATGAGTTCGCTGGCATCGTCGCGAACCTCGCCGGCGGCTGGCTCGCGACGCGCTTTGGCATACCTCGCATGCTGGCCGTCGGTCAGGCGCTGCAGATCGGCGGTTTGCTCATGCTCTCGGCGCTCGATCCTAGCTGGACGGCCGCAGTGTCGGTTGCCTGGGTCGTCGCCGCGCAAGGTATTGCGGGGCTCGCGAAGGATTTCACCAAGACTGCCTCCAAGTCGGCGATCAAAGCGACGTCCGCTGAGGGCTCGGGCCAGCTCTTCAAATGGGTGGCTTGGTTCACCGGTTCCAAGAATGCCATGAAGGGCATTGGCTTCTTCGTCGGCGGCTTGCTGCTTGAAGCGGCCGGCTTCAAATCAGCGCTGTGGCTCATGGCTGGCCTACTCGGGGCAATCTTCGTCGCGGGCCTCGCGCTCCTGCCGCGTCAGCTCGGCAAGGCAAAGTCGTCGAAATCCATGCGTGAGCTCTTCGCGAAGTCACGCGGCATCAACCTGCTCGCAGCCGCACGTGTATTTCTGTTCGGTGCGCGCGATGTGTGGTTCGTCGTCGGTTTACCGGTGTTTCTCTATGCGAATGGCTGGCGCTTCATCGAGGTGGGCGGGTTTCTGGCGGCCTGGACCATTTGCTACGGCGGCGTGCAGGCGTTCGCACCGTCCCTTGTCACGCGCAGTGTCGATGGCCTCAGTCGCGAAGTTCCCGCGGCGCGTCTCTGGTCTGCGCTCCTGGTCGCCGTGCCGCTCGCGCTGGCGCTGCTCCTCCAGCTCGAAACCCTGTGGCGGCCCGACCTGGTCGTCGCCGCCGGCCTTGCTCTCTTTGGCTTACCCTTCGCGGTCAACTCGTCGCTGCACTCCTACCTGATCCTCGCCTATGCGGGATCGGAGAAGGCCGCCGAGGACGTCGGCTTCTACTATGCCGCCAATGCCATGGGCCGGCTGTTTGGCATTCTGCTGTCGGGAGCGCTCTATCAAGTCGGCGGCATGACGGCTTGCCTGATCGGATCGGCGGTCATGCTCGCACTGTGTTGGCTCATCACGCTCCTGCTGCCGACGCGTAACGACGCGCCGCTTGGTGCTGGTCAGCACGCATAGGCGCGCTAGGAGCGCAGGTGAGGTGCGGCATTGCGCCGGACTGCCGCCCCGGCCTCGTACCAGGGGCGGGTGTTGTTGACGATCCTCACCACGCTCAGCATGACCGGCACCTCGATGAGGACGCCGACAACCGTGGCCAGTGCGGCCCCGGAGTTCAATCCGAACAGGCCGATGGCGGCTGCCACTGCCAACTCGAAGAAATTGCTGGCGCCGATCAGCGCGGAGGGCGCTGCGACGCAATGGGCTTCGCCGCTCCAGCGGTTGAGAACATAGGCGAGCCCGGCATTGAAATAGACCTGGATCAGGATCGGCACGGCCAAGAGGGCGATGACCAGCGGCTGCGCGAGAATCTGCGGCCCCTGGAAGGCGAACAGCAGCACCAACGTTGCCAGGAGAGCGAGCAGGGACAGCGGCTGCGCAGTGGCAAGAAGCTTTTTCAAACCCGCCTCACCGCTGCCCGCCAAGACAGCGCGTCGTATGACCTGCGCGAGGATCACCGGCACGACGATATAGAGCACGACCGATAGCAGCAGCGTTTGCCATGGCACCACGATGGCCGAGAGGCCGAGCAGCAGCGCCACGATCGGCGCGAACGCGAAGACCATGATGACGTCGTTGAGCGCGACCTGGCTGAGCGTGAAATGCGGCTCACCGTCGGAGAGGTTGCTCCATACGAACACCATGGCCGTGCAGGGTGCTGCGGCGAGCAGGATGAGGCCTGCGATGTAGCTCGTGACCTGGTCGGCCGGTAGGAAGGGCCGGAACAGCCAGCCGATGAAAATCCAGCCGAGCAGCGCCATCGAGAAAGGCTTTACGGCCCAATTGATGAAGAGCGTCACGCCAATGCCGCGCCAGTGTTCGGCAACCCTGCCGAGTGCGCTGAAGTCGATCTTCACCAGCATGGGTATGATCATCAGCCAGATCAGAACGGCGACAGGCAGGTTGACGCTTGCGACCTCCGCATCGGCAATCGCGTGAAAGAGTCCCGGCATCAGCCAGCCGAGCGCGATGCCCGCCACAATGCACAAAGCCACCCAAAGGGTGAGATAGCGTTCGAAAGTCGTCACCGATCACAGCCCCATCTTTGCATGCTCAATGTCGCGCTTGACGCTCATTTCTTATTTCCATATCATTAGAAATAGCGATATTCGAAGTCAACAATGGATCTGCTTCGATGAAGCTCGATGATGCCGCGGCGCGCCTCGAAGCCCTCGGCAATCCGACGCGGCTGAAGATCTATCGGGCGTTGGTGAGAGCGGGTGACAATGGGATGAGCGTTGGCAGATTGCAGGCGCGCCTTGATGTCGCTGCCTCGACTCTCTCGCACCATCTCAAATCCTTGATGATCGTTGGGCTCGTAACCCAAGAGCGTCAAGCGACCACGCTCATTTGCCGCGCCAACTACGATGTGATGAACGGCCTCGTCGCGTTTCTCGTCGACGAGTGCTGCATCGAAACGACCTGCGCGTCGTCGACGAAGGTGGCGGGTTAGAGAGCCCGCTTCGATCATTCTGCTAGGAGGTAAAGCGCCATGGGCAAGAAGCTGGCAATTGTCGGAGCGGGACCCGTAGGCTTGGCGGCGGCCGCGCAAGCCCTGGAACGCGGCCTCGAGCCGATCGTGCTGGAAGCCGGCACCGAAGCTGGCCACGCCATCCGACAGTGGTCTCATGTGCGAATGTTCTCGCCATGGGAGTACAACATCGACAAGGCCGCCGAGCGTCTGCTGACTTCGACCGGCTGGAATGCACCCGATCCGACGGCTTACCCGACCGGTGGCGATCTCTTGGCTCATTACGTCACGCCCCTAGCCACGCGTACGGCACTCAAGGATCGCATCAAGACATCCCCCCGCGTGGTCGCGATCAGCCGCAAAGGATTCGACAAAGTGAAATCGAAGGGCCGCGAGACAGCGCCCTTCGAGATTCGATATCAGAATGGCAAAGGGCCGGAACTGCTTACCGCCGATGCCATCATCGATGCCTCCGGTACTTGGTTCTCCCCCAATCCTGCAGGCGGCAACGGCTTGCATGCCATCGGCGAGACCGGCGCGGCGAAGCGGATCGTCTACGCCATGCCGGATGTGCTCGGTGCCGAGCGCGCGCGCTATGCCGGCAAGGCTGTCGCCGTGCTCGGTGCCGGACATTCGGCGATCGGCACGCTCATCGACCTTGTGCGGCTGAAGGATGACGCGCCGGGGACCACGATCATCTGGCTCCTGCGCGGGGATAGTCCGCAGAAGGCATTTGGCGGCGGCGCCAACGACAAGCTGTCGGCGCGGGGCGAATTGGGCGCGACCTTTGCACGCCTCGTTGGCGAAGGACGGCTGCAGGTCGAGACATCCTTCGGCGTGACCCATGTCGCGGAGCAGAATGGGCGTCTGCGGATCAGCGCCGGATCTGCTTGCTGTGGCCGCCACGTTATCGTCGACGAGATGATCGTCGCGACAGGCTTCCGACCGGACCTCGATTTCCTCTCGGAGCTGCGTCTGTCGCTCGATCCCGCGCTCGATTGCCCGACGGCACTGGCGCCTTTGATTGACCCGAATGAGCACAGCTGCGGCACGGTGCGTCCTCACGGCGCCCGAGAGCTCGCGCATCCCGAGCCCGGTTTCTACATCGCCGGCATGAAATCCTACGGCCGCGCGCCGACCTTCCTCATGCTCACCGGCTATGAGCAAGTGCGTTCGATCGTGGCCGACATTGCCGGCGACAAGGAAGCCGCGGCGCGCGTTGAGCTCGTTCTGCCCGAAACCGGCGTGTGCTCGCGCGTGCCCGCAGCGGATGCATGCTGCGGTAGTCCCGCCGCCAAGCCCTCTTCGGGGGCCACGGCCTGTTGTGGATGATGCGCCCATGAGGACCCGACAACTATGGCTATCGTCTGGGACTGCTCGGCGCGCCACCTATGGGAGCCAGCGCTGATTGCGCCGCCTTGCGATGAAGCGCAAGGAAAGATAGCCTGCGTTCTCACGATCTGCCGCCTTCCGATTTATTTCTCTGCGGCGTCGCGAATAATGTCGTAGTCATTTCGAGGCCAAAGGGGCCTGACATGAGGCGCCGGGATGTTCTTTTCGGACTTGGCGGACTGAGCGCCGCTCCAATGTTTCAGCGGGTGCAGCAGTCTGCAGAGAAGCGGCTCGCCACTCCTACATTTCAAGGGCCAATCACCTGCGTCGCGGGTATTCGACCCTATCGAAGGCATTCCTTCCGCCTCGAGCGTGAACGCATTCCATCCCACCCCAACAAATTCCTCGTGCACAATTACGGCCACGGAGGTGCCGGGATCAGCTTGAGCTGGGGCGTGGCCATGAAGGTCCGCGACATCATCAAGGATCACATGCAGACGACGAGCGACAGGGACGTCGCTGTACTGGGCTCCGGCGTGATCGGCATGACCACTGCGAGGCTCCTCGTGGAACTTGGCTTGCGAGTGACGATCTATGCCAAAGAGCCCTGGAACGAGACGACATCGAAGGTCGCTGGAGGACAGTGGGCACCTTCGACGGTCGATTGTGAAAACGTGCAACTCGCCAAGGATGTGATCAGGGCTTCCTACAAGAAGTTCGTGAGTTCGATAGGAAGCACGTATGGTGTTTCGAAGGTGCCCAACTATACAAAGAGGCCCCAGGACGACCTGGACAAGGTCATCGAGCTATTTCCCCCCGGGACAAAAGAAGAGCTCATTCCCGCGCGGCAGCCCGTGAGTCAGCTGCCGTTTGGACAGAACATGGGGGCGGGGTTTCTTTATCAAACTCTGCTGATCGAGCCGCCGATCTTCCTCAAACAGCTGCACACTGAACTGGTAGCCAACAACGTGCCGGTCCGGCACGCCGTGTTCTCTACGCCCGGCGATGTGTTCAGGCTGCCTGAAAATATCATTGTAAACTGCACCGGCTTCGGCGCCAGAGAACTGTGGGACGACAAAGAAGTCGTGCCCGTCAAAGGTCATCTGGCTATGCTGCCGCCACAGCCTGACCTGAAATACCTCTTCTCGCGCAATGGGCAAATGTTTGCGCGGAGCGACGCGGTCGTCATCGGAGGCACTATGGAGCCGTGCATAGAGAACAGAACGCCATATCCGAGCGTCTGCCAAAGCTTGGTTGACGACATCAAAGGCGTCTTCGGGCTCGCACCGATGGTCGAACGCTTCGCGTTCCACATCGACCATCCGAGCAAGGAAGGCGAAATCGCTCCGTTGATTGGAGGCGGCACACCGCTGTTCGCTCGCTGCAGAGAGGTCCAGCCCTAGCGCCCCGCGGATGCACGGCACGCATCGACGAGACCGCAAAAAATGCGATTGCCGGCGTGATCATGCCCTGCAAATAGCTCCTGGTGCCACTGCAGGCCGAGCGCGAAAGACTGTGACGGCACCTCTATGGCCTCGATCACGCCGTCATCTGAGCGCGCGCTGACCACCACGGACGGCGATAATTCTCCGATCGCCTCGAAATGCGAAGTGTTCACCAGTAGCTCCGACCGCCCGACGAGACAGGCGAGGCGAGTCTCGGGTGCGATCGACACCTGATGCAACGAACCGCGCTTGTCGTGCTCAAGGGCGTTTGGAACAGCATTCTGCACATCCGACCAGAGCCGGCATCCCTTTACACCTGCGAGGAGCTGCATGCCGGCGCAGATCCCAAGCACCGGCTTGTCGCGCTTGAGATAGCTCTGGATGATCGCGTGCTCGATGGCAAAGCGCTCTGAGAAGGGGGCTTTGGAGGCCTGCTCCCCGACGTACCACTCGGCAGGATAAGCGTAGCGGCCGCCCGTGCAGAGCAACCCGTCGAACTCCTCGACGACGATGTCGACGATCTCCGGTAGATACGGAACGCCGAATGGAATACCGCCAGCGTCACGCACGCCCGTGAAGCAGCCCTTAGATATCTCGTAGCGGCTTCCGTCGCCGCTCGTGTTTTCATCGAGGATGACGGCGATCCTGGGCGGGCGGGGCATGTCAACTCACCGGCTAGCGGAGTGCGACCGCCTCCTGCAGCTTGGCCCACATCAGCGGTGTGTTGATGGTAGCGTGTTCCTCTACGCGCGCAAGCTCTTCGGAAAGAGGCCCATACTCCGGTGAGGTGTGGAGGATGGTCTTGCACAGCTCCTTCGTGTTGTCGTGTCTCTCCTCGATCGGGCCATCGACAAACACGGAGGACACCGTCGGTTGCCAATATCCCTTGGGATTGCCGAAGGCGAGCACTGAGCCCCGCATTTTGACCCGTCCGCGTGTGCCGACTCTTTCGGGCTGTAACAAGGTCAGCCGCACCTGGCCCTCGAAGTATGACGGCAAGCTGAGGATGCTGCGCTCGCGGTTCATATAGATATCGCCGTAGTAGTGGTTCTCCTCGCGGACGCCGACTTCGGCTGTGTAGTAGTGCAGCTCATGGAACGATAGGCACTCGCGTCCCTCGCTGGGGCGAATGTCGAGGACGCTGCGGGTTATGTGACGTCCGGTCAGGAACGAGCGGCGGTAGAGAAAGAAGCGCCCGCACAAATATGGATAGTCCTGCACTCGGTAGCCGCCGAAGGGTGACACCTGGTTCGGCACACCGATGTTGAGGCCATAGTTCTTGGGATCCAAGGCCGTGTTGGCAAAGATATTCAGGAAAGTGTGACGCTTGAGGGCAAGCGGTTTGTTGCCATCCTTCTGGATGCACTTCTTGAACGTATTGAGAGAGATCCGGAGAATCTGGTCCGCATATTCAGAGTCGTTCAGTGAGAACGCTTCTCTGTGCGAACGGAGATCCGCCATGAAGCGATCCCGGTGACGGCCCGACAAGCTCACGGTCATGGCGCTATCCAAATACGGCGTTGTTCTAAAGAAATTTCGCAGCAGCCTCGGGCAATTGCAGAGCCGTATTACCGGTGTCTGTGCGAGCCGCTGCGATCATCCTGACACAAACTGATTAGAGTTGAAAGAAGATGATAGCGCCCTGACGGAAGATGACCGTCATTTCGTAGGCGACGATTGCGCGATGGTGTTTCTCGGCGTTGGGCAAAGCGGCAGTTTCGACGGCAGGTGAGCGACGTACCGCCGCTGATACTGACCCAATACCGGGAGGTCCCCATGCCGGATCATGCCATCATGCCAGCCCGCTTAGGTTCAGATGCGCTTGGCACCCCAATAAGTAGTCCTCGCTCGAGCGCCCGGGAACGAAGTCACTGCGGTAAGCCAAAGGTACGAATTCGCGTTCTGGGCGACTTGGCGATTTGTGTCGGTGAGCGGGAAATCGTTCTGCCAAGCCGTAAGGCAAAGGCGATGATCGCCTACCTCGTATTGGCGCCGGGGATGAGGGAGACCAGAGATCGCCTGGTGGGGCTGCTCTGGAGCGAGACCGAGGACGCAAACGCCCGCGCCTCCCTGCGCCAGCTACTTTACTCGCTGCGGATGACGTTCGAGGCGGCGGGGCTGATGGGACTCTCGGCCGACAAAAGCACTGTGAGCCTGGATCCAGCCATGTTCAGAACGGATCTCGATGACTTTATGGAGAGCGTGGATCGCGGATATCCAACTGATGTTCAATTGAGCCTCGAGGATATCAACTCCTTGTTCCTGTGCGGCTACGACGACATAGATCCGTCTTTCGCCGACTGGATGACCGTGAAGCGCGAGAACGTGCGTCGTATGCTCATCCAGCATCTCGAGGCACGACTTACCGACGTGCCCAGCCGGCCCGACGAGACGAAGCGCATAGCTCGCGCTCTCGTCCAGATCGATCCGACACATGAAGTCGCCTGCCAGAAGCTCATGAAGGCCTATATCGACCTCGGCAGCACCGCCAGTGCTTTGGCCGTCTACAAGCAGCTCTGGGAGCATCTGGAGGAGGAATATGACATCGAGCCATCGGCCGCGACGCAAGAGCTGGCGGTGGCGATCAAGAGTGGGCAGTACATGCCACGCTTTGCAGGCGCTGATCCGCTTAGAACGCCAGGCGATCCTGTCAGCGAGGCCGAAGCCGAAACGATCACGTCGCTCGCCATCAAATTTGCAGTTGCCTGGATGACGGCGCGAGAGCTCAATCGCTCCACCGAGCAAGGCGTCGAGCGGGTTGCCGGCCTTTTGGCGGAAGACTGGGCTGGCTAGTCGCTGACTTTGATACGGCAAGATCGGCGCGGATGCGCGAACCTGCCCATACTTTGCCGAGGCGCTTCCTTACTTCCAGCGTCGGAGGATTTTCATGCAACGAGTTTATTGCTCACATTGCTCACCCTCGCGTCGTCAATTGCTTATCGCTCTGGTTGTTGTGTGGCTCGCTCTGTCGAGCGCGCTCGCGCCGGCCGAGGCGCAGAACGAGATCAGCCCGGCACAACAACCCGTCGCCATCGATTGGCCGAGCGTCGCACGAGATGTGCAGGCGCTTTCGCAACATCTCGTTTCGCCGCCGCCGAGTGTTGCTGCGGGCTTTGCCGCCGAAGTTGACCAGGCGCTTGCGGGTTTTGCAGTCAGCGACAAAGAAGCCTTCCGGCCGCTGGCGCGCCTCAACTTGTTCATGGCGCCCGTCTATCCCGGCAAAAAATCCGTGCCGGTTCCTGTGCTCGCGCCGATCGACACGACGCGTTACCTGGATGGAGTCGCGCTGACCGGGCTTCTGCCGCAAGACGCGATGCAGTCGCATCTCGCGCCTTCAGTCGCGAGCATGCAGTTCTTGCCTAAGACGGCAGGTTATGACGCCATCCTGATTGTCCACCCGGATCTGCTTAAGCGGCATCAGATCACCAACACAAACCGAGTTGCCGTTCACATCGGGGGGCATGGCCTCGTCTACGAGCTCGAGACCAATCGCACGCCGAAGTCACAGGGCGCAACCCGATGGCGCATCCAGGATGGTGAGTTGAAGGCGCTCTATCCCGATCTGCGACGTAGCGCCGGGGCAGACGACATCACCTACAGCTTCATGAAATACGGCGTGCCCTACTTTGCGAGCATAACGTGCGCTGGGAGACCGTATCCTCCAGGCGATGTTATCCAGTGCTCGAAGGTTGACGTCATACTGCAGGCTGTCCTGCGCGACTTGCGCTTGATCGGCGGCACTCCGACCTACCTAACGCGCCGCGTCGACGCAGAGAGGCTGCCACGTCCGCAGACCAGGAGCCAAGAATTCAAATTCTATCCTCCCGGCAATCTTCCTAAAGCCATCAGTCAGGATCTCAAGGGTGGCGTCACAGATCGGGTTCGGTGGGGCCCTAGGGATTTCAGGTTCCCTCTGGAAAATCCGAAGGCCCACGCGAATTCACAACTCTTCATGCACGCCGGAAACTGCAATGGTGCTGGCAACAAGATCGAGCTTTCGGGCGGGCGCTACAAGTGCCGGCAGCTTCCGACAAGAATTCTGGAGGACCGAGAAAACCACCCAGACAACTACGCCTATCCTTGGCGCGATACATATTGCGAAGTTCGCAATGACAACGATCGTGGGCCGCCGGAGTGTCCAAGGGCTCACGAGGGGCAAGATATCCGGCCAAACAATTGCGTCCTTGTGAATGGACGATGCCAGATCAACATGTTTCCCGTCGTTGCCGTCACCAGAGGTCACGCCATATGGACAGCTGCGAATCATATCAGGCTGATCGCCGAGGATGATACCAACCTATACTATATGTACTTGCACATGAGTCCCGACGCGCTTCGGGAAGCTAAAATGATAAAGGACGTAGCCGTACCGGTCGACATCGGGCAGCGGGTTGGCAAGGTCGGCAACTGGTGGAAGACACAGCCGGCGGGGACGACCGCACACCTACATTTCGAGATTCGCACATCAGGCACGCTCTGCGCTGGCGGCTTCGGTTGCACGAATGCCCCGTACTGGACGCTCCTGCTGGCCTACGAGCGGCTGATCGGGATGCAGGGGACAGAGATCACAGAATAACTTACGCGTGGATCTGTTGCGAAACACCAGATGGGCGCGAGAGCCCGCGCCCATCTGGAAGAGCAAGCAGCGCGCTACCTCAACGTAATTGCGAGACCGCTCAGGTCGACATTCGCCAATAGCCCGACCTGACGTCCGGACAGCTCGAGAACGGCGCCCTTCTGGTTGGTCAGGATAATGGCCCGCGCACCGCGGCCGACTGCTAGGCCGGC
>JAEZAW010000007.1 GCA_023430315.1 Pseudomonadota bacterium | reverse complement strand
AGATGTTCTCGCCGCGTCGGCGGATCGAGTCCTTCTTGCGATCGACGAAATAGTAGTAGCCATCGGCATCCGCGCGTGCGTTGTCGCCCGTGTGGAACCAGAAGTTCCGGTAGGCTTCAAGGGTTGCTTCAGGGCTGTTGTAGTAGGCCGAGAGCATGGCGAATGGTCGCTTCGGACGGACCAGGATCTCGCCGACTTCGCCGACGGCGACTGGCTCGTCGCGCTCATTGGCGATCATGACATCGAATGTTTCGGTATTCGGCTTGCCGCAGGAGTCCTTGCGGCGCTCGCCGCCTGGCGGCGTGAGCGTGACGACGCCGGTCTCCGTCGCGCCGTACACTTCCACAATCTTGCAGTTGAAGCGGCGCTCGAACTCCTCGTTGACCTTGGCAAAGTAGAAGCGGCGCGCCGGCTGATCGGCATCATTAGGACGCGGCGGCTGCTTCAGCAG
Source organism: Pseudomonadota bacterium (assembly GCA_023430315.1). GTDB lineage: Bacteria > Pseudomonadota > Alphaproteobacteria > Rhizobiales > Hyphomicrobiaceae. Next base: position 31,964 of record JAEZAW010000007.1, on the reverse strand, counting down.
GATCGGCACCATCGAGAAGATACCGTGCGCGACATCGGCCTTATACTTGCGCACATCGTCCCAGAAACCAGAGGCCGAGAAACGCGGCACGATCGCGATGCGGCCGCCATTGATGATCGCCGGCACGACGCCGAGCCAGGAGGCAACGGCGTGAAAGAGGGGCATGCAGGTGTAGATCGATTGGCCAGCGGCGTAGTCGGTGCACGTGATCCAGTCGCGCGCGAAGGTGATGACGTGGGCGTGGCTCGCGAGCACGCCCTTCGAGGGGCCGGTGGTGCCCGACGTAAAGCTGATCGCGAGCGGATCGGACGGCGCGATTTCGACGCCGAGATCATGATCGGGCGCGCGCATGACATCGGCGAGCGTGGTGATGGCAACGCTTTTTCCCAGCGTGCGCGGCGTGCCGGCCATTGGCGCAGTCAGGATCACATGCCGAAGCCGCGGCAGGTCCGCAGCGACAGCATCGAGCCGCTCCAGGAATGCGGGATCGATGACCATGTGCGACACGTCCGCCTTGCCGAGCTGATAGCGTAGGATGTCGCCCTTGTAGTCGGTGTTGATCGGAACGTAGACGGCGCCGGTCCGCGCCGCGCCGAGCCAGGCATCGATGAAGCCCGGCCCGTTCATGGCCATGATCGCAATCTTGCTGTCCTTGGTGGCGCCGAGCGCCGCGAGACCGTTAGCGGTACGGTTGGCGCGCTTGTCAGCTTCGGCAAACGTCACTGTGCCGTCCGGGAACTCAAGGAACGTACGCGCGCCGTGACGTTCAGCAGCGGTGCGCAAGAGTGCTCCGAGAGTGGAGGTCTCGCACTTGATGTCGGACATAGCAGGCGCCTCCCGAGATCCGCCGTGCCTCAGGCGGCTTTGCGCCGCGGCTCGAGCAGGCGGAACGCACCCAGCACATCCTCGATCGAGCCATCGGGCAGGCGATCGACGAAGCGCTCCAGCATGTCGAAGGCTTGCGGCGGCACGCTCTGCTCCACACCAATACGACGCACGAGCTTCGAAACGCCGGCGCGATCGTAGTTGTAGTCCTCCGTCGTCATGCGCTGATCGCGCACGAGGCGGCGCCCATCCTCGGTCTCGATCTCGATGATGGCGCTCAGGATCGGCACGCCCGCATCCGCGACGAGCGCGATGCGCCCCACGAGACCGTTCACGGCGGGATCGTCGTACGTCGTCATGCGCTTCATGTCGGGTATGCCGTGCATGAGCGTCGCGGCAATGCAGAATGGAATGCTCATCAAGGTGCCGGAAATCGTGCTGAACGGTCCAACCGCGTCCATGCCGGCATAACCGCACTCGTACGGGTTCATGCGGACCTTCACGGCCTTGATCGCGGCGTTGCCGAGCTCTTTGCGCAGCTCCAGTGCGCCGGTTACGGGTGTCTGGTTAAACGCACACACCGGGAAAGGTTTGAACGTCACGCGATGGATGAACCACTCCTTGCCGAGCGATCCGGCGAGAGCGGCAACATCGGGCTCCGTGCGGCCGAATGCGCGCACGAGCCCTGCCTTGCCTTCGAGGGCATGAGGCGCCGAGACCGAGCCGGCGCGCGCCAGCTCAGCTGCTGCGAGGCCGTTGCGTCCGATGAGGCCCGGCTGGTAGCGCCACTCGTCAGTGCCATCCACGAACGACTGCAGGACACCGCCCGTGAAGGAAACGGCATTGCCGAGCGCGGCCGCCGTCCGTTCCGCATCGAGGCGGAGCAGGCGGCTCGTCGCAGCGGCTGCTGCAACGACGCCGTATGTGGCGGTCGAGCGGAAGCCTCCGGGTGTCGTGTTGATCGCAAATGCCTTCTCGAGCAGGCCGCCGGCCTCATATCCGGCGACGAGCGCCGGGATCAACTCGGACAGCGGCGCGCGGCGCGTCTCGATCATCGCGGTGAGCAGAGGCACGAGAATGGTGCCGAAGTGTGCGGCGCCGGAGGAATCCTCCTGGGCGCGGCCGTGGAACAGGGCGGCATTGGCGAGGCACGCGCCGCCGATGGTCGTGCGGCGTCCGTCGGCCAGCATGGTGGCGCCGTTCGCTACTTCGCCATCGAGAGCCAGTGCGGCCGTGCGCGCGACTGGCGCGTACGGCGTGTCATGGCAATCGAGGCCCATGCCGTAGGCATTGAGCAGACAGGCTCGCGCCTTCTCGACCACCTCAGGCGGCATGGTCTTGACGTCGAGCGCGGAAGTGAAGCGCGCAATGTGCGTGGCCAGCGTCGTCATGTCGTCCTCCTCGCTGGTGGACTTGCTCATGGTCCCGGCGTTCCCCGTCACATGGCGAGATAGCGCCTGCGGACCTCCTCGTTGGCCTTCAGGCCGGCAATGGTATCACGATAGACGATCGAGCCCTTGTCGATCACGACCGCGTCGTCGGCAACGCCGAGGCAGAAGTGCATGTTCTGCTCGGCAATCAGTGTCGTCGCGCCCGCCGAGCGCAACGTGCGCAAAAGGTCGCCGATGCGCGCGACGACGATCGGGGCGAGCCCTTCGCTCGGCTCGTCGAGCAGAAGGACGACCGGATTGCCCATGAGCGTGCGGGCGATCGCGAGCATCTGCTGCTCACCACCGGAAAGCCGACCGGCCATCCGGTTGCGCAACGGCTCCAGGAGCGGAAAGACCTCGAAGACGCGCTTGATCGACCACTCGTCCTGACCATCGGGACCTTTCTTGGCGCCGATCTCGAGGTTCTCGGTGACCGTATGCTCGGGAAAGACCTGCCGGTCCTCGGGCACATAGCCGATGCCGGTGCGTGCGATGATGTGCGACGGTCGCCCGGCGACATTCTTGCCCGCGACCTCGACGACGCCGCGCTTCGGTGCTGCGACGCCGGCAATGGCCTTCATGGTTGTGCTCTTGCCGGCACCATTCCGGCCGAGAAGGGCGAGCGTCCGCCCCTGCCTCATCTCGATGCCGACACCGAACAGGATTTGGCTCTTGCCATAGAAGACGTCGAGGTTCTCGACCCGAACGATCGGACGCTCGCTCATACCGCGGCCTCCCCGTGCTCGGTCCCGAGATAGGCATCGATCACGGCCGGATTGGTGCGGATCTGGTCGGGCGTGCCCTCCGCGAGCAGGCGCCCGTAGCAGAGAACAGAGATCTTCGGTGCGATCTTGAAGACGATATCCATATCATGCTCGATGAAGATGAGCGTGAGCTTCTCGCGCTCCCAAAGCTCATGCACGCGCTCGATCATGCGCCAGCGCTCGTCAGGGCCCATGCCGGCGGTCGGCTCGTCCAGAAGTAGAACCTTGGGATCGAGCACCAGGGCGAGGGCGATATCAAGGAGCTTCTGGTCGCCGTGCGACAGGTTGGCGGACGTGACGCCGAGCTTTTCGGTCAGGCCGAGCATCTCCGCAACTTCGAGCATGCGATCGCGCATCTCGGGCAGCGGGAAGCGGTGCGAGATGTTCTGCGCGCGCCGACGATGGGCGGTCACCGCGCCGAGCAGACTTTCTTCCACAGTCAATGTCGGAAAAATGCGCGCGACCTGGAATGCGCGCCCGATGCCGGCATCGATGATCTGCGCCCGCGAGCGACCAATCATGCTGATGCCGTTGAAGGTGACGGTGCCCGAGTCCGGAATAAGCCCGCCGCTGATGAGATTGAAGAACGTGCTCTTGCCGGCGCCGTTCGGGCCGATGATCGCGGTGAGTGAGCCCGACGGAAAGTCGATCGTGACGTCCGATATGGCCGCGACACCGCCGAATGATTTGTGGAGACCTTTGACTTCGAGCATGGCCTCAGCCTCCACTTCTGCTGCTGGCTTCGCGCCGCACGCGGAACCAGTCGGCGATGAAGTCCGTGATGCCCTTGCGGAGCCCAAGCGCGAACAAAAGGATGACCGCACCGAGGACCAGGCCGTGGTGCTCGGTACCGCGTGTGATGACGTCATTGAGCAGCGAGAGGATGACGGCGCCCGCAGCTGGACCGATGAAGGTCGACAGGCCGCCGAGCATGATCATGAAGATGCCTTCGCCCGACATGGTCCAGTTCACGAACTCTGGATAGGCGCCCGAGACGAACAGCGCCATGACCATGCCGCCGATCGCGCCGAACACGCCAGCGATCACGAACGCCGTCAGCTTGGCACGGAACACGTTGATGCCGAGGAAGCTCGCGCGCTCGGTGTTATCGCGGATCATGCGCAACGTATAGCCGAATGGCGATTCGACGATCTGGCGCATGGCGAGAAGGCCAATCACCACAAGCGTGACAGCGAAGGCGTAGCGGTGGGATTCGATCGAGAGGTCGATGCCGAGGAAGGGCGGACGTGGGATGCCGCCCATCAGGCCCTGGTCACCACCTGTGAGCGGAACCCAGGCGATCACCGTGCTGTAGAGCAGCATCTGGAAGGCGAGTGTGATGAAGGAGAAGTAGATGTCCTTCAGCCGAATGCTGATCGCGCCGACGACAAGGCCGAGGAGTGCGCTCGAGACGATCGTGATGAGGATCGCCGTCGGTATCGAAACCCCGAGACGCTGCATGGAGAGGCCGAAGGCATAGGCGCCAAAGCCGAAGAACATGCCATGGCCGAAGGAGACCATGCCCGTATAGCCGACGAGCAGATTGAGCGACGTCGCGAACAGCGCGAAGGCCGAGACGCGAATGACGAGGTCGTTGATCATCCGGCTTGGCCACACGTAAGGCAGCAGTAGCAGGACGACCAGAGCCACGGCGGCGATGATCAGGTCGCGCGTGAGATTGGGACGGGTCGCGAGCATCGGCTCAACCCTCCTTGCCGAGCAGACCGCTCGGCTTGAGGATGAGGATGACCGCCATCAGCAAGAACATCAGGCCTTCGACGAACAGCGGGAAGCCGATCGAACCGAAGGAGCGCACGAGGCCAATCAGCACCGAGCCGAGCAGTGCGCCGGCGATCGAGCCCATGCCGCCGATGACCGTGACGATGAAGGACTCGATGAGGATCGAGAAACCCATTCCGGCCGTCAACGATCGGACGGGCGCTGCGAGGCCACCAGCCAATCCCGCGAGCATGCCGCCAAGGACGAATACGCCGCTGTAGACGAGCCCGGTGTTGATGCCGAGTGCCGAGACCATGCTCGGATTGACGGCAGCGGCCCGAACGACCGTGCCGAAGCGTGTCCGCGTGATGATCAGCCAGAGGGCGACCGAGATGATGAGCGTGACGATGATCAGGAAGAGATAGAAGACAGGTATGATGCCGCCAGCAATGAAGATCGGCGGTTGCTGGAACGCCGAGGCCATGCCCATGGACTTGAACTCAGGCCCCCAGATGATCTTCACCGCATCATCCAGAATGAGGATGAATGCGTAGCAGACCAGGAGCTGCATCAGCACGTTCGAGCCGTACACCTTACTCATGAAGAAGCGCTCGAAGACGAACGCGAACGCCGCGACGCCGGCAGCTGCCGCGAGAACGGCCAGGAAGTAGCTTCCCGTCAGGCCATTGACCGTGAGCGCGAGGTACGCGCCGATCATGTAGAACGAGCCGTGCGTGAAGTTGACGACTTTGAGCACCCCGAAAATCAGGGTGAGACCGGCAGCCACCAGAAACAGCAGCATTCCGATGATGAGACCACTTGTCGTCTGCGTGACAAGACAGGATGCGGACGTCAGGCAATCCGTGAGTGCGGCGAGATTCAAGCATCACCTCGGATGGTGGGCGGATCAAAAACTGCCGCAGGATCCGGGTGATGCCCGGATCCTGCGGCGCAACTCAGAGACGGTAAGTCTCAGGTGTAGTTGTTGCGCTTCTTCCACTCGGCTTCGAGCTTGAGGATCGTGTCCCAGTTCGCACCGGTCACCTCCGGCACGTAGGGCTCACCGGAAATTGTGGGGCCCCAGCCGATTGCGTAGTTGATGACGGTCTGATCCTCGGCGCGCATGGTGACGGTGCCGTCGGCGCCGAATGGGCAGTCGATCTTGAGGCCGCGCATGGCCTCGGCGATCTTCTTGCCATCGGCAGAATTGGCCTTCTTGGAGGCTTCTGCAATGAAGTGAATGCCGACCCAATTCTCCCACGACCAGTTCGTCGGATACTCCTTGAAGCGCGCGCGGTACTCGTCGCCCCAGGCAGCGTTCGCCTTCGTGCTGGGATACGACTTGATGTAGCGTGTCGCCGAGTGGATGCCCTTCGGCAGGTTCTTCACGGCGGTCAGCACGGTGTAATCAGCCATATTGATGGCGAAGACTTCCATCTGCGAGAACAGTGCGTAGATGTTCGCCTGATCGACCCACGAGGTCAGATCGCCGCCCCAGAGCGCCGAGTAAAGTGCCTGCGGCTTGCTCTGGAGGACACGCGTGATGACTTCCGTGTAGTCTGGCTGGAACAGCTTCGGCCATGCCTCGGTCGTGACCTCGGCCTGCGGATAGAAGTGCTTCAGATACTCGACGAAAAGCTGGGTGTTGTCGCGGCCGTACGCATAGTCGGGAGAGCACGTGCCCCAGCGATTGATCTTCTTCGCTTTGGCAATTTCGGCAGCGTAGGCACCGCTCACCACGGCGTCATGAATACCCTGGCGGCATGAGCGGAAGGCGAGCGGAATGCGGATCTTCGGATCGGCCGTCAGCGACGACGTCTCCGAGTTCGTGTGCATGACGAGCACACCGAGATCCTTAGCCACTTCCTGAACGGCGAAGGAGCCGGATGAGGCCTCGGCATCGAGCAGGATCTCGCAGCCATCGCTGTTCACGAGCTCACGCGCGACGCGCGCGGCTTCCTGCGGCTGGCCCTTGGAGTCGCGGATGACCATCTCGATCTGACGACCTGCGAGACCGCCCGCCGCATTGATCTTCTCGACCTCCATCTGGATCGCATTGCGCGACGACGTGCCGAGCTGCGCGACGCGGCCCGAAAGGATCGTCGGCATACCAATGCGGACAACCTTCGACTGCGCGGCGACGATGTTAGGTGCGAAAATGGTGGCCGCAGCTCCTGCCGCAGCGCCTTTCAGCACTGTGCGGCGGTCGAGGTCGGCACGCTTCCGGGTCATGGGTGTTCCTCCTGAGTAATAGCGACTTCACGGGCCGTACGGATCGGCTTTGTTGTTGGCCTGGAACCTGCTCCAAGCGGTCCTGCATCGTCAAGATGACTCGCGAGTCACGATTCATTTTCCTTATCAGAGCGACGTTTAGCCTCATACACCGCCTGCGCGACGGCAATTTCGCGCTTGGCGTCATTCATGGGATGAACCTCAACGCTCACGTGCACGGAACTGGCGTTGATCGACGCCCGCGCGACGGCCACGAGATCCTCATCGCCAAGCGGATTGGGGAAGGCCGTCGACAAGCTTAGAAGCTGGGGTGGCACGTCGAGGCGTTCCGAAGCCGCGGCCGTGGCTGCCGCCTCGATCAGCTTCAACACGATACCCCGGCGGATGGTGCCGTCCGGGCCAAGGCAGGCCGCGGTCACGTCGAGTTCGATACGTGCCTCGCCAGGCTTTGCCAAAGCTGTGCGGAAATGGGCGGCGTCACCGATGATGGCCGCCTGCGCTGATGATGCCCCTCGGCGGGAGCGACGGGGGCGACCCGTCGAGCCGCCATACATCATGCCGCCGGTCATGAGCTTCATGTAGGCGCGATCGACCCAAGGGGGCAGGCGGCGCGCGCGGCCGTCGCGGTAGAGGTAGCGGTAGCTGATGTAGTTACGCGCTGCGAGCATGGTGTGAATGATCACATCGAGCTCGCGCTTCTCGAAGCCCGGCAGCTCTCCTTTGGCGTGGCTGCGCGATAGCGCGCGCATATAGCCATCGGCCATGTTCCGCATGTGATCGTGATAGGCCTTCGGCGCGAAGGTCTCGGCCTCGTTCAGGATGCGGTAGAATTCCGGGCGCTCGGCGAGGAAGTCGAAGAAGGCGCGGAAGCCGATTTCTTCGCGGGCAAAGCTGCCTTCTTCAGTCGCGATGCGCGCGCGGATAAAATCGAGGAGTTCTGTGCCGAGCTCGGGCAGGAGCTGGTCGAACAGATCCTGTTGCGATGCGAAGTAATTGTAGAACGTGCCCTGGGCGATCTCGGCGCGCGCCGTGATCTTGGCCACCGACGCGTTCGCGTAGCCCTCGGCGCCGACGACCTCGGCTGCCGCATCGATCAGTTTTCGACGGGTCTCGATTGCGCGGTCAGCGCGCCGTCGCCGACCAGGCGCTGCCTCGCCGGCCGTATCCGGCCCATCAGAAACCTTCTTGTCGAGCATTCGCAAACCTCGCAGTCCGGACAAATTAGGACCAGCACGCCAAGTCCGTCAAACAAAAATGAATCGTGGCTCATTGTTCATTTATCTTGACACCTCGGACTTCGCCTGCCGAGAATAGCGCGACTTTCGCCCCGACATGCTGGAGGATTCACCGTTTGACCGCGGCGAACAGCGCTTCCCCCCTCGATCTCCTGCGGACCATGACGCTGATCCGCGAGGCCGAGCTGCGCCTCGCCCAGCTCTTTGCCGATGGCGAGGTGCCGGGCTTCATACATCTCTCTGTCGGGCAGGAGGGCGTGGCGGCCGGCGTGTGCGCTTCTCTCGGCTCAGCCGATACGCTGGCCTCGAACCATCGCGGCCACGGGCACGCGCTTGCCAAAGGCCTCGACCTCGACCGCTTCTTCCTCGAGATCATGGGCAAGGCCGAAGGCATGTGCCAGGGGCGCGGCGGCTCGATGCATGTCGCGGACGCAGCCGTCGGGATGCTTGGTGCGAACGGCATTGTCGGCGCTGGCTTGCCGATCGCGGTCGGCAGCGCGCTCGCGCATCAGGTGAAGAAGAGCGGCGCGATCGCCACCGTCTTCTTCGGCGATGGCGCGCTTGCCGAGGGCGTGATGCACGAGAGTTTCAATCTCGCGTCGATCTGGCGACTGCCCGTGCTGTTCGTGTGCGAGAACAACGGCTGGTCGGAGTTCTCGCCGACCTCGAAGCAGCTCGCAGCCGATCCCTGCGCACTCGCTTTGAGCCACCGCATTGCCGCGCGCTCGGTCGATGGCAATGACGTTCTCGCCGTGCATGAAATGGCTCTCGTTCTGGTCGACGAGATCCGCGAGGGCGGAGGCCCGCGCTTTCTCGAATGCCGTACGACCCGCGTCCGGGGGCACTTCGAAGGTGATCCGCAGAAGTATCGTGAAGCTGCCGATGCGGCACGCAGCGAGGACGATCCCATCGGGCGCCTGGAGCGGCGTCTCGCAACAGAGGGCGTACCGGCGACGGATATCGAAGCTACGACGCGCGAGGCAAAGGCCCGTGTCGATGCCGCAGTCGAGCGTGCGCGTTCGGGCTCGGCGCCAGGATTCGATGCCGCACTGCGCGATGTCTATGCTTCGAGCGAGGTCGCGCCATGAGCGAGGTCCGCTTCGGCCAAGCCATCAACCGCGCGCTCGCCGACGCCATGGCGGCTGACGAGAACGTCGTCCTGTTCGGTGAGGATGTCGCCGCACCCGGCGGTCCCTTCGGCGTCACGCGCGGCTTGCTCGAAAAGTTTGGCGCCGAGCGCGTGCGCGACACGCCGATTTCGGAAGCCGCGATCGTCGGCGCGGCCGTTGGCGCTGCGATGAGCGGGCTCAAGCCCGTCGTCGAGATCATGTTCATGGACTTCGTCACGCTCTCCATGGACGCGCTGGTCAATCAGGCAGCAAAAGCGCGCTTCATGTTCGGCGGCCAGTACGCGCTGCCCATGGTCGTGCGCCTGCCGCATGGCGGCGGGATCAATGCCGGTCCGCAGCACTCGCAGTGCCTCGAAGCCTGGCTCGCGCACGTGCCCGGCCTCAAAGTCGTTTGTCCCGCGACGGTCGCCGATGCCTATGCGCTGACGCGTGCGGCCATTGCGGATCCTGATCCAGTCATTCTCGTCGAGAACAAGAGCCTCTATGCCGTGAAGGGGGCGCTGCCCGAGCCGCTGCCGAGCGTTGCGATCGGCGCGGCGGACATCGCGCGGCCCGGACGCGACGCCACGATCGTTACGTACGGCGCGATGCGCGGCATGGCGCTTGCGGCCGCTGACATGCTCGCAAAAGATGGCGTCGAGACGGAAATCATTGACCTCCGGTCCCTTCAGCCGTGGGATGAAAGCGCGGTACTGGCTTCGCTTGCTCGCACGCATCGATTGGTGATCGCGCACGAGGCCGTCGAGGCTTTCGGCGTCGGTGCCGAGATCGCCGCACGGATGGCGGATGTCGCCTTCGATGAGCTGGATGGCCCGATCGTACGCGTTGGCGCGCCGTTCATGCCCGTTCCATTTGCGAAGGAACTCGAGGCGCACTATCGGCCGAACGCCGCGCGGATTGTCGAGGCTGTGCGCCGCACGCTTGCCTAAAAAGAACGAGGAACGCCCATGACCACTGATGTGATCCTCACCGAAATCTCGGACGGCATCGCCGTCGTCACGATCAATCGGCCGAAGACGCTCAACGCGCTCGACATCCCGACGCTGCTGTCGCTCGAAGCGGCTTGGGCGAAGGTTGAAGCAGACCCGGCTGTCCAGGTGATCATCGTCACGGGTGCGGGTGATCGAGCGTTCGTCGCCGGCGGCGACATCGCGGACCTCAAAACGCGCGATGGTCTCCGCCACTACGAAGAATTCGCCGAGATTGTGCACCGCGTCTTCCGGAAGATCGAGCTGTGCGACAAGCCGACCATCGCTGCGGTCAATGGTTATGCCCTTGGAGGCGGCACCGAGCTCATTCTCGCGACCGACATCCGTATTCTTGCAGACAGCGCGCGCCTGGGTCTGCCCGAGATCACACTTGGCCTTTTTCCAGGCGCGGGCGGTACGCAGCGCATCATCCGTCAGGTGCCGCTCTGTCGCGCCAAGGAGATCATGTTCACGGGCGAGCAGATCTCGGCTCAGGAGGCCGTCGCCATTGGGCTCGCCAACAAGGTCGTGCCCAAGGCCGAAGTCATGACGGCCGCACGCGAGATGGCTGCCAGGATGGCTTCGAAGTCGCCGCTCGTGCTGAAGCTCTTGAAGCGCACGCTCAACAGCGGTGGCGAGATGCCGCTTTCGGCCGCGCTCGCACACGAGCAGGCCATGATCGGGCTCGTACTCGATACTGCAGATTCCAAGGAAGGGTGCGGCGCGTTTCTCGAGAAGCGCACGCCGAAGTTCACCGGCCGCTGAGCCATGGACCATGTTGCCGATCTGCTGATGCCGAAGCTCGGCCTCACCATGACCGAGGGCACGGTCGCGCGCTGGATGGCGGCTCCCGGGCAGCGGTTTGCTGCGGGCGACATCGTCGTCGTGGTCGAAACCGACAAGATCGCAAACGATGTCGAGGCGCCGACCGCGGGCGAAATGGTGAAGCTGCTCTCCGCCGAGGGTGAAGTCGTTCCTGTCGGGCAGCCGATCGCGCAGTGGAAATTGGACGATGCTGCGCCTTCAGCGCGGCCCGCGCCTGCGAGCGCGCCTCGTGCGCAGGAAAGTGCAGTATCCCGGCCGCGCGGCGATACTCCCAAACTCTCGCCAAAACCGACGGATCGCATCATCGCGACGCCCTATGCTCGACGCCTCGCACGCGAAGCATCGCTCGATCTCGCAGGCATCGCCGGCTCCGGCCCGCGTGGACGCATCAAGAGCGCCGATGTGCTTCGAGCGAGGGATGAGCAAAGACCAAGTCGGCAGATCGCAACAACCGTCACAGCCGTTCAGCGAGCTGTGCCAGCCGCGTCCTTCGCGACGGCTCATTCGTTCGCGACCATCGACGTGGATGTCAGCGCGCTGCACGCCTTGGACGCGCGGCTCGCCGCTGCGCGGGATCGGCCCTTCGAGCGCCGCGCGTACATCGCTTTGGCCTGCATCAAGGCCTTCAGTGACGATGCCGCAGCACCAGTGCGATTGGGCATTTCGATTGGGAGCGCCTTTGCCACGATCGAAGGCACAGCGCGGGATACGCTCTCGGCGATCACTGCGCGATTGGCGCAGGCATCGGGCGATGCTGCCGGCGGCGATACCGTGATTGTCGTGGTCGATGGCCGTACGCGCCAGGTCGTGCCGACCATTCCGTCGGGATGGCGCATGGCGCTCGGTGTCGGCGGCGTTCGCGCTTCGCGCACCGGGGACACAACGCACGAGATGACCCTCGCGCTCGCCTATGACACCGCCGACGTCGATCACGCATATGCCGCGCAGTTGCTCGACCGTATGGCGGCGCTGCTGGAAGAGCCTCTTCATCTGCTGGCCGTCTGAATACAACGGAATGCACCCATGGACTTCGATCTGACCGACGAACAGAAGATGATTGCGGAGAGTGCGCGCAAGATCGGCGAGCACTTCGGCCTCGACTACTGGCGCGATCACGATGCGCGGAAGGTTTTTCCGCAGGAATTCTGGCGCGCTGTGTGCGAGGCGGGTCTCTGCGGCGTCGCTCTGCCTGACGCGCATGGTGGCAGTGGCCTCGGCATGGTCGAGATGGCTTTGATCATCGAGCAGCTCGCGGCGTCGGGCGGCGGCTGCACAGTGGGGCAGCTCTTCATGATCAACCCGATATTCGGGGGCGTCTCCATTTCCCGCTTTGGCAGCGAGGCCATGCGCCGCGAGCTGCTGCCCAAAATCATCTCCGGCGAGATCAACTGCTGCATGGCGCTCACCGAGCCGGACGCCGGCTCCAACAGCCTCGAGATCAAGACGTTCGCGACGCGAGCCGGCAATGGATGGAAGCTCTCGGGCCGCAAGATCTGGATCACGGGCGTCGAGTCGGCACAGAAGATGCTCGTCATCGCGCGCACGACCAAGGTCGAGGAGTCGCCCAAGCGCACGCACGGCCTGACGATGTTCATGATCGACGTCGCGCGCGAGGGTCTCACGTATGCGCCCATCGAGAAGGTCGGCACCAACACGCTCTCGGCCTGCAATGTCTTCTTCGACGATGTCGAGATCGACGGCAGCGAGATCATCGGCACGCTCGACGGCGGCTGGTACGAGCTTCTCGACGTGCTGAACACCGAGCGCATTGTTACGACTGCGGGCCTCGTCGGCGCGGCGGATCTCGCCATCCGCCTTGCCGTCGACTACGCGAAGGAGCGCCGGGTATTCGGAGGCAAACCAATCGCCAGTTATCAGGGGCTGCAATTCCCGCTGGCGCAGCACTGGGCCGAAGTGCAGTGTGCGCGGCTCATGAACCTCAAGGCCGCGGCGCAGTTCGATGCGGGCAAGCCCTATGGCACCGAGGCCAACGTCGGTAAGCTCATTGCGTCGCAGGCGGCGTCTGCAGGTATCGAGCAGGCCATGCAAACCATGGGCGGCATGGGTTTTGCGAAGGACATGCACGTCGAGCGGTTGTGGCGGGATGCGCGCCTTTTCCGTTTCGCGCCCATCTCCGAGGAGATGATCCTGAATTTCATCGCCGGGCAGAACCTGGGCCTGCCGCGATCCTACTGAGCTGCACGGAGCCGGTGCGATGCTGAACCTGACGAGCTTCATCCGATTTCATGCGCGGCGCACGCCTGATGCGCTCGCGGTGATCTACGGTGAGACGCGGCTTGGCTATGCGGCACTACAGGCGCGCATCGAGAAGACGGCGGGGCTGCTCGCAACGCGCGGCATCGGGCCTGGCGACATAGTTGCCGTCGTGATGAAGAACAGCGCCGCATTCGTAGAGCTCGCCTTCGCGACGAGCCACATCGGCGCGGTCTTCCTGCCCGTCAACTATCGCCTTGCCGCCGAGGAGGTCGGCTACATCACCGGGCACGCGGGCGCGAAGCTCGTTTTTGCCGACGCGGAACTTGCTGGACTTGTTGCCGCGCTCGAGAACGTCGTCCTGGTCGATACGGCTGCGCAATCGGATTCGACGCGCCTTGAAGGTGATGCTGCATCGGCGCCCATGCACATCACCGGCCCCGACGACCTCTTCCGTCTGATGTACACGTCCGGCACGACGGATCGACCCAAAGGCGTGATGCACACCTATGGCAATTTCTACTGGAAGAACGCGGATCATGTTTTGGCGCTCGGCTTGACGGCTCAGGACCGCCTGCTCGTTACCGGTCCGCTCTATCATGTTGGCGCGTTCGATCTGCCGGGCATGGCCGTGCTGTGGGTTGGCGGCACCATCTGCATTCATCGCGACTTCGATCCGATCGCCGCGATCCGCTCTATCGAGGAGGAGCGGCTGACGGGCGCGTGGTTCGCACCGGTCATGCTGAGCGCCATCCTCGCGCATTCCGAGCGCAACCGGCACGATGTGTCGAGCATCAAGTGGGTCGTCGGTGGCGGCGAGCGCACGCCCGAGCCACGCATTCGTGCCTTCACCGGCTACTTCTCGCAGGCGCGCTACATCGATGCCTATGGCCTCACCGAGTCCTGCAGCGGCGACACGATGATGGAGGCGGGGCGCGAAATCGAGAAGATTGGCTCCGTCGGTCGCGCGTTGGCGCATGTGGAGGTCGAAATCCGCGACGCGATGGGGCACGCTCTGCCCGCGGACGAGAGCGGGGAGATCTGTCTGCGCGGCCCGAAGATCACGCGCGGTTATTGGAAGGATCCCGAGAAGACGCGCGCCTCATTTTTCGGCGACTGGTTCCGCACCGGTGATATCGGCCACATCGACGGCGATGGCTTTCTCTATCTGACGGATCGCAAGAAGGACATGATCATCTCGGGCGGGGAGAATATCGCCTCCTCTGAGGTCGAGCGGGTCATCTATCAACTCGGCGAGGTGCGTGAAGCAGCGGTCATCGGGCTTCCAGATGAGCGTTGGGGCGAGCGGCCCGTTGCCGTCGTCGTGCTCAACGAAGGCGCTACGCTTGATCTGGCCGCGCTCAGTGCGCACTGCCGGGCGAACCTCGCCGGCTTCAAAGTGCCCAAGGATCTGATCATCCGCGATGAGCTTCCGCGCAATCCCTCGGGAAAAATCCTCAAGCGGGTGCTGAGAGAAGAGCTGGCGGATTAGCTCGTATGCCCGTCGCGGTCATCGACTGAGCCGCGGGTCTGCACAGGACTTTCGATTGCCATGCTGATCGGAAAGTCCGATCGCTGTCGAACAGCGAGGATGGCATCCATGCCGATCAAGCTGATTTCGTCGGCCAGTACGCAAGACTCATGAATTGGTCTGTATTTCCGCACGGCTAGGAGGACGGCCTCATAGAACGGCATGGGGCCAAAGGTGTGCCACACGCCGCTCTCGCATCGCGTGTAGAGCGCCGGCCTCAAGTAATTTAACTGCAGTTGCGGAGCCATCGTCGGCAAGCCAAGCTGACAGGGACGTTGTCTAAACAGTTCTCAACGCCAATGAGTTCCACGCGGTTTCCGGCTACAGCTGAGCTTCAGGGCGTACTTTTCACTGTGCAACAAGCTCAACGCGGCGGTTTTTGTTTGCGCCGCCCTCGGCACTATTGCTCTCGGCTGACGAAACGGCAGCAGCGCCTTCTGCCACCAGTCGTTCAGGCGCAATGCCACGTGTGCCCATCAGCTCTGCAACGACCTTTTTTGCTCGACGGGCTGCGCCATCCGCAAGGATCCCAGCGGGCTCATGTTCGCCGGCGCCGATCCTCGTCGGGCGTTCTACGCTCTGGGACGGTAGAGCCCGAGCGCAGCTACATAGTTGACGAGAGCGCGGCGCTGTCGTTGGCTGTCATTGGTAGATGCACGTGGGGGCAACGATGACGCTGCTGCGACTGAAGAACTTCCAGCTCCTCGATCCGGACCACGACGCCTTACGCGGCGGCTACGAGATCCTGATCGAAGGCGAGAAGATCCGCGAGGTTTCGGATCGCCCCATCGCCTCTCAAAGCGCGGCGACGATCGATTGCGGCGGGCGAACCGTCATGCCGGGCCTCATCGACTGCCACGTCCATGTGTTCCTGTCGGAAGTGGTGATCCGGCGCCTGGAGGACATGCCGCTGACGCTCATGACGGCGCGAGCGGCCGTTCTGATGCGTAATATGCTCGATCGGGGCTTTACGACGGTACGCGACACCGGCGGTGCCGACTGGGGCATCAAGTCCGCCCTGGAGCAAGGCCTCCTACCGGGACCGCGCCTATTCATTGCGGGCAAGGCCATTGGTCCCACGGGAGGCCACAGCGATGGCCGGCGTCGTACGGACCCCGGCACGCGCTGCCATTGCTGCAATGCTATGGTCTTTACGATGGCCGTGGCCGATGGCGAGGCCGACGTCCGTCGCGCCGTACGCGAGGAGATGCGTCAGGGCTGCGATCACGTGAAGATCATGATGTCGGGAGGCGTCGCATCTCCGTACGATCCACTGGAGAGCCTGCAGTTCTCGCCGGGCGAGGTCGCGGCGGCCGTCGAGGAGGCCAATGCCTTCGGGCGCTATGTGTGTGCTCATGCCTATTCGCCGGAAGCGATTACGCGCGCGGCCAAGGCCGGCGTACGGACGATCGAGCACGGCAACCTCGTCGATGCGCCGGCGGCCAAGCTCATGGCCGAGAAGGGGATGTTCCTGATTGCCAATCTCGTCACGTATTTCGCTATGCGCGAGCGGGCGGCCGAGTTCGGCATGAATGCAGATATGCTCGCAAAGAATGATCTCGTGATCGATGGGGCACTGAAGTCCCTCGAGATCTGCAAGGAGGCCGGGGTGCCGGTCGCTTTCGGGACCGACCTGCTCGGTCAGCTCCAGGTCGAGCAAAGCCGGGAGTTCTCGCTCCGCACCCAGGTCGTCAAGCCGATCGACGTCATTCGCTCGGCAACGACAGTCGCTGCAAAGGTTCTGCGGCGCGAGGGGCAGCTCGGCTGCCTCAAGCCGGGCGCTTGGGCTGACCTCATTGTGGTGGACGGTGATCCGCTCAAGGACATCACGGTGCTCGAAGGGCAGGGCAAGCACTTGGCGGCAATCATGAAAGGCGGCAGATTCCACAAGAACAGGATTGCCGCCTGAGATATCGCGCCAAAGTGCTGACTTATGCGGCAAGGGTCGCCTGGGGAACGCACCTTGCTATCTCTCGGGCTTCTTGAGAATATCGTGCTCGGAAGACAGCATGCAGTCTGGGCCCGGTTCTCGCGAGCATGGCTGTTGAGCCGACGGCGAGAGGTGCTCGAATGACTGGGACGGCGACGGCAAAGCCTCAACCTATTCTCTTCCGGAACCTGCGCCTGCTCGACCCCCGCTTCGACGAAGTGCGCGGGGGCTACGAAGTTCTCGTGGAAGGCGACCGCTTTCGCGAGGTCTCCGACAAGCCGATCAAGTCCGAGAATGCGACGGTGATCGACTGCGGCGGGCGCGTGTTGATGCCGGGCCTCATCGATTGCCACGTGCATTGCATGCACTCGGAAGTCTACATCCGGCGCCTCGAGGACATCCCGCTGACGCTCAACACGGCTCGCGCGGCGCGGCGTGTGCGCGAGATGCTCGATCGTGGCTTCACGACGGTGCGCGACGCCGGCGGTACGGACTATGGCTTCAAGCAGGCCATCGACGAGGGGTACTTCCCCGGTCCGCGCCTGTTCATTGCAGGCCGCTCGCTCGGACCGACCGGCGGTCACAACGACAACCGCGCGCGTACGCGCGACCAGGCACCCTGCTTCTGCTGCAACGCCATGGTCTGGCTCCGCGAGCAGGTGGACGGTCCGGATCAGGTGCGCCGTGCGGCCCGCGAGCAGATGCGGCTCGGCGTCGACGCCATCAAGATCATGATCTCCGGCGGCGTGGCGTCGCCCTACGATCCGCTCGAAAGCCTCCAGTTCTCAATTCCCGAGATCCAGGCTGCTGTGGAAGAGGCTCACGCCTTCGGCCGCTATGTTTCCGCACATGCATATTCGCCCGAAGCGATCACGCGCGGCGTCTCGAACGGCGTGCGCACGATCGAGCATGGCAACCTCATCGACGATACGAGCGCCAAGCTGATGGCCGAGAAGGGGGCGTTCGTCGTCGCCAATATCGTCGCCTACGTCGCGATGAAGGAGCGCGCCGCGTCGCTCGGCATGCTGCCGGAGATGCTCGAGAAGAACGAGATGGTTCTGGAGGGCGGATACAAGTCGCTCGAGATCTGCAAACGCAACGGCGTGAAGGTCGCCTACGGCACGGATCTGCTCGGGGCGCTGGCCGAAGATCAGAGCCGCGAGTTCTCGATCCGCACGACCGTCGTGCCCGCGATCGACGTCATCCGCTCCGCAACGATTATCGGCGCCGAGGTCGTGCGCCGGCCGGGTAAGCTCGGTGTGATCGAGCCGGGTGCGTGGGCCGATCTCATTCTGGTCGACGGCGATCCGCTCAAGGACATCACGCTGCTGGAGGGCCAAGGCAAGCACCTCGCGGCCATCATGAAGGGCGGTGCCTTCCACAAGAACCGCATCTCGACCCCGCTCTGAAGGACAAAGGAGCATGAACCTGGGCAGAGCGATTTTAGATAAGCGACGCCTGGGACGTTATCTCCTCAATGGCGTCGCCGGATTCACGCTGCTGTACATCCTGACGCCCCTGATCTTCGTTACGTGGCTGTCCTTCTTCAGCCAGACGATCCCGTCGTTCCCGCCCGAAGGCTATTCACTCAAGTGGTATGCCGCGATCATCGAGAACGATCGCTTCGTCTCTGGTTTCATCTTGAGCCTGCAGCTCGCGTTGATCTCGTCTACGATCGGTTTGATCGTCGGCGTGCCTGCGGCGCTGTGCATCTCACGCTATCGCTTCATGGGCCGCGAGGCGCTGAACAATCTGCTGCTGCTGCCGCTCGTGATCCCCGGCATCGTGCTCGGCATTGCGCTCTACGTCTTCCACGTCGAGACGGAGATCAACACGGGCCTGCCGATCCTCGGGTCGCTGCTCGGCCTCGTGAGCGGGCATGTGCTGATCGTGATCCCGTGGACGGTTCGCCTTGTGACAGCGAGCCTTGCCGGCTTCAATCGAACGCTCGAGGAAGCCGCTCAGAACCTCGGCGCCGACCGTTGGACGACCTTCCGTCGCATAACGCTGCCGGGAATCCTGCCCGGTATCGTGGCCGCGGCCATGTTCTCGTTCGTGTCGTCGTTCGGGAATCTGGAGCTCAGCCTGTTCCTCGTCGGACCGGGGCGCACAACGCTGCCGATTGCGATCCTGCAATACCTGGAATGGAAGATCGATCCGACCATCGCGGCCGTCTCCGTGGTGCAGATTGCGCTCATTGCCGCCGCGATGCTGATTACGGATCGCTATGTGAAAATTGCGAGAGTGGTCTGAGGGGGAGATGGCAGAGGTCAAGCTCGCAGGAATTTCGAAGCGCTACGGCGATTTCTTCGCGGTGCGCGATTTCACGCTGACCGTGGCCGATGGCGAGTTCCTCGTGCTCCTCGGGCCCTCGGGCTGCGGGAAGACGACGACGCTTCGCATGATCGCCGGCTTCATCGAGCCGACGACAGGCAGCATCCATCTCGGCAATGCCGACATAACCTCGCTGCCGCCCTGGAAGCGAAACACGGGTCTCGTTTTCCAGAACTACGCCCTGTTCCCGCATTTGACGGTCGAGCAGAACGTCGCCTTCGGGCTCGAGATGCGGAAAGTGCCGAGTGCGGAGATCGGACCGAGAGTCGCGGAGGCCTTGCGGCTCGTGCGCCTCGGGCATCTGACGGACCGGCTGCCGCGCCAGCTCTCGGGTGGGCAGCAGCAGCGCGTGGCACTGGCGCGTGCGCTCGTGTTTCGCCCTGATGTCCTGCTCCTCGACGAGCCTCTGTCGAACCTCGATGCCAAGCTCCGGCAGGAGGTTCGGGTAGAGATCCGCGAATTGCAGCGCAAGCTCGGCCTTACGGCCATCATGGTCACGCACGACCAGGAGGAGGCGCTTACGATGGCCGATCGTCTCGTCGTGATGAGCGAAGGCGAGGTGCGTCAGGCCGGCAGCCAGCGCGAGCTCTACGAGTACCCAGCCGATCGATTTGTTGCAGGCTTCGTTGGCCGCACGACCTTCCTGACGGGCGAGCTCGCAGGCGATGGCAAGTTCAAATCGCGCGGTGGTCTGCTTATTACCTGCCCGAGCAAGACCACCATCAACGGTGCTGCGACGCTCTCGTTGCGGCCCGAGCGGGTTTCGGTCGCCCGCGAGCCGACCAATGGTGTCGATAACAAATTTCCGGGAGAAGTGGAGTTCGTCTCTTATCTCGGTGCCCTGCTCGATGTGCACGTGCGCGTCAACGATAGCGAGCGTATCGTGGCGCAGCTCCCCAATCGGGAGGATGTCTACGCGCCATCGGTTGGGGAAAAGGTTTATGTCGGTTGGGCGTCGGCGGCCGCGTCCGTCTTTGCGGGCGCTGGTGAAGCCGAGGAGTGAAATGGATGTGAAGTGAAGTTGTGCAACTGAAACCGCGTTGATGAGGCACGCCATGTCAAAGATCAAGACACCGTCGATTTCTCGCCGTCATCTCCTCCAAGGCACAGCCGCCCTGGCGGGTGCAAGTGTTGTCAATCTACCGCGTCGTGCAAGCGCACAGGCCAAGGGCAAGGTCGTCGTCGGCACCTGGGGCGGCGACTACGCGCGGCTCCTCAACAAGAACATCGAGCAGCCGATCTTGATCCCTGCCGGCTGGGAGGTCGTGCAGGATCAGGCAGGCGATCCGCAGCGCCGGTCGAAGATGCTCGCCGAGCGCCGTTTGCCACGCGGCACGAGCGACATACAGGGGTTGTCGGCTCTCAACATGCACCAGATGGATGTTGCGGGCATCGTCGAGCACATCGATTACTCCAAGCTCAAGAACGCCAAGAATCTGCTGCCGTCGATGAAGTATCCCTACGGCGTCGGGCACATCTATTCAGGCAAGGTGGTGCTCCACAATCCGGCCGTCGTGAAGGACGTGCCGAAGAACTACAAGGACGCGTTCGATCCCAAGCACGGCAACAAGCTCGGCATCATCGACATCCAGTATCAGTACACGCTGGTCGCCGCTGCCCTGGCCGCCGGCGGCACTCCCTCCAACCTGGATCCGGGCCAGAAGCTCCTGCTCGAGCTGCGCAAGGCCGGCGCGCGCATCTATCCGACCAACGAAGCCTTCGCTCAGGGCATGAAGACGGGCGAGATCGGCATCGGCATCATGTGGAAGGCGCGCGCGGTGCAGTGGCAGAAGGCCGATATCCCGGTCGTCGCCATTACACCGAGCGAAGGCGCGCTCGCTTACGTGTCAGGGTTCGTGATTCCTAAGAACGCACCAAACAAGGAAGGCGGATACGCCTATCTCGATGCCATGCTCGAGGCCTCGGCGCAGGAGAACTTCGCGATCGACATGGGATACAACCCGACGGTCACGAATGCGAAGGTCGCGCCCGATCTCAATGAGCGCATCGGCTTTACGCCCGAGGACATCAAGAAGCTCGTCGACATGGACTACAAGTACATGACCGATGCCGACGTGGCGCTGAAGGAGTGGTGGGACAAGTCGTTCAAAGGTTGATCGGCTGGCGCCGATGGGCAAGGGCTGAGCATGGCACAAGCGGCGACAGCGGGCAGGATCGAGGACGAGGGCGGCGGCTCACGATTGAGCGCCGCCGCGCTGATCGGTCCTGCGACGATTGTCGTCGCCGCCGGCATCATCATTCCGATGGCGATCCTGTTCCGCTACAGCCTCAACCAGTTCAAGCCGGGCTTGATGATGGTCGAGGCGCTGACGATCGAGAACTACGTCAAGTTCTTCTCGGATCCGTACTATCTAACGATCTTCTCGACGACCATTCGCGTGGCGCTGACGTGCACGATCATCTGTCTGATCCTCGGCTTTCCGCTGGCTTATGTTCTCGCGCGCACGCAGACGCGCTTCAAGAACCTGCTGATCATGCTCGTCGTCCTGCCGCTCTTCGTCGGCAATGCCGTGCGCGCGGCCGGCTGGATGACCGTGTTCGGCAGCAAGGGCTTCCTGAATACGACGCTGATCTCGTTTGGCCTCATCGGCGAGCCGCTCGAGATCATGTTCTCCGAGACCGCGGTGATCGTCGGCATCATCGCCGTGAACCTGCCGTTCATGGTGCTGACGCTGCAAAGCGTCATCGAGGGCGTCGACCGCGCTGTCGAGGAGGCGGCTTTCAGTCTGGGCGCGGGGCCGTGGGCCATGTTCTGGCGCGTTTTGTGGCCGCTCGCGCTGCCCGGCATCATCGCGGGCACGATCCTGACCTTCATCCTGGGCATGAATGCCTACGCCACGCCTGTCCTCCTTGGCGGACCGAAATTCAAGATGATGGCGCCGCTCGTCTTCGGGCAGTTTCAGCTCAACAACTGGCCGTTCGGTGCGGCGGTCGCCTTTCTGCTGATGTTGACGACGCTCATCCTTACGGTAGCCGCCAATCTGTTCATGCAGCGCCGGTACCGCAGGTAGCGTCATGGCAGAGACGGTATCGCAGACTGCTCCCGTGCCGGTCACGATCCTCTGTGGCTTCCTCGGCGCTGGTAAGACGACGCTTCTGAAGCGCGTGCTGGAAGATCCTCAAGGTGTGCGCTACGGCGTGGTCGTGAACGACTTCGGCGCCATCAATATCGATGCAGCCTTGGTGGCTGAGACGAGCGCCGATCAGGTGGCGCTGTCAAACGGGTGCATCTGCTGCTCCATGCGCGACGATCTCGCCATCGCACTGGAAAACCTGTTGGCTATGGAAACGCCGCCGGAGCACGTGATCATCGAGGCGAGCGGCATCTCGCGGCCACTCGCCATTCTCGATGCCGTTGAACAGGGGGTATTTGAGAGCCGGCTCGCTGTGGACGCCACGATATGTCTCGTCGATGCGGAACAGTTCCGGACTCTCGACTTCCAGACGACGGAGCTGGCCATCGATCAGGCGGGTTCATCAGATCTGCTCGTCTTCAACAAATGCGACCTGGCGAGCGAAGCCGACATTGCAGCAGCGGAGGCGGCGCTGCTCGGCCCCAATCCCGCCATTCGCCGTATTCGCGCAATTCAGGCTGATGTCCCGCGTGACATTCTATTCGGACCCGATTTGCGCCGGCCTCGGCCTTCAATCGAACAAGAGGCGAGCCATGCGCATCATTGCGCTCCAGGCTGTGATCATCCAGATCACGATCATGCGCATGATCACGACCACACGCGCATATTCGATTCATGGCATTGGTCGTACGACGCTCCCTTGGATTGGGAGCGCACGCGCGCGGCCTTGAGCGCGCTGCCACCCTGGCTGTTGCGCGCCAAGGGCGTTCTCAGGGTCAGCGTTGAAGGCGCCGATCGGCGGGCGGTGTTTCAGCTCGTCGGCAAGCGGCAGGCGATAACGCTGGAGGATGGGCCACCGCCCGACACGAGTCAGATCGTCTTCATCGGACCGGCGGAGCAATTCGATCGCGAGGCGCTCGAAGCACGCGTGGTCGACTGTATCCGTAAGAAGGGTTGAACCAATGATGCGGGCGAGACGTTCCCGCGGGAAGAGGAAAACCTAAAGGCTTGGGTTCCGGGCTTCCCGCTTCCTCGTAGTTCGGCGCGCACTTCCGACACCGGGGTGAATGCCGCCCTCTTGTCGTCATATTAGCATCTCTGAACGGAGGGAGAGGGTATCGAAGCCCCGAGAGATGAGGAGACGACCATGAAGATCGTGACCAGCCTGAGTTTCCAGGGCCAGTGCCGCGAGGCGTTCGAGTTCTACGCCAAGGTCCTGGGCGGAAAGATCACCGCGGCCATCCCTTACGGCGATGCGCCTCCGGGGATGCCGATCACCGACGAGAAATACAAGACCTGGCTGATGCACTGCTGGCTCGATGTCGGCGACCAGGCGCTGATGGGCGCCGACATGGACGTCGGCTGGGCCAGGAACATCGACAAGCCCAAGAACGGCTTCGACGTCACCCTGCATACCGACGACAAGGCCCAGGGCCAGCGCTGGTTCGATCAACTGTCGGAAGGTGGCAAGCAGGTGATGCCGTTCAGTGAGACCTTCTGGTCGCCCGGCTTCGGCTCTCTGATCGACAAGTTCGGCGTGCCGTGGATGGTCAACACGATACCGTCGGCCGGATGGAAGCCGCCGCAAGGCTGAAGCTAATCGACGGAAGGCCGTGTCTGTCGTTGGCCACGGCCAGCCATCTGCTCAGCGAGATTACGATCTCCTAATGACCGGTAGGCGCAGCGACCTACTTGCGCTCCTGCGCGCGACGCAGTGCGGCTGCAAGCGCACTCTCGGCAGGAGCGGCCTGCGGCGAGTCGGCGCTATGGCGAGCGCTCGAAGTCGGCGGCGACGTGCGAGCGTTGTTGCCACTCGGGGCCGGGTTACGGTCGATGGCGTCGGAGCGCATGGTGAGCGCAATGCGCTTGCGGTCGGCATCGACCTCCTTCACGCGCACCTTCACCACATCGCCTGCTTTGACCACCTCGCGCGGATCCTTCACGAAGCGGTCCGCCAGCTCCGAGATGTGCACGAGGCCATCCTGATGGACGCCGATATCCACGAATGCGCCGAAGGCCGCCACATTCGTGACGACGCCCTCGAGCTGCATGCCGGGCTTCAGGTCGGCAATCTTCTCCACGCCGTCCTTGAAGGTAGCGGTCTTGAACTCGGGCCGAGGGTCGCGCCCGGGCTTCTCGAGCTCGGCGATGATGTCGGAGACCGTCGGAATGCCAAAGGTTTCGTCCGCGAACTGCGCGGGCTTGAGCGACTTCAGGAACGCCCGGTCGCCGATGATGGATTTGAGCGGACGGCTGGTGGCCGCGGAGATGCGCTCCACCACCGGATAGGCTTCCGGGTGCACTGCCGAGCCATCGAGCGGATTCCTGCCGTTCATGATGCGCAGAAAACCGGCCGCCTGCTCGAAGGCTTTTGGTCCGAGCCGCGGCACCTTCTTCAGCGTCGCGCGCGTTTTGAAGGCGCCATTCTCGTCACGGAAGGCAACGATGTTGGAGGCGAGCGTCTGGTTGAGACCCGACACACGGGCAAGCAGCGGGGCGGAGGCCGTATTCACGTCCACGCCCACGGAGTTCACACAATCCTCGACCACCGCATCCAGGGACTTGGCGAGGCCGCGCTGATCGACGTCGTGCTGGTACTGGCCGACGCCGATGGCTTTGGGCTCGATCTTCACGAGCTCGGCCAGCGGGTCCTGCAGGCGCCGCGCGATGGAGACGGCGCCGCGCAGCGACACATCGACATCGGGAAACTCCTTCGCGGCCAGTTCCGAGGCGGAATAGACGGACGCGCCCGCTTCCGACACCATGACTTTGGTCAGCGTCAGGTTCGGCATCTTGGCGATGAGTTCGGCAACAAGCTTGTCGGTCTCGCGACTTGCCGTGCCATTGCCGACACTGAGAAGGTCCACCTTGTGCTTCATGCAAAGCGCGCCCAGCGTCCCCAATGAACCTTGCCAATCGCGCTTGGGCTCGTGCGGATAAATGGTGACGGTGTCGACCAGCTTGCCAGTCGCATCCACCACCGCCACCTTCACGCCGGAGCGGAAGCCGGGATCGAGACCCATGGTGACGCGCGGGCCAGCTGGCGCGGCCAGCAGCAGGTCTTTCAGGTTCTTCGAAAAGACCGAGATGGCCTCGGCATCGGCGCGCTCCTTTAGGCGCGTCAGCAGATCGGCGGCGATAGATGCGGCCATCCGACCCTTCCAGGCAACGCGTGCTGTGTCGGCAAGCCACGCGTCGGCGAGGCGCCCGCGCTCGGCGATGTTGAATGCCGTCATCACTTTCAAGGTTGCCGGGTGGGGCCTGTCGGCTTGGTGCGGCACATCGATGTGCAGATCGAGAATCCCTTCGTTGCGGCCGCGCAGCATGGCGAGCGCGCGATGGGAGGGAATGTCCTTTATGTTTTGGCCGAAGTCGAAGTAGTCGGAGAATTTCGCACCTTCCTCCTTCTTGCCCGCCAGCACTTTGGAGGTGAGCACGCCCTCGCTCCACTCCCATTCGCGCAATGTGCCGACGAGCTTCGGCTCCTCGGCCATGCGTTCGATCAGGATATGCCGCGCGCCGTCGAGCGCAGCCTTGGCGTCGGCAATACCCTTGTCCACTGAGATGAACTTCGCGGCTTCCGCCTGTGGGTCGAGCGTTGGGTTGGCGAGGAGCGCGTCGGCGAGAGGCTCGAGGCCCGCCTCACGCGCAATCTGCGCCTTGGTCCGGCGCTTGAGCCGGTAGGGTGCGTAGAGGTCCTCTAGTGCCACCTTGGTCTCGGCGGCATTGATGGCGCGCGCGAGATCCGCCGTGAGCTTGCCCTGTTCCTCGATGCTCTTGAGCACACTGGCGCGACGATCCTCGAGCTCGCGCAGGTAGCCGAGACGCTCCTCCAGCTTCCTGAGCTGCGTATCGTCGAGGCTGCCGGTCTTCTCCTTGCGATAGCGCGCAATGAACGGCACCGTGGCGCCCTCGCCCAGCAACTCCACCGTCGCAGCCACCTGGGCGACGCTGACGCCAAGCTCCGTCGCGATACGCTGATTGATTCGATCCATGAGGGCCTTCGCGTTACGAAAATTGAGGGCGGTTACACTGCCGATTCGCGTTTCTGCCGGAAGTATTGTCCGGCGCAAAGGGCGATGGTGTGGCTGGCGTGAGTTATGACGATGTAAACGCCTCTGGCGCTCCAGAGCGCGGTCGATGTAGTCGACCGGTGCAGGCATCGAGCTGCCCGATCGATGCAGGTGCCGTCCGCTGCCCTTTGACAAGCGAGCAGCTCCCTTTTAGCCGCTCAGCGATCAGCCCGTTAACGTGCGGTGGGCGTCCAGGAACATCCTCACATGGCGCACGGCCAACGGGATCTGCTCCGGCTTATCCTTCCACGGGTAGAGGCTGACCTGCGCATTTTGAGCAAGCAGTGCGGCTTCCATTGCGACGGCAAACGGATGGGTTGGCACATCGTCCGGCAGGATCAGCACCGGTGTTGAGCAGGCGCGCACGAAATCGCGCGTGACGGTGAAAACGAAGTCAGGGTTGGTGCGATACATCCTCGTCAAAAATGCATCGATCTGCCCTGCCGTGATCTCAGGCCGTTGCGCCATGAGCGCCGGCCCCCAGCCTTTCATGTTCGTCTCGTAAAACAGGTCGCGCATCTCAGGGCGAGAACCGCTCGGTTGCGCAAGGACACCCGCGACGACCCGGTTAGGAGATCGCTTCAGCAGGTTCCAGATAAAGGGGCCGCCAATGCAGAAGCCCAGCACCATGAACTTGTCGATACCCAAATGGTCCATCAGTCCGAGTTGGTCATCCGCATAAGAATCCCACGGGCGTTCCGCCTCCAGCGGACCCGTCGACTGGCCTTCCGGTGAATTGCGTAGATCCATTGCGATGCAGCGGTAGCGAGACTTGAACTCGTCGAAGGCGTTGAAGGGCGACTTTTCCCGAAGTCGCGCGATGCTCGAGCTCAGTCCACCACCGGAGATGAGAAGCAGCGGCGGACCGACGCCGACGTCTTCGTAGTGAATACGGACCGGACCGTTCTCGTAAAAGGGCATGAGCGTTTGTCCCCGTGATGTGTGGGCGAGAGGTGTCTCACCTTACACTCCGCGCTTTCTGAAATGACGCGGCGAAGCTGCAGATGGCGGAGCTATGTGTTGATGCCCTGACATGCTTGTAATATTCTATCGGATCTTTCGCTGACCGGCTGTATGTCATCGAGCGCGGCGAGATCATTTTCTCCGGCCGGCCGGAGGAGGCGACCAAGGATTCCCAGGTGGCGGCTGTCATCCAAGGCGGAAATTTGGCCGCATCACATTGAGAGCGTTAGTTGCTCTCGGACTTACGATGACCAGCGATCCTGCGGGTGATCTCCTCCTGTACAGTCTCCGGTTGCTCGGCCACCGCGCGTGTTAAGGCCCGAAGATGGTGTCGCGCATCGTGGAGCTGATCGATCAGCGACAAGATGACGGGAAGGCTCGCATGGTCGAGGCCCATGCGATAGTGCAGGTCGCAGGCCAATGCCACGCGCGCCTCGTCGATACGATCGAACAGATAGCCCTCCGCATCGCGGTGCGGTGCCACGACACCCTCCTCGATCCAGGTGATCAGGACCTTGTGTTCCAGAAACGCGAACTGCGCGATGAGATCGTTTTCACGGATCATGTCAGGCTGCGCCCTTCCTGCGCGGATGCTGTGGGTGCGTCGTTTCCCATTCGGCCATGAACTGAGCCAGTGCCTCGTCGGCGCCTTCCGGCGGCACGATATGGATCTCGACCAATTGATCGCCGCGTTCGGCCTCTTTGCCGCGTCGCACGCCCTTGCCGCGCAGGCGCAGCTTCGTGCCGTCCCTGGCGCCTTTCGGAACCTTGACGTCGACCTCCCCGTCCACGGTCTCGACGCGCACGCTCGCACCATTCAGCGCCTCCCCGAGCGACACGGGAAGCGTGCTTATGATGTCATGGCCATCGCGCCTGAAGCCGGGATGCGGCCGAATGGAAATCTCGACGAATGCGTCGCCCGGCGTGCCGTCGGAGCCCGGCAATCCCTGTCCCTTGAGACGGAGCACCTGCCCGTCGCTGATCCCGGCCGGGATCGTGATGTCGAGCGTCTTGCCGTCGGGCATCGCCACCGCCTTGTGCGTGCCGTTCACCGCATCGAGAAATTCGATCTCGAGCCTGTAGCGCACGTCCTGCGGTGGCATGCGGAACTGACCGCCGCCCGATCCGCGCCCTCGGAAGAGATCGGCGAAAATATCGTAGTCGAAATCACCCGCGCCGTCGCTCTGCCCGGCGGCAGATGCCCCGCGCCGGCCATAGCGCATGTCCGGATCAGCCTCGGCGTACTCGCGATAGAAGTGGCGCTCCGGCGGGCGCTCGGCCCCCGTCTCGTCGATCTCTCCGGCATCGAAGCGCTTACGCTTCTCCGCGTCGCCGACAATGTCATAGGCCGCATTGATCGCCTTGAAGCGCTCTTCCGCCTCGGGCTTGCCTGGATTGAGGTCGGGATGCGTCTCCTTGGCGACCTTGCGGTAGGCCTTGCGGATATCATCCTGGCTGGCGTTGGGGGCCACACCCAACGTCTCATAGGGATTGGCCATGTCGCCTCACGCTTGAACTCGATACGCGGCGCGCGCAGAACACCAAAGCCAGACTACGCCACACTGTTCTGCGGCAGCAACAGCC
Organism: Pseudomonadota bacterium; assembly: GCA_023430315.1. GTDB lineage: Bacteria > Pseudomonadota > Alphaproteobacteria > Rhizobiales > Hyphomicrobiaceae. Next base: position 3,112 of record JAEZAW010000007.1, on the reverse strand, counting down.
GTCGATGGCACCGGCCCCGCGATACGGACTGCGGCAGCGACGCAATTTGGCGCCGTTGCGCTGCACCACCAGGGTGTTCGAGCCGTCGTCTCCTGCTATTCGATGTCAATGCGATGCCATTTTTCGCTCTGACAACAGTTGCTCTTGCCTGATGATGGCAGCACATTCGGGGGCCGGTCCATAAAATGCGCTCCACGCCGAAAGGCGCCACTTCCCGCCCCGAGTTCGAAAGATCCGGCCCAGACCAAGCATAAGCAAAGCCCGCCGAGGAAACCCCATGAACCTGTCACCCGACAAGCAACGCGAGATGTTGCGACAGATGCTGACCATCCGCCACTTCGAGGAGCGCGCATCCGCGGACTACCACGCCGGCAAGATCTATGGCGTCGTGCATTGCTACATCGGCGAGGAGGCGGTTGCCGTCGGCGTGTGCTCGGCGCTCGAGACAGGCGACCAGATCATCTCGACCCATCGCGGGCACGGGCACTGCATCGCCAAGGGGGCTGACCTCAACCGCATGATGGCCGAGCTCTATGGACGCCAGGGCGGATACTGCAAGGGTAAGGGCGGCTCGATGCACATTGCCGATTTCGGCATCGGCATGCTCGGTGCCAACGGCATCGTCGCGGGCGGCATTTCCATCGTGACCGGTGCGGGGCTAGCCGCCCAGATGGATGGCAATGGACGCGTCGCGGTCTCGTTCTTCGGCGACGGCGCCTCGAACGCAGGCCCGTTCCACGAATGCCTCAACATCGCGGCAACGTGGAAGCTGCCCATGATCTACGTGTGCGAGAACAACATGTACGCCGCGCAAACGGCGGCAGCGGCGACGCACGCCATGCCGGACGTCGCGGGCAGAGCTGCTGGCTACGGCATTCCCGGCGTCATCGTTGATGGCAACGACATCTTTGCCGTCTATCAGGCCGCAGCGCGTGCGGTTGCTCGGGCCCGTGCAGGAGAAGGGCCGACGCTGATCGAATGCAAGACCTATCGATGGCGCGCACATACCGAGCGCGTCGGTCAGCCGGACTTCCGCACGGCTGAAGAAATCGAGGCGTGGAAGACAAAGGATCCGATTGCGCGGCTTTCCGGCCAGCTGATCGCGCAAGGGTCGATGAGCGACGCCGATCTGAAAGCGCTGGATCAGGAGGCGCTGGCCTCCATCGCGGCCTCCGTCGCGTTCGCCGAGGCGAGCCCGTTCCCGACGCCGGAGCAGGCGCTCGAAGACATGTACGCGGCCTGAGGAGGATGACATGAGAGAACTCACCTATGCCCAGGCCGGCGTCGAGGCCGTGGCCGAGGAGATGCGTGTGGACCCACGCATCTTCTATATGTCGACCGATCCGATCATGCCGCTCGTCAAGGAGTTCGGCGACAAGCGCGTGAGAGCGACGCCGATCGCTGAGGCGGCCCTCACTGGCATATCGATCGGCGCGGCGGGATCAGGCTACCGGCCGATCATGGATTGGCGACAGGTCACGTTCTCGTTCGTGGCCATGGACCAGATCGTCAATCAGGCAGCCAAGATCCACTACATGTTCGGCGGCCAGCGCACGTTCCCGATTCTTTATCGCGCCAATGTCGGCGGCGGCACCCGCCTCGCCGCGCAGCACTGCCAGTGCCCGTACTCGATGTTCATGAACCTGTCGGGCCTGAAGATGTTCCTGCCATCGACACCCTACGATCTGAAGGGTCTTTTGAAGACGGCCATTCGCGACAACAACCCCGTCATCTCCTTCGAGTCGAACCGGCTTCTGACGACCAAAGGCCCCGTACCGGAGGAGGACTACACGATCCCGCTCGGCGTTGCTGACATCAAGCGCAAGGGCAGCGACGTCACGGTCGTCGCGATCGCCTGGCTGGTGCACGAGGCTTTGGCCGCGGCCGAAGAGCTCGCCAAGTCGGGCATCTCCGTGGAGGTCATCGATCCGCGCACGCTGGTGCCGCTCGACGTCGAGACGATCCGCGCCTCGGTGCGCAAGACGGGCCGCCTCGTCATCGCCGATGAGGCCGGGCCGACCGCCGGCTTCTCGGCAGAGGTTGCCGCAGTGGCGACCGAAGACCCGGAGACGTTCGCCAAAATGAAATCTCCAGTGCGCCGCGTCTGCGCGCTCAATGTGCCGATCCCCTACAGCCCTAGTCTCGAGGATCACGTCTTCCCGGATCGTAAGCGCATCATGGCCGGCATTCGCGACGTGCTTGAAGGAGCGCGATCCGTCCGTGGCGGCTGACGTATTTCTTCAGGTCGGATTCCCAAACCTCATCTGCCGGTTTGGGAATGCCGGAGAAAGCCTCAGGAAATCAGAGGGTGCTGAGGAGGGGTGGTGGAGCCGAGGGGAATCGAACCCCTGACCTCTTGAATGCCATTCAAGCGCTCTCCCAACTGAGCTACGGCCCCGCCGCGCGATCGCGCCGCTCCAATAGGTAGGCGGCTTGGGTAAGGTGGCGATCAACCCGGCTTAACTAGTGCGCTCCGCTCCTGCGCGCAAGCAAAACTTCGGCCCTCATAAGGCCCTGTCCAGGGGCCTCAGCGCACGCCGAGCTTCTTCTGCAGGCTGGAGGAAGACGTCGTGTACTGGAAGAGCAACTTCTTGTCCGGATAGACAATCCGGTGGGCCGCCTGGGACATGAGGGCAGCCTCGTGGAAGCCCGAAAGAATGAGCTTGAGCTTGCCCGGGTAGCTGTTGATGTCGCCGATGGCGAAGATGCCGGGGACGTTCGTCTCGAACTTCTCCGTATCGACCGGGATGAGGTTCTCCTCGAGGTTCAGACCCCAGTCCGCGATCGGCCCGAGCTTCATGGTGAGGCCGAAGAACGGCAGCATCCGCGTGCAGGCGAGCGGCTCGTCGCCTTCCTTGGTCTTGATCGTGACGCGCTCAAGGCGACCGTCAGCTCCATGGAGCGCCGTTGCCTGCCCGATCAGCAGGCGCATGGCGCCGCTCGCGACCAGCGACCGCATTTTCTCGACGGAATGCGGCGCGCCGCGGAAGTCGTCGCGACGGTGGAGCAGCGTCAGGCTGCGCGCGATGGGCTGCAGGTTGAGCGTCCAGTCGAGCGCGCTGTCGCCACCGCCGACGATCAGCACGTCCTGATCGGCGAAGTCTTTCATGCG
>JAEZAW010000353.1 GCA_023430315.1 Pseudomonadota bacterium | reverse complement strand
GCTGCAGCAGGGCAGGATCACGCCTGCAGCATTCGACCTTGACAGGCATGGTCCGCCGGCTCGCTTATTGAACGAGCCACGAACAGCCTAGCTTCAGGGACCGAGCGCTCTCATGACAACACCCCGTCTGTTCACGCCGCTCGCGGTGCGCGATGTGACGTTCAAGAATCGCGTGGTCATCGCGCCCATGGCCACCTATTCCGCGGTCGAAGGCGTCGTGCAGGATTGGCATCTCGCGCACTACGGCCGTTTCGCGCTCGGTGGCGCAGGTTGCGTTGTCGTGGAAGCGACGGCGGTCACGGATCAGGGCCGTATCACAAATGGCGATGTTGGCATCTGGTCTTCCGAGCACGCGAAAGCCCTGAGCCGCGTCGCGAAGTTCATGAAGCAGCAGGGCGCGATTCCTGCGATCCAGCTTGCGCATGCCGGTCGCAAGGGCTCCATGCAGCGGCCCTGGCACGGCAACGGCCCGCTCACGGCGGAAGACATTGCACGTGGCGACAGGACTTGGCCGATCGTGTCGGCAGTCGCCGAGCCCATGGCACCGGGCTACATCGTGCCTCAGGCACTGAGCGTCGCCGATATCTCCAAGCTCGTCGGCGACTGGGCGGCTGCGGCCGAGCGGGCCGTCGGTGCCGGCTTCGAGATGATCGAGATCCACAATGCGCACGGCTATCTCGCGCACCAGTTCCTCTCGCCTCTCGCGAACAAGCGCAATGACGCCTATGGCGGCGACTTCGCAGGCCGCACGCGCTTTCCCTTGGAGATCGCGGAGGCCGTCCGCAAAGTCATTCCGAAGGGCATGCCGCTCTTCCTCCGTGTCTCGGCCGTCGACGGCATGGAAGGCGGCTGGACCATGGATGACACCGTTGCCTATGCGAAGGCACTCAAGGAACGCGGTGTCGATGTGATCGACTGCTCGTCCGGCGGCCTCATCGGCTCGGCGACGGCGGCGCGCGTCAAGCGCTCGTGGGGCTTCCAGGTGCCTTATGCCGAGCGCGTGCGTCGCGAGGCTGGGCTTATGTCCATGGCCGTCGGCCTGATCGTCGAGCCGGCCCACGCCGAGGACATCCTGCAGAAGGAGCAGGCGGACTTCATCGCGATCGCCCGCGAGGCATTGGTCAATCCGTGCTGGCCGCAGATGGCGGAGATCGCGCTCGGCCGGTCGATGAAAGATGCGCTCGATGATTGGACAGTGCAGTACGCGTGGTGGCTCAAGCTGCGCGAGCGGACGATCGCCGACATCCGCACCGACGAGGCGCGGTAGGCTCAGAAGTACATCAGGTACAACACGCTAGGGAGGCGTAAGGCCATGAGACTGATGATGTTCAAGAAGGGCAATGGGGTCGCGCTGGGCGTCGTCGAGGGCGACAGCGTGATCGAGGTCGGATCTGCGGGCGGCAATCTCTATGATGTCATTGCCGGCGGTCCTGCCGCCCTCCAGGCCGTCAAGGTCGCTGCTGCCAAAGGCACCAAGCAGCCACTCTCGTCGGTCAAGCCGGCTCTGCCGATCGCGCGTCCGGGCAAGTTCCTCTGCGTCGGGCTGAACTACGCGTTGCATGCTGCCGAGGGCGGCCACGCGACGCCGACCTACCCGGCGCTGTTCCCGCGCTTCCACTCCTCGCTCGTCGCTGCGGGTGAGCCGGTCATCCGGCCGAAGGAATCGATCCAGCTCGACTACGAGTGCGAGCTGACGATTGTCATCGGCAAGGGCGGCCGCCACATCCCCGAGGGCAAGGCGCTCGAGCACGTGTTCGGCTATACGCTGTTCAATGACGTGTCCGTGCGCGATTTCCAGCGCAGGGTGCGCAGTGGACGCCCGGCAAGAACTTCGATGGGACGGGGCCGCTCGGGCCATGGGTGGTCACGGCCGATGAATTGCCGCCCGGCGCCTCGGGCCTGCGCATCCGTACCCGGGTCAACGGCGAGACCATGCAGGACAGCAATACGTCCGACATGATCTTCTCGACGGCGAAGATCGTCTCCATCATCTCCGAGTTCATGACCCTCGAGCCCGGTGATTTGATCGCGACGGGCACGCCCTCGGGCGTCGCGCACGCGCGGAAGCCGCCGGCCTGGATGAAGGCAGGCGACAAGGTCGAGGTCGAAGTCGAGGGAATCGGTATCCTGGCGAACCCGATCGTCGATGCGGCGTAGGCCGCGTTTCGGGGGGCTCTGTCAACACCTCGTGCTATTCGCCGCGAACATGCGACCTGCGGCACATCGGGTCTAGCATACCGCGGCGCAGCACGCTAAAGAGTGCGGCGACCGTGTGGCGCGCCGCACGCCCCCGCCTGATTCCTCACGCAGAAACGGGACGCGAATGCCTAAGAAGCTGATCATCGACGGGACCGAGATCGAGGTCGAGGACGGGATCACTCTTCTCCAGGCATGTGAGCAGGCGGGGATCGAGATCCCCCGCTTCTGCTATCACGAGCGCCTGTCCATCGCCGGCAACTGCCGCATGTGCCTCGTCGAGGTGGCGGGCATGCCGAAGCCGCAGGCTTCATGCGCGCTCGGCGTCAACGACCTGCCGCCGAACCGCGACGGCAGCCCCAAGGTCATCAACACCCGCTCGCCCATGGTCAAGAAGGCGCGCGA
>JAEZAW010000390.1 GCA_023430315.1 Pseudomonadota bacterium | reverse complement strand
GATCAGCGCGCGGGCAATGCGGGAATTGGCGGCAGTCATGGGGCGCGTCCTCGAAGAATGGGATAGGTGCGGGCAGCTACAACCGGCGGCGTCTCGCCCCTGCCATAGCATGCCACTACAATCCGTGTGTCGGCGATTCGGTCGCACGGCAAGCGGCGCTTCGCCTAGCCTATGCACGTCTGTGCAAAGCGTGGAATCTCTTCGGCCGAAGGCACTTGCCACGCCCCGGCCCGCCCCCGAATCGGCGATCTTCCGCGCATGAACAACGCCCGTACTGCCCCCGATCTCCTGAGCCTTGCCACTGGCGCCGCCAATGCCGAAGCCGAGGCACTGCCGCTCCGCGCGGCCCCGCACAATCTGGATGCCGAGCAGGCCCTGCTCGGTGCCATCCTGGTCAACAACGAGTCGCACGATCGCGTGTCGGGCTTCCTCGATCCGCACCATTTCTTCGATCCGCTGCACCAGCAGATCTACGAGACAGCGGCCAAGCTGATCGCCGGCGGCAAGCAGGCGACGCCGATCACGCTGCGGACCTATTTCGAGACGGCGCCGCCGATCGAGCCCGGTCTCACCGTGCCGCAGTATCTCGGGCGGCTCGTCACCAATGCGACGTCGATCATCAACGCCTACGACTATGGCAGGACGATCTACGACCTCGCGATTCGCCGCCAACTCATCCTCATCGGCGAGGATATGGTCAACTCGGCGTACGATTCGCCCATCGAATTTCCCCCCGGCGATCAGATCGAGGAGGCGGAGAACAGGCTCTTCAGCCTCGCCGAGAACGGCAAATACGGGCAGGGCTTCCTCGGATTCGGCACGGCTCTGACCCATGCCATCGAAATGGCCAACAACGCCTACCAGCGCGAGGGTGGGCTCTCCGGCATTTCGACGGGCCTTCGCGATCTCGACGCGAAGATGGGCGGTTTGCAATCGTCCGATCTGATCATCCTCGCCGGCCGCCCTTCCATGGGTAAGACGGCGCTCGTCACCAACATCGCCTTCAATGTCGCGAAGAACTACAAGGCGGAGCGGCAGCCGGACGGCACCGACAAGGTGCTGGATGGGGCGGTCGTAGGATTCTTCTCGCTCGAAATGTCGGCCGAGCAGCTCGCGACGCGTATTCTCGCCGAGCAGGCAGAAATCTCGTCCGAGAAGATCCGCCGCGGTATGATCAACGAGGCCGAGTTCAAGCGCCTCGTCCAGGTCTCGCAGCAGATGTCGACGATCCCGCTGTTCATCGATCAGACCGGTGGCATCTCGATTGCTCAGCTCGCGGCGCGCGCCCGCAAGCTCAAGCGCCAGCGCGGCCTCGGCCTTCTGATCGTGGACTATCTGCAGCTTCTCTCGGGCTCCAAGCGAAGCGGGGAGGGGCGCGTGCAGGAAATCACGGAAATCACGACGGGTCTCAAGGCTCTGGCCAAGGAGCTCGAGGTGCCGATCATCGCCCTTTCCCAGCTCTCGCGTCAGGTCGAGCAGCGCGAGGACAAGCGGCCGCAGCTTTCGGATCTGCGTGAATCCGGTTCGATCGAGCAGGATGCGGACGTCGTGATGTTCGTTTTCCGCGAGGAATATTACGTCGAGCGCACCAAGCCGAGCGAGGGCACGGCCGAGTTCCAGGCCTGGATGGAAAAAATGCAGATGGTCAGCGGCAAAGCCGAGGCTATCATCGGCAAGCAGCGCCACGGTCCGGTCGGCACGGTGACGCTGGCCTTCGAGGGCCAATTCACGCGGTTCTCGAACCTGGCGCATGATCAGTATCTGCCCGAGCGGCACGAGTAAGCGAGTGTTGTCTGTTGTCCGTCCCTGCTGCCCCGCCCGCGACTAACCCTGCCGCCATCAGCGCTGCGGCGCGCGGCCTGCTGACTGTGGATCTCGCCGGCATCCAGGCGAACTGGCGCTGGCTCGCGGCCGTGGCGCGAGGCGCGGAGTGCGCCAGCGTCGTCAAGGCCGATGCCTATGGTATGGGCATCGAGCCGGTGGTGAAGGCGCTTTGGGAGGCCGGTTGCCGGACGTTTTTCGTCGCGACGCTGACCGAGGGGCGTCGGCTCAAGGTCGCCCTGCCTGCGGCGACAGCTTACGTGCTCGACGGGCTCATGCCGGGCACGGCGCCGCTCTATCCGACGTATGGATTGCGCCCGGTCCTCGGCAGTCTTGCCGAGATCGAGGAGTGGGCGGCCTATATGCGCAGTATAGGGATGCGTCTGCCTGCGGCCGTGCATATCGACACGGGCATGAACCGGCTGGGCCTGACAGCGGCCGAGGTCGAGGCGCTGGCAGCAAATCCGGCGCCGTTCGAGGCGTTTCCGGTAGCGTTGGTCATGAGCCACCTTGCGTGCGGCGATACGCCGTCCTCACCGATGAATGCACGGCAGAAAGCGCGGTTCGATGCGCTGCGTGCGAAGTTGCCGGCCGCTCCGGCGAGCCTCGCCAACTCGGCTGGGACGTTGCTCGGCGCCGACTATCGCTATGATCTCGTTCGCGCCGGGATCTCGCTCTACGGGGGGCGCGCGATCGAGGGGCGGCCCAATCCGGCGGCGAAGGTCGTGCGCGTCGAGGCGCGCATTCTCCAGATCCGCATGGCCGCCGCCGGCGACACGGTCGGCTATGGCGCCACGTACACCCTGACGCGTCCGTCGCGTCTCGCGACCATTGCGACGGGCTATGCCGATGGCTTCCTCCGCTCGATCAGCGGGCCGATCGGGCGGCCGCCGCCACCGGCTTACGTCGCGGGCTATCCCGCGCCGATCGTCGGCCGCGTGTCCATGGATGTGGTGACGATCGACGTCACGGATATTCCGGCGGCACTCGCGCAGCGCGGTGCGTGGGCGGAGCTCATCGGCCGCCATGTGCAGGTGGATGACCTTGCCGACAGCTCGGGAACGATCGGCTACGAGGTGCTCACGCGCCTCGGTCCGCGCTTCCAGCGGATCTACGTCTCGGGAACGTAATAAGGGGTTAGCCCTGCTGCCCGCCGCGCGTCGGCAGGCTCCCGTCTTCCGGCAGGATCCGGAGCAGGAATTCCTCGAGTGTCTGTCCGACGGCCTGCAGGTACGGCAGGGATGTCGACTCGCGGATCCATGCGGCCTGCGTGTTGGGGTCGGGGGCGAAGAACTTCACGTAGAACATGTACAGGATGACGAAGATGATGAAGCCGCGGGCCGCCCCGAAGGCAAGGCCGAGAATGCGGTCGATCATGCCGACGCGGCTGTCGAGGATCGTGTCCGAGAGGCGCGACGTGACGAGATGCACGATGATCAGCACGATCAGAAAGATGATGCCGCCGACGACGATCTGAGCGACGGCGACCGGGGCCTGGAACTGCTGGGCGATCTGCTCGGCGGTGCTCTTCTGGTAGAAAACGAAATATACGGCCGCCGCGAGCGCCGCGATCCAAGAACTTATCGACAGCAGCTCACGCGTGAAGCCGCGGTACATGGCGAGCAGCCCGGAGATGAGGGCGATCGCAAGCACGGCCGCGTCGAGGTAGGTCAGAGGGCCAAGCATCGAACCAAGTCCTTGTAATGTGCTGCTATGGCAACGTCGGCCATCGAGAACTGAACGCTCGCCGCACTCTAATCCATGATTGTTTCGGATCAAGTCGCAGGCCGTCGCTCGGCGGGGCCGTTGCTTTTTCCGATATCGGTTTAGTGAGGCGCGCTTCGTTGAGCTCGAAGCGCGAAGTGTCGGTCGCTCGCTCCCGTGACTATATGCGAACAGTGACGGTTTTCCATGCCACGCCGTTCACATCGGGCGTAGAAAGTTTATCTCCAATAAGGCCGTTTTCGCGGCAGGACGTGCAGGTCAGCCCGGCACGAGACGCAGGATCCGGCCGTCCGTATGGTCGGTCAGCACCCAGACCGCGCTATCAGGCCCCATCCTGACATCGCGAATGCGCGCGCCGAGATCGACCAGCAACCTTTCCTCCGCGACGATCCGCTCTCCCTCCAGAACGAGGCGTGAGAGCTGCTGAGCTGCGAGCCCGCCGACGAGGAGGTTGCCGCGCCACGCAGGAAACAGCGTGCCCGTGTAGAAGGCGGCGCCGGAAGGTGCGATCGAGGGATCCCAGTAGTAGAGCGGCTGCTCCATGCCAGCCTTCGTCGTGCCCTCGCCGATCTTGGCACCGGAATAGTCGATGCCATAGGTGATGACGGGCCAGCCGTAGTTGAGGCCCTTGCGGACGCGATTGACCTCATCGCCGCCGCGTGCGCCATGCTCGACCGTCCATAGCTCGCCCGTTTCGGGATGGCGCGCGGCTCCCTGGACATTGCGGTGCCCAATCGACCAGACCGCCGCATCCCAGCCGGGGAGTTTGGGGTTGCCGGCGAAGGGCGTGCCGTCGCGATTGAGCCGCATGATCTTGCCGATGTGGTTGGACGGGATCTGCGCCTCTTGCTTCTGCGTGTAGCGATCGCCGACCGTCAGATAGAACGTGCCGTCCTCGGCGAAGACGATGCGCGATCCGAAATGGAGATTGGAGGCGAACGAGGGCTGCTGGCGGAAGATCACGCGCACATTGGCGAGGCTGCCGCCGCTGCCGGAGAGCTCCAGGCGGCCGCTCGCGACGCTGGTGCCGTTCGCGCCACCTTCGCTGGGCTCGGCGAACGCGAAGAAAATTTCCTGCGAGGTCGCAAAGTCCGGTGCGAGCGCGACATCGAGCAGTCCGCCCTGCCCGGAGGCATGAACTTTCGGCACCCCGGCAATGACGGGCGAAAGCGTACCGTCGCGGGCCACGATGCGCAGGCGACCTGGCCGCTCGGTGACGAGCATCCGCCCATCGGGCAGGAATTGCAGGCCCCAGGGATGTGTGAGCCCCTTGGCGACGGTCTCGACCTTGACGGCCGTCCGCGGCGCTGCGGGAGCGTCGGTCTGCGCGGCGAAGGCCGAGTGCCCAGGCGCGAGCCCTTGCAGGAGCAAAGCGTGGGCTGCGGCGAGAAGAAGAGTGCGCATTCGAATTGCTCCGGGCCGGCCAACTGACGTTGCACACTGCCTATGAGACAAGCGCGGCGCCAGTATGAAAGGGCAACGAGAGCAATCCCTCGGCAGTTCCCGAGGAGCGCCTCGAGCCATGGCTGCGGCTTCTGCCGCGGCCATGGCCGGAAGCGGAGTTGCAATCAGTTCGCGTGGGCGACGCGGCGACGGCCACCGCCGACGCACTTGTTCCACGTGTAGTGACCACCGTTGTCAATGTGCAGGTGGCTCATGCCGCAGCTGTAAATGCCGAGGCCGCCCTTGTGGTTGGAGCGCAGCCAAGCAATCACCTGCGAACGCTTGCCGGCCGGTGCGTTGAAGTCGACCGCGCGGCAGGAAGCGTGAAGGCTGCGGCGACCCGTACCGGCGATGACAGCACCGCGGCGGTAGGTCGAGACGATCTGAACCGGACCGAACTTCGCACGGATCTGGTTGAGCGTCGCTTTGACCGATGATGGCAGGCAGGACGTCGATGTCTGTGCCAAGGACGGCGTCGCGCCGATGAAGAGGACGACCGTCAGGGCGAACGCGCCGGCAACAAGCCGGAGCGCGGCTGATACGCAAGACATGAGAAACTCCCCCGTTGTCTATGCACTCGTTTGCCCGGGCCGAGCAGCCGCGGGCACTCGTAGGCACCCGCATAGGACGCGGACGCCTTGGCGCTTTAGCCGCCGAAATCGGGCGAGAACAGGGAGTTGCATCATTAAGTGAGTGTCAAGATGACGCATCAAATGGCAACAATATGAAAACATTGGGGGCACATCGGAGAACACGCATAGATGCACTTCCCTGAGCGGGACGCAGGGTAACCCCGTAGCAGGGCTCCGGGGGTATTCCTGTACGGACATTTGCGAGGTTCGCGGATGGCTCTTTAGAGCGATTTCAGGATCTCCGCCCGTCGAGGCGTCCAAAGCTCTGCGAGTGCCTCGGGGGTGGTCGCGCTTTTTGCCGGGTCTTTGGCCACCATTTCTGCCCAACCCTGACGAAGGCGCGACTGGCGGCGCATGATGCCGTCCTGCCAGCGCTGATGATCGGCCGACCAGACACCCTTCTCCTTGAGGAAGCGGATCGTGCCGTCGTGGAAGGGCAGCGGCGATGGAAAGCCCGCGGACTGCGGCAGCCCCCAACGCTCCAGGATCGGCAGGGCGCCACGATAGAGCTCGAAATTATCGGCGATCGCCTTGGTGACCGCATAGACCTCGAGCTCGCCAGCGTCTGCATAGACGGTGACGACCGGATCGCGATAGCCCATGAGCGATTTCGGTGCGGTTTTGCTGATGCCGGGTCCCATATCCTCGACGAACGGTAGCGCGATGGGGAGCGCGCGCAGCAACCGTCCCCAGAGATCCTTGTCGGTGGGTGGCAGCTCGATCCAGACGATTCTGTCGGCGATCGCTTCGAGGGCCTGAGAGGAGGCCGCCGTCGGTGCGGCTGCCGCGCAGTCGACTTCGCCCTTCGCGAGCGCGGCGAGAGCGGCGGCGTTGCCGTCGAACTCGACGACGGTCAGATCCTTGGCCGTGAGACCAGCTGCCTCGAGGAGCGCATCGGTCCTGTACGAGAGCGCCCCGCTGCGTGATGTGCGCGCAAGTCGCTTGCCCTTGATGTCCTGGAGCTTCTTGATGCCGCTCGCCTCGCTCGCAACGATCGACATGGAGCTTATACGCCCGAGCAGGCCGCGCAGGTCCTGGGGGCCCCAGGTGGGCGCGACATAGGAAAAGAGCCCCTCGGCCGCGAAGTAGGCTTCCATCCCGAGAAAGCCGTGCGTGACCTGGCGCTCCTTGAGCTGCTCCATGCGCCCGAATGAGTTCTCCGAGGGCTGCAGGCGAATGCGCGTGCCATGCGCCTTGCTGATCGCCTCCGCGATCGCCAGCGCTTCTCTGTAGCGGGGGCCGTCGTCGTCGCCGACGCTCCAGATCATCGTGGAGGGAAGGCTTGGGAGCGGCTTGACCTGCGCGCTCGCCGTCCCCGGCATCAGGCCGGCACCGAGCGCTGCGCCCATGCCGCCGAGATAGGCCCTCCGCGTGAGATCCATGCCCCGTTTCCGTCCCGGTTCAGGCAACGCACATTCGTGCGCTCCTTGAACCATTTCAAGGAGGGTTCTTCAAGCCGGATGCGATTACGATTCCGTAATAGATGCAGGCCGCTTCGACGTCGTGCGGAGGCAATCTGCATTGGTTGCCGCGCATGACCGCTCGAAGAGCAAAAGAGGACGAGCGCTCGACCCGTCCTTCTGCAAGTTACGTGTGATCGAAGCCGTCTCGATCAATGCCCCATCAGCACCGGGATGGTGGCGTTCTGGAGGACATGGCGCGAGGCGCCGCCGAGGACGAACTCCCGGAGGCGCGAGCGGCCGAAGCAGCCCATGACCAGAAGATCGGCCCGATGCGCGGCAACTTGCGCGAGCAGCTCGGCGCCCGAGTCGCCGCGCGCGCCCGGCTTCACCTGCTGGACATTCACTTTGACTCCGTGACGGGCGAGCGTTGCGCCGATTTCTGACCCGGCGATCTCGCTTGTCACCTCCGGCTTGCCGGCCTCTTCGACAGACAGCACCGTCACTTCGCCCGCCTTCTGCAGCAGCGGCAGCGCATCGAAGACGGCGCGCGCCGATTCGCGGCTGTTGTTCCACGCGACCACGATGCGCTCGCCGATCGAGGCGAGATTGCCGGCTTTGGGCACGATGAGCACCGGCCGACCGCTGTCCATGGCCAGCCAATCGGGAACGTCGAACATGTCGGCGTAGTCCCAGTCGCTTTCCTTCTGGGCCGCGACCACGATATCGGCCGAGCGCGCGTGATCGAGCACGGCTTCGACGTAGCCTGGCTTCTTGGCCTGATGGAGCCGCCACTCGCCGACGACCGGCTGCGCGCTGATGGCCTGCTCGAAGGCGTTCCGGATGCCGTCGCCGGTCTTGCGGTAGGCATCGATCGCGCTTGCGATGGCGCTGCCCGAGATCATGGGCAGCAGCGGCGACTTGGCCGGCGCGGCAGGAACGACGAAGAGCCCTGTGACGTGGGAGTTCGAGGGCAACGCGAGCTGCATCGCCGCGCTCATCAGGCGCGCCACGCGGCCCTCGTTGTTGAGGTGCACCAGGATGGACTTGTAGGCCATTGTCGAAATCCCTTTCTTCCTTCTGCGTTCGGTCGATGCGTCCCGGGCGGCGAAGCGTTCGCTCACGCGGCCCGGACTTCCAGCCTCGTGGCGCCGGGTCTGAGCGTCGGGAAGAGCGCCCGGCCGATATGCTTCTCGATCTCGAGGATCACGAACAGGGCGATGCCCGTCCCGATGATTGCGACGCCGTCGAGGAAACCGATGGTTGTGGTCTGGAACAGGTACTGCATCCAGGGGAGGTACGTGAAGGCCAATTGCAGGCCGACGATGAACGCAATGCCGATCAGCACGGCCGGCGTGCCGAGAATCCCGCGCCAAGTGAGCGAGGCGCCGTACAGGTATCTGACCGAGAACAGATAGAAAAGCTCCAGGACCACAACCGTATTCACCACCATGGTCCGGGCGGTCTCGATGCCGAGATCGCGGGCCATCGCCCAGGCAAAGATGCCAAGCGCGCCGACGGCGAAGAGGACCGACACGAAGGCGACACGCCACAGCAGGAAGGGCGACAGGATCGGCGCATCGGGCGCGCGGGGCGGGCGCTGCATAATGTCGAGTTCGGCTGGCTCGAAGGCGAGGACGAGCCCGAGGCAGACCGAGGTGACCATGTTGATCCAGAGTATCTGGACCGGCGTCATCGGCAGCGTGATCCCTGCGAGGATAGCCACGACGACGAGGAGGAACTCGCCCCCGTTGGTCGGCAGCGTCCAGCCGATCACTTTGGTCAGGTTGTCATAGACCGTCCGCCCCTCGCGCACAGCCGCGACGATGGAGGCGAAATTGTCGTCCGCGAGCACCATGTCGGCGGCTTCCTTGGCCGCCTCGGTGCCGCTGCGGCCCATGGCGACGCCCACATCGGCGCGCTTGAGTGCCGGCGCATCGTTTACGCCGTCGCCGGTCATGGCGATGACGTCGCCATCAGCCTGCAGAGCCTGGACGAGGCGGAGCTTGTGCTCGGGGCTCGTGCGCGCGAAGACGCTCGTTTCGGCTGCCAGCCCGCGCAGCGCCATATCGTCCACCGTGTCGAGATCGTGGCCGGTGATGACTTTGGCGCTGGCCCCGAGCCCCAGCTCGCCGGCGATGGCGCCGGCGGTGGCCGCGTGATCGCCGGTGATCATCTTGACGGCTATGCCGGCACCGCGGCACTCGGCGACGGCGGCGATCGCCTCTGGCCGCGGCGGGTCCATCAGGCCGACGAGGGCGTCGAGCTTCAGGCCCGCATCGACATCGCCGAAGTCGAGCGTGCGCTTGTCGTGCGGCAGTGCGAGCGAGGCGAGCGCGAGGACGCGCTGACCTTTGCGGGCGAGTTCGTCGATAGCCTCGAGCCAGTAGGCCTTGTCGAGCGGCTCTTCGCCGCCATCGCTCGCCTGCGTCCTGCACATATCGAGTATTCGCTCGGGCGCGCCTTTGATGCAGGCAAAGCAGGCGCCGTCGTGGCTGTGATGGAGCGTTGCCATGTAGCGGTGCGCCGCATCGAACGGGATCTCGTCGAGGCGCGGGAGGGACTTGGCGAGCGGCTCGCGCTCGTAGCCGGCCTTGAGGCCGAATGCCATGAGCGCACCCTCCATGGGATCGCCGTTGACAGACCAGTGCCCATCGCGCTCGCGCAACGCCGCGTCGTTACACAGAATGGCCGTGCGTGCCGCACTCATGAGCGCGGCATCGGCTGCGGTTTCGGCCTCGCTGCCGCCGAGACTGAAGCCGCCCTTCGGCGCATAGCCGACGCCGCCGACGTCGTAGGCGCGGTCCGCAAGCACCACGCGCGTGACGGTCATTTCGTTGCGGGTGAGCGTGCCCGTCTTGTCGGAGCAGATGGTCGAGACCGAACCGAGCGTTTCGACCGCCGGCAGATGGCGGATGATGGCATTGCGTGCGGCCATGCGCTGAACGCCGATGGCGAGCGTGATGGTCATCACGGCCGGCAGGCCCTCTGGCACGGCGCCGACAGCCAAGCTGACGACGGCGAGAAAAGCCAGATCCACGGGATAGTCGCGCACGTACACGGCAAACAGGAATGTCACCGCGCAGAGCGCCAGGATCGCGAACGTGAGCTGGCGCGCGAATTGGTTCATCTGCCGGATGAGCGGGGTCTCGAGCTGTTCGACTCGGCTCAGCAGCGCGCTGATGCGGCCGATCTCCGAGTTCGGTCCTGTCGCGACGACGATGCCGGCGCCCTGACCCGACGTGACGAGCGTTCCCGAATAGGCCATGGATCGGCGATCGCCGAGGGCCGCCTCCGCCGCGGCAGGATCCGTTCCCTTGTCCACGGCAACGGATTCGCCCGTCAGAATGGCCTCGTCGATCCGCAGATTGCGCGCTTTGATCAGGCGGACATCGGCTGTGACGCGGTCGCCCGCTTCCAGTAGCAGGATGTCGCCGGGCACGAGGTGCGCGGCATCGACCGTCACGCGATGGCCCTCGCGCAGCACCGAGGCGCGGGGGCTGATCATGTCGCGAATGGCTTCGAGCGCGGACTCGGCCTTGTTCTCCTGGATGAGGCCGATGATGGCGTTGATGAGGATGACGGCAAGAATAACGGACATATCCACGTAGTGCCCGAGCAGCAGCGTGATCGCCGCGCCGGCAATCAACACGTAGATCAGCAGGTTGTCGAACTGAAGGAGGAAGCGCTTCAGCAGGGACTTTCCCTTGCCGGCCGGCAGGGCATTAGGTCCGTAACGTTCGAGCCGGGCGGTGGCATCCGCAGTGTCGAGACCTTCGCGCGCGCTGGCGAGGTCGGCGATGGCGGTATCGACTGGAAGGGCGTGCCAGGGCTTGTCGGGCAAAGCAGGATCGTGTTGGTCCGGCATTCGGGCTCCCTGGATGATGCCAGGATTGGGGCTGATCTCGCGCCTCCCCTGAGCCAAGCATGGGCGGCGTCAGGGCGAAATACGCGCAACACACGCGGCGGGGCGCATGGCCTGCCGCCTGATGCAACCGAATAAACGTTAAGTGAACCCGCGGCGTTGCGATGGATCAATCGCCCAATCAGTATCACCCACGCTGACGGCCGATGGCAGCGGCCGCACGAGCGAGCGCGGCGATCTCGTCGAAGCGGCCGGCATCCAGATCATCGGTCTTGACCATCCAAGATCCGCCGACAGCGACGACGTTGGGGGTTTTCAGGTAATCCGGCGCATTGGTCGGCGTGATGCCGCCGGTCGGCATGACGGCCAGATCATGCAGCGGCGCCAGCATCGCACTCAGCGCCTTGATGCCGCCCGAGGCCTCGGCGGGGAAGAACTTTACGACGGGGAAGCCCGCCTCCATGGCGC
>JAEZAW010000339.1 GCA_023430315.1 Pseudomonadota bacterium | reverse complement strand
ACACTAGTCCGGCTCCGGTTCGCGAGTGACGCAGCGGACGGCAAATCCGCTCATGCAACGGACGCGCTGCTGGGGACCCCCCTCAAGTGTCCGTTGACTACCACAATCCGCCGCAATTAGGGCCGCGTTCCGTTCGCGTTACCCACCGTGTCGGCAGGGCGACAGAAGGGCGCAGTCGTCGAAGCCGGCCTACAGCCATTCCTGCTCGCCGCGCCTAAGGCGCAGGATCTTGTCCTGGGGCACGTCGAGTGCATGAATCTCCCCCCAGTCGAGGCCGAGAATGTGCCCGCGCACAACCCGGCTGACGCCCCCATGGGAGACGGCGACCGTGTCCCGCTCCAGGCTCGCAATCCAGTTCCCGACCCGCATGGCGAGATCCTCGTAGCTTTCGCCATTGCGGGGCCGCCAGCGGTAGGGATCGGCCTTGCGGGCGGCAAACTCCTCGGGGTCGTTGTTCGGCAGATCGTCCCAGATCTGGCCTTCCCAGTGCCCGAAGTTGATCTCCTTCAGGAGATCGTCTCGGGCGAAGGCATCGGGGTCGAGGCCCATCTCGCGACGGATGATCTGCATGGTCTCGGATGTGCGCTGTAGCGGGCTCGCGACGAATTCGAAGCTCTCCGCCTTGCCATCGAGAATGCGGCCGAGCTCGCGGCCGTTGCGCGCGGCCTGCCCGCGACCCTTGTCGTTGAGCGGCGTGTCGGTTTGGCCCTGATAGCGGCGCACCGCATTCCAGTCCGTCTCGCCGTGGCGGACGAAGTAGAGCGTAATTCCAGGCTTGAGCACGGATCAGACCTTGAGGACGAGCTTGCCGTTGTTGCCGCCGGTGTAGAGCAGATTGAGGGTGTCGGTAAAGCTTTCGAGGCCGCCCGTGCGCACATCCTCGCGGATTTTGAGCTTGCCCTCGCGATGCCAGGTCCCGAGTTGAGCGATTGCCTCGGGCACGCGGTCGATCCAATCGAGAACAATGAGGCCGCGCATGGTGAGGCGCTGCGTGAGCACGGCGCGCAGGTTCTTCGGACCCTCCGGCATCTTCGTCGCGTTGTACGCGGAGATGAGACCGCAGAGCGCGATGCGCCCGTGCACGTTCATTTGTAACAAAATGGTGTCGAAGATCTCGCCACCGACATTCTCGAAGTTGACGTCGATGCCTTGAGGGCACGCGGCCTTGAGCTGCTCGGCGAGATTGCCGCTCTTGTAGTCGATGCAGGCATCGAAGCCGAGTTCATCGACCACGTAGCGGCATTTCTCCGCGCCGCCGGCGATGCCGACCGCGCGGCAACCCTTGATCTTCGCAATCTGGCCGACGATCGAGCCGACGGCGCCCGAAGCCGCGGAGACGACGACCGTGTCGCCGGCTTTGGGCTGGCCCACTTCGAGGAGGCCGAAATAGGCCGTCCAGCCGGGCATGCCGAGCCCGCCGACCCAGCGTTCGAGCGGGGCCGCCGAAGGATCGACCCTCACGAGGCCCTTGCCGTCCGAGATGGCGTACTGCTGCACGCCGAGCATACCCTGCACGGCATCACCGACATTGAAGGCTGGATGATTCGAGGCATCGATGATACCGACCGAGAACGAGCGCATCACACCGCCGATCGCGACCGGCGGCACATACGAACGCCCCTCGTTGATCCAGCCGCGCATGGCCGGATCGAGCGAGACGTACGCGATCTTCACGCGCACTTCGCCTTCGCCTGGCTCCGTGAGTGGCGCATCCTTCACGACGAACACATCCGGCGTGACGAGGCCCGGCGACGGGCGCCTCGCAAGAATGACTTGGCGGTTCGTGGCCATGTGAGCCTCCGCTGATGTACCTATTCGGCCGCGACCTTGGGCAGCTCGGTTTCCTTCGCTGCCCCTTCGGCGAGCAGCGCATTGATCTCGGCAGGCGTGAAGCCGGCTTCGCTCAGCACTTCGCGCGTATGCTGGCCGTACAGCGGCGCTGGCATGGCGATCTCGGTCGGCGTTCCCGAGAACTTTGCCGGCATCCCGATCGTCTCGACCTTGCCGGCAATGGGATGAGTCACGGCAACCACCATGTCGCGCGCACGCGTCTGCGGATGCACGAGCATCTCGTTGATGGACAGCACCGGACCGCACGGTATGCCCACGGCCTCGAGCTTTTCAAGCCAGTGCGCCGTGTTCTGCTTGCGGAAGTGCGCGTTGAGCAGGTCGATGAGCGTATCGAGATTGCCCATGCGATCGTGCCCGGTGAGAAAGCGCGGATCCTTGCCGAGTTCGGGACAGCCGAGCACATCGCACAGCATGGGATACATCTTCTGGTTCGAGGCGCCGACGTTGATGTAGCCGTCGCTGGTCTCGAAGGCCTGGTAGGGGCCATTGAGCGGATGGCGCGAACCCATCGGCCCCGGTGATACGCCTGTCGCGAGCGCGATCGCCGACTGCCAATACGTGAGCGTGATGCCGGCCTCGAGCAGCGACGTATCGACAAACTGCCCTTCGCCGGTCTTGAGCTTGTGGGCATAGGCCGCGCACATGGCCATGGCGGCAATGATGCCGGCAGTGATGTCGCAAGCCGGCGAGCCGACTTTGACCGGCGGCCGCCCAGGGCCTTCGCCCGTGATGGCCATGAGGCCCGACATGCCCTGCGCGATGAGGTCGTAACCGCCCTGATCGGCGTACGGCCCTGAGCGACCGAAGCCCGAGACGGCGCAGTAGATGAGCCCCGGAAATTCCTTGTGCAGGGCCTCGTAGCCGAGGCCGAGCTTGTCGAGCGTATCGTGGCGGTAGTTCTCGATCAGGACGTCGGCGTCTTTCAGCAGACGCTTCAGAGCCGCGCGCCCCGCCGGTTTCTTGAGATCGAGAACGATGCCGCGCTTGTTGCGATTCATCATCATGTAGGCGGCTGGCTCGCCCTTGATATCGGGCGGCAGCATCCGCCGCGTGTCGTCACCGCCATCGGCCTTTTCGACCTTGATGACGTCGGCGCCCATGTCGGCGAGCATGCGAGCCGAGGTCGGACCCGCCATGACGTGTGAAAGGTCGATGACGCGCATTCCCGTGAGAGGACCGCGGCGTTTGTGCTGTGACATGAGGACTCCGTATTGTTCTTAGTCGTGTACCCAAGCCTGCCTGATCACGCAGATGCTCGCAAGCCCAGCTCCTGATCGGCCGGGAGGGGTGCAAACAAGGTCTCGACCGTCGCGTCGCTCAACTCCGCGAGCGTCGGTGGCTTCCAGCGTGGGTTCTTGTCCTTGTCGACGAGTAGCGCGCGCACGCCTTCGGAGAACTCGCCATCCTCGAAGAGGTGAATGCAGAGCCGCAACTCGACGTTCAGGGCTTCCTCGAGCGATCCGAGCTTGCGCGACCGCCTCACCGCGGCAAGCGTCGCCGCGAGCGCCTTCGGCG
>JAEZAW010000307.1 GCA_023430315.1 Pseudomonadota bacterium | reverse complement strand
CGCGAGGCTTCCGTCGCGAAGCCGTGGCCCCAGTACTCCTGCCCGAGCCAGAAGCCGAGTTCGCCGACGCGCGTGCGATGGCAAAAATACCCAACGCCGCCGATAAGCTCGTCGTGGTGCGCTATGGCGAAGCGCACCTCGCCGCGGGCCTGGCGTAGCCACCGTCGGCATTGCCACACGTGCAGCGGGTGCGGGATGTCGCTCGTCATGCGAGCGACGGCCAGATCGCCGGCAAGGGCGACGAAGCGGGGCGCGTCGCCGAGCCGGAAAGGCCGCAGCGTCAAACGTGCGGTATTGAGCACGGGCGTCTGCGCCATGGCCGAACCGCTTGGAGATATGCCCTCGGAGGCGAGCCTACTCCGCAGCCTCGGCCTTGTCCGGCCGGACCGAGATGTAGATCCGCTTGTTGCGCTTTGTCGCGAACTCGACGGTGCCCTCGACAACGGCGAAAATCGTGTGATCCGTGCCCATGCCGACCCCGGTGCCGGGGTGCCACTTCGTGCCGCGCTGGCGGCAGATGATGTTGCCCGAGATGACGCGCTCGCCGCCGAACTTCTTGACGCCGAGACGCCGGCCGGCGGTATCGCGGCCGTTGCGGGACGAGCCGCCTGCTTTTTTCTGTGCCATGACTTAGGTCTCCTCGCTTTGATGCGCCGATCGCGTTCTGCACTCCGCCGGGGCGGAGGCCGCGCTCAGGCGCCGACGATCTCGATGATCTTGACGGTCGTCAGGTCCTGACGATGGCCGCGCTTGCGACGCGAGTTCTTGCGCCGGCGCTTCTTGAAGGCGATGACCTTCGGCCCACGCGTCTGCTCGACGACCTCGGCCTTGACCATGGCACCCGAGACGAGGGGAGCGCCGATCTTCGGGCTATCGCCGCCGACCATGAGGACTTCGCCGAATTCGATCTTGGCACCGGGCTCGCCTGCGAGCTTCTCGACGGTCAGGACGTCGTCGGCTGCCACGCGGTACTGCTTGCCGCCGGTCTTGATGACTGCGTACATCGTTGACTTCCTTGTGTTATCCGCGTCCTTCGGCGGATCCGGCCGTGGCCGGATCACTTAGGCGCCCGCCGTTCGTCCCGGCGGGGATGAGCGGGCAGGCCTCGAACAGCGCATGAGCACGGCGGCCGGATGGCCCCGCGCGAAGCCTGTCTTATGTTGGAGGCCGCTCGCACTGTCAACTTAAACGTGCTTTATGCCCCGCCCGCGCAAGGAGGAGGCTACAACATGGACCGGGCTGACGTAGCAGCTTACTGGGAAGGCAACGCCGACACGTGGACCCGGCACAGCCGGGCTGGATACGACGTCTATCGTGACGCTCTGAACACGCCGGCCTTCCTGTCGATCCTGCCGCCGATCAATGGTCTCCCGGGGCTCGATATTGGGTGCGGCGAAGGGTCGAACACCCGAAAGCTCGCTGAGCGGGGCGCCCGGATGCACGCGGTCGACATAGCGCCAACCTTCATCGCACACGCGCAAGCACAAGAGAGGACAGCTCCCCTCGGCATCGATTTCCAGGTCGGTGATGGGATGGCGCTTCCTTTCGCCGATGCCTCGTTCGATTTCGCGACGTCGTTCATGGCGTTCATGGACATGCCCGACCAGCATCTCGCCTTTCGCGAAGTCGCGCGTGTTCTCCGTCCCGATGGCTTCTTTCAGTTTTCCATTCTGCATCCCTGCTTCGTGCCGCCACATCGCCGGAACTTGCGCGATGCCGAAGGCCAACCCCGCGCAGTTGAGGTCGCCCGTTACTTCGATGGTACGGATGGCGAAGTGGAGAGCTGGTGGTTCGGGAGCGTGTCGCATGAAGAGCGCGAGAAGGTCGCGCCTTTCCGTATTCCGCGATTTCACCGCACCCTCAGCACGTGGGTTGACTTCATCGTGGGCGCGGGCCTCGTCATCGAGAAATTCGCCGAGCCTTGCGCAGACATCGAGACGGCCGAAGCTCAGCCTGAAGTAGCTGATACGCGCATCGCGCCGATTTTCCTGCACATCCGCGCGAGGAAGCCGGGTGCGGCACAGGAGCCGAGCGTCGAGCTCAGAGCATCTTCCGGTAGACGATGAAGCCCGTGCTATCCGCAACCTTGTCGTAGAGGAGGCGGGCCGTCGCGTTCGTTTCGTGGGTCAGCCAGTAGACGCGGGCATTACCGGCCTTCCTGGCGCGGTCGTAGAACTCGAGAAGCAGGGCGCGGCCGACGCCTTTGCCGCGAGCGTCCTCACCCGTGAAGAGGTCATTCAGATAGCAGTTCGGCTCGATCGAAATCGTGCTGCGGTGAAAGAGATAGTGGGCGAGCCCGAGCAGGCGCCCATCCTGCTCGGCGACCAGCGCGTGCATGGGCTCGTAGTGGTCGAAGAAGCGCTGCCAGGTTGCGCGCGTGATCTCCGGTGGGAGTGCGGTCGGGCCGGAGCGCCCGTAGAAGGCATTGTAGCCATCCCAAAGCGGCAGCCATTGCTCGTAGTCATCCGGCCTGACGGAACGGACGATCAGCTCAGCCATTTGCGGCCTCGTAGTCGTGATGGAAAGACCGGACCGCGTGCGCCTCAACGCGTCGGGACGGGATGCTCGCCGCGGTAGTCGTAGAAGCCGCGCTGGGTCTTGCGGCCGAGCCAGCCGGCTTCGACGTACTTCACGAGGAGCGGGCACGGGCGGTACTTCGTGTCGGCGAGGCCCTCGTAGAGCACCTGCATGACCGAAAGGCACGTATCGAGGCCGATGAAGTCCGCAAGCTCGAGCGGGCCCATGGGATGGTTTGCACCGAGCCGCATGGCCTTGTCGATGGCCTCGACGCCGCCGACGCCCTCGTAGAGCGTGTAGATGGCCTCGTTGATCATCGGCAGCAGGATGCGATTGACGATGAAGGCCGGGAAGTCCTCGGAGACCGCGATCGTCTTGCCGAGGCTCTCGGCGAACTGGCGAGCGCGCGAGAAGGTCTCATCCTCGGTGGCGATGCCGCGGATGAGCTCGACGAGCTGCATCACCGGCACCGGGTTCATGAAGTGCATCCCGATGAAACGCTCGGGACGATCCGTTGCCGCGCCGAGGCGCGTGATCGAGATCGAGGACGTATTGCTCGCGAGCATCGCGTCCTTCTTCAGGTTCGGGCACAGCTCCGCGAAGATCTTGCGCTTGACACTCTCGTCCTCGGTCGCTGCCTCGACAACGAGATCGGCATCGCCGAGATCCTTGAAGCTCGGCGCGTAAGTGATGCGCTTCATCGCCGACTTCATGTCAGCCTCGGAGACCAGGCCCTTAGTCACCTGGCGCATGATGTTGCGCTCGATTGTGCTGAAGGCCTTCTCGACGGCCTCCTTCTTGAGGTCGTTCATCGCGACGTCGTAACCGGCGAGCGCAATGACATGGGCGATCCCGTTGCCCATCTGGCCGGCACCGATGATGCCGACCTTCTTGACGAAGGTGACGGGCGGCGTGGCGGTAGCCTTTTTCGTCTTCACGGCAGTGTCCATAGCGCCCGTTCCTTCGCGTGTCAGAGCATCGGCCGGATTTGGCGAGCTCGGCTGCGAGCTCCGGCAGCAACTGGAAGAGGGCACCGACGAGGCCGTAGTCGGCGACCTGGAAGATTGGCGCTTCCGCGTCCTTGTTGATCGCGACGATGATCTTGCTGTCCTTCATGCCGGCGAGATGCTGAATGGCACCCGAGATGCCGACGGCGATGTAAAGCTCCGGTGCCACGACCTTGCCGGTCTGGCCGACCTGGAAGTCGTTCGGCACGAAACCGGCGTCCACCGCGGCGCGCGAGGCGCCCATGGCCGCGCCGAGCTTGTCGGCGACAGGCTCGATGTACTTCTTGAAGTTCTCGCCCGACTGCATGCCACGCCCGCCGGAGATGACGATGCGCGCAGACGTGAGCTCGGGCCGGTCGGACTTCGACAGCTCCGCCTTGTCGAAAGACGAGATGCCCGCGGCGCCCGGAGCTGCGATCTTCTCGACCGCGGCCGAGCCACTCGTGCCCACGGCCTGGAAGGACGCGGTGCGCACGGTGATGACCTTCTTGGCTTCGCCGGACTGCACGGTCTGGATGGCATTGCCGGCGTAGATCGGCCGTTCGAAGGTGTCAGCCGAAATAACCTTGGTCACGTCCGAGAGCTGCATGACGTCGAGCATGGCGGCGACGCGCGGCAGCACGTTCTTGCCGGAGGCCGTTGCCGGCGCGAGCACGGCGTCATAGTTCGCCATGAGCGGCACGATCAGCGCCGTCATTTCTTCGGCGAGCTGATTGGCGAACTGCGGCGCATCCGCGAGCAGCACCTTCGCCACGCCATCGAGCTTGGCTGCAGCTTCGGCAGCGCCGCCGCAGTTGCTGCCCGCGATGAGCACATGGACATCGCCGCCGAGTGCCTTCGCAGCACTCATGGCCTTGGCGTTGGCGCTTCCGAGTGCGCTGTTGTTGTGATCGGCTAGAAGAAGAACAGCCATCAGAGTACCCCCGCCTCATCCTTGAGCTTCGCGACCAGCTCGGCGACGCTGCCGACCTTGACGCCGGCCTTGCGGCCTGCAGGCTCGGTCGTCTTCAGCACCTTGAGCCGCGGGGAAACGTCGACCCCGAAGTCAGCGGGCTTCTTGGTATCGAGCGGCTTCTTCTTGGCCTTCATGATGTTCGGAAGCGAGGCATAGCGCGGCTCGTTGAGGCGCAGGTCCGTCGTTACGATGGCCGGCATGTTGAGCTTGATGGTCTCGAGGCCGCCATCGACCTCGCGCGTCACCGAGAGCGTGCCGCTGTCGATCACCAGCTTCGAGGCGAACGTGCCTTGCGGCCAGCCGAGCAGCGCCGCGAGCATCTGGCCGGTCTGATTGCAATCGTCGTCGATGGCCTGCTTGCCGAGAATGACGAGACCGGGCTTCTCGGCTTCGACAATGCCCTTGAGGAGCTTTGCGACGGCGAGCGGCTCGACGGCCTCATCGCCGGTCTCGACGAGAATGCCGCGATCGGCACCCATGGCGAGCGCGGTGCGGATGGTCTCCTGCGCCTTGGCCGGTCCGACGGACACGGCGACGATCTCGGTGACGGCACCCTTTTCCTTGAGGCGGATCGCTTCTTCGACCGCGATCTCGTCGAACGGGTTCATCGACATCTTGACATTGGCGAGCTCCACGCCCGAACCGTCAGCCTTGACCCTGATCTTGACGTTGTAGTCGACGACCCGCTTAACGGGCACCAGCACTTTCATTGATAACGCGCTCCCCAGACCTCAGGAAAATCGGCTTTCAATCAACGACGCGGAGGTAGGCACCAGCCAGTCGCGCCGAGCCAATTGCGCGAAGGATAAGTGCGGGTACCGCCTGTCGGCCGAGCGGCCAGCGAATGTCCGCACAAAGCCGTGATTTCGGCCTCTCGCAGATGCGAAATAAGACTAGGCGGTGTCAATTTACAAGTCAATCGTGCGACAGTTTGTCGTGTAATTAGGCAGAACCTGCCATGCGTTGCGCGGATGCCGCACTGCGTCCGCGCTGCAGCGTGAACATTGCGTGTCCACGTGGCCGCCGCCTAGAGTTCGTTCGCTCCGGGCATCCCAGAGCAACCGATTTACCCCTTACTTCGAGGAGCATGGCATGGCCGGCGCGTCGGCGGCAGATCACGGCAGCGGACCGCTTTTCCAAATGGGTGCCCTCGGCGACGTGCTCGTGCTGGACCTGACGCAAATGCTGGCAGGTCCGTTCGTCACTATGATGCTCGCGGACCAGGGTGCGCGCGTCGTGAAGATCGAGCCACCGGGGGGCGATACGACGCGCCTTTTCGGTCCCTTCGCACCAGGGCAGGTGGGCGTGCCAGAAGGCGGCTATGGCGGCTACTTCGGCTCGACGAACCGCAACAAGGAATCGATCGTCCTCGACCTCAAGTCCGAGGATGGCCGCGAGGTGCTGAAACGCCTCGTCGCCAAGGCCGACATTCTGGTCGAGAACTTTCGCGCCGGCGTCATGGAGCGATTGGGCCTTGGCTACGAGACGCTCGCCGAGATCAATCCGCGCCTCGTCTATGGCACCATCCGCGGTTTTGGCGATCCGCGCTCGGGCCGCAGTCCTTATGCCGAGTGGCCGGCCTACGACATCGTCGCGCAGGCCATGGGCGGCATCATCGCGATCACGTCGCCAACACCGGGCGGCCCGCCGACGAAAATTGGTCCGGGTGTCGGCGATCTCATTCCGGCTATGCAGTGTGCTTTCGGCATTCTCGCGGCGCTGCATCGTGCGCGCGCAATGGGGCGCGGCCAGTTCGTCGATGTCGCCATGGTCGATGGTGTGCTCGCTGCGTGCGAACGGCCCGTGTTTCAGTATTCCTATGACGGCAAGTCACCAGGACCCGAGGGGAACAGTCATCCACTGCTCTGCCCGTATGGCCTCTTTCCAGCGAAGGACGGCTGGGTGGCGATCGGCTGTCCGCACGATGAGTTCTGGCGGCTGCTGGTGAAGACGATCGGTCGGCCTGAGTTGGCAGAGGATGCGCGCTATCGGTTGACGCGCGATCGTCTCGACCGGCGTGCAGAAGTCGAAGGGCTCGTGACGGACTGGACGTCCGCGCGCACGAAAGCCGAGATCACGGAAGTGCTGGGCGGCAAGATCCCGTTTGGTCCCGTACGCAGTTTCGACGAGATCTTCGACGACCCGCATATCGCCGCACGCGGGATGCTGGCGGAAGTCGAGCTGCCGGGCGTCAGCGATCGCACGTTCAAAGTGGCGGGCACCGCGGTGAAACTTTCCGAGACCCCAGGCGGCGTTCGCACGCGCGCGCCCATGACGGGAGAGCATACCGACAAGGTTCTCACCGAGTTCGGCTTCAGTGAAGCGGAGATTGCGAAGCTCAATTCATCACGTTCGAAGAAGTGAGCGTCAGGTCAAACGCGCTCGTGGATGTGCGAGATCATAGACCTTGAGCAAACGCTCGCGATCAACCTCGGTGTAGACCTGCGTCGTCGAGAGCGACGCGTGGCCGAGTAGCTCCTGGATCTGCCGCAGGTCCGCACCCGCTGACAGCAGATGCGTCGCGAAGGAATGGCGCAGCGCGTGCGGCGTCGCCGTTTCGGGAAGGCCGAGCGCGCCGCGCAAGCGCTCCATCATCAACTGAATGATGCGTGGCGAGAGTGGCCTGCCTTTCGCGCCGCGGAACATGGGCTCGTCCTTCTCGAGCGTGAAGGGACAGAGTTCGAGATAGCGCGCGACGGCCTGCTGGATGGCTGGCAGGATCGGGACCAGACGCTCCTTGCCGCCCTTGCCCGTGATGCGCAGAGCTTCGCGTCCCGGTGTCGGTGCATTGGCGAGCGTGAGACCGAGCGCTTCGGAAATGCGCAAGCCCGCACCATAGAGCAGCAACAGCACGGCGAGATCGCGCGCGCGCGCCCAGTCGAGATCGGCGGCCATATCCGCCTTGACGACATCGGCGGCCTTGGCGACCGTGAGCGGGCGCGGCAGGCCACGTGCGACCTTGGGCGTGCCGACCTTCAGGATGGCGTGGTTCTTGAGGTCCTGGCTCGCCTCGAGCCAGCGGAAGAACTGGCGGAAGGACGACATGCTGCGCGCGAGCGAGCGGTTCTCGACACCGAGGCGGCGGCGATTGGCGAGAAAAGCGCGGAAGGTCGACGGCTCCAGGCGGCGGATGTCGGTAAGCGACGGTGCGCGGCCAAGGCGGTGCGAGAGCCAGTCGCAGAGCTGGCGCCAATCGCGCTCGTAGGCCTCGATGGTATTCGTGCTGGCGGCGCGTGCTGTCAGGTGTTCGCGCCAGTGCGTGAGCGCCGCGTCCAGATCACCAGCAACGGGAAGCTCGCCGTTATTCTGCATGGCTTTAGCGCTGGGCTGGTTCGGTTAACAAAATCTTAAGGCGTTCCAGCGGAGTAAAGTCGATCCCGACGACGTAAGACTTTGCTCTGCGCCACATTTCTGCCAATCGGCGCGCGACCTTGCTCATTGGGGACAGACGACGTATGTTGCGCCGCGATAACAGTGTCCCCGCGCGGCCTCAATAAACTGAGCATGCCGCCGCGTTCGCCGCCAGATTGTCTCGCGGCATCCAAACGGTTCACCGAATGTCTGTCGACCATCTCGATCCGGCCCGCCTTGGGCGCCTTCACGGCGTTGCCGATGGCGCGCGCGTGGTCGTGGCGATGTCGGGTGGCGTGGACAGCTCCGTTGCCGCGGCCCTCGCCAAGGCGGCCGGCTACGATGTCGTCGGCATCACGCTGCAGCTCTACGATCACGGGGCCGCGACCGGGCGCAAGGGCGCCTGCTGCGCCGGCCAGGACATCCACGATGCCCGCCGCGTCGCCGAGCATCTCGGTATCGCGCACTACGTCCTCGACTATGAGCGTCAGTTCCGCGAGTCCGTGATTGCGCCGTTTGCAGAGAGTTACCTCGCTGGCGAGACGCCGATCCCCTGTGTTTCATGCAACCAGAACATCAAGTTCTCGGGTCTTCTTGACACTGCGCGTGAGATTGGCGCGCAGGCGCTCATTACAGGTCATTACGTCGACTGGCGCGATGTGCGCGGCGCTCCGGCTCTCTATCGGCCGGTCGATCTCAGCCGCGACCAGAGCTATTTCCTCTTCGCGACGACACGCGAGGAGCTTGCATTCTTGCGCTTTCCTCTCGGCGCGCTGCACAAGGCGCAAGTGCGCGATCTCGCGCGCACGCTCGCGCTGCCCGTCGCCGAAAAGGCCGACAGCCAGGACATTTGCTTTGTGCCGAGCGGCCGCTACAGCGATCTCATCGAGCGGCTCAAGCCTGAAGCCGCAACGCCCGGTAACATCGTTCATGTCGATGGGCGCGTTCTCGGCCAGCATGAGGGCATCTTCGGCTTCACCGTCGGTCAGCGGCGCGGTCTCGGCGTCACGGGGCGCGAGCCGCTCTACGTGGTTCGGCTCGACTCCGCTCGGGCAGAGGTTGTGGTGGGCCCGCGAGACAGCTTGCGTGTGCGCACGATTGTGCTTAAAGACGTCAATTGGCTCGGCGACGAGCCTGTGGATGGTGGGGGCACCGTGCGCGAACGCATTCATGTGCGTGTGCGGTCGTCTCAAGATCCGCTCTCTGCGCATCTCTCGCTCGGAGGGCGCGCGGCAGCGGTAGTTCTGGACGACGGAGAGTTCGGGGTGGCTCCGGGTCAGGCGTGCGTCTTTTATTCTTCCGAACCAACTGCGCGCGTGCTCGGTGGCGGCTGGATAGCCGCGACCTCGGCTGACGTGGACGAAGCGAGTTTCGGTGCCGCCCTGCGCGCGACGGAGCCTCGCGGTGGGGCGCGTGAGACAGTGGCGGTTGGCCCCGGAGAATGAATGAGCGGGCAACTCGCCCGTATTTGAGTGCATTGACGAGGATGAACGTCGATGTTGCGTTCGGATGATCGGCAAGGAATGTCGGGAATGCAGAACAGTACGGCGGGACGCGCAACTGCGGCGCAGATGGACGAGGCTGCGATCAGGACAGCCTATCGGCGCTGGGCACCTGTCTATGACAATACGTTCGGCCGTTTTACGACGGAGGGTCGCCGGCACGCCGTCGAGTTCATCAACCAGCGCCACGGCACGGTGCTCGAGGTCGGCGTCGGCACGGGCCTCTCGCTTCCCGACTACGCACAGCACCTGCAGATCGTGGGCATCGATCTCTCGCCGGAGATGCTCGATAAGGCACGCGAGAAAGTTGCCGAGGAAGGCCTGAGCAATGTCACTGGCCTTCACGAGATGGATGCGAGTGAGTTGACGTTCCCGACGGGCTCGTTCGACACTGTCGTTGCCATGTACGTCATGACTGTCGTGCCGGAGCCGGAGAAGGTCATGCGCGAGCTTGCGCGCGTGTGCAAGGTCGGCGGCGAGGTGATCCTGGTGAACCACTTCAGCCAGGAAGAGGGCGTGCGCGGCTGGGTCGAGCGCCGCATGGCGCCGTTCGCCGACAAGCTCGGCTGGCATCCGGTGTTCGACGTCGACCGTGTCATGGTTTGCGACAACCTGAAGCTCATCGGCCGGCGCGCTTTGCGGCCGTGGGGCCTCTTCACGATGCTGCGCTTCGAGAAGATGCGCGAAGTCGTGCCGGTCGCGGCCGAGTAAGGCACCGCTCAAACTCATAAAAGACGGGGGTTCGGGGGTGTCCCCCCGAGCGGGGTGAAGGGGCGGCAGCCCCTCTCGCGCCAGAGGCGCGATTTCCAGCTCTCGGCACTGGCGGGGTTTGCTTGACAGTGCCGACGGGGCGTCCTTATACGAGGGCGCCGGTTCGTCGGTCGTGGCGGGATAGCTCAGGTGGTTAGAGCGAAGGTCTCATAATCCTTAGGTCGGCGGTTCAAGTCCGCCTCCCGCTACCATCATCATCGTAACTCCAGCGCGTGGTCCGGGCTTTGTGTCGATGGGACCCTAATGTGGCCCCAATGGCTCGTTAACCAGAAGCCATCGCGCCGTTGCATTGATTTCCACTCGTGCGTGAGCGCCGTTTTCTCCGCCGACGGAGCCCGATGGGCCATGCCCGAGCCACACTTCTCGACGCTGAGCGATGATCTCCCGCGCACACTGCGCCGGGCGCGTGACGAGCGCGACGCACGCGAGCGCGAGGCGAATGGCGAACGCGCTCCACCTTCGCTCAAGGCTGCGCTGAGCGCGGCGCCAGACAGTGCAACGCCGGCTGCAGTGGAGCCCGTCACCCGCAGCACTGCCGGAGGGGGCGTGACCGTTACACGGCTTAATGTTCCATTTGGAAATCTCGTCTCTTTCTTTCTGAAGGCCGTGTTCGCGGCACTGCCGGCGCTGATCGTGCTCATGGTCGTGCTGTGGACGATCGGTGAAGCGCTGCAGCGCTACTTCCCGTGGCTTTTGAAAATGCGAATCCTCATTCAGTTCCCTGGCTGATCACACTGCACACGTGCGATCGGCACAATTATCTGTGAGGGAACGCCAACTCTTCCTCGTGGTTTGCCGAGTAAGGTCAACCAACACGAGGAGACAGCCAATGAACAAAGCTGCAATCGCCGCACTGATGCTCGCGCTCGGCATGAGCCCCGCCTTCGCTCAGACCGGCGTGCCCGGAAACGAGAAAAAGCCGGCGGGTCAGGAGACCTCTCGCGCGGAATGCCTGAGAAACTTCCAGGCTGCGGATAAGAATCGCGACGGCACGCTGAGCGTGGCCGAAGCCGAGGATGCCAAGCAGGTCATTCCGACGAATCTCGCCATGCAGGGGCCGATTACTCAGGCCGAATTCCTGACGGCCTGCACGGCCAACGTGCCCAAGGGCGGCTAGACCGCATCGACATATCGACGTGAAGCGCCTCGTCTCAACGCACCGTCGTTGAGGCGAGGCACCTCTATGCCGATTGGGGAAACCCTGCGACAGAAGTGAAATTGACGTTCGTTGCTGTCTATCAGCAGGTACTGCGGCATTCAGGAGGCATCAGGGTTAGCTGCAATTGACGCTCATGCACCGCGTGGCCACGTGCACTCGCGTGCAATGTGTACTCTTAGGAGGCGTAGATGCGTAAACTCGCAGTAGCTACAGTGCTGATTGGTATTTGCTTCACTCCGGTATTTGCCCAGACTCAAACACCCAGGAACGAGATTCCTCCCGCTGGGGAAGCAAACTCACGTGCCGATTGCCTGGCTCAATTCCGTTCTGCCGATAAGAACGGTGATGGCGTGCTCAGCTCTGCTGAGGCCGAGAGTGCGCGTCGGGTGATCCCGACGGACCTCGCGCTTCGAGGGCCGATCAGCCAGACGGAGTTCATGGACTCGTGCACCGCCCTCATCGAAAAGGGCGGCTGAGCGAAGGTTCTCTTCAAACAATTGCATCTTGCTTCGGCCAGCGCGGCTGGCTGAAGCAAGCATTTCATTGTGATCGGTGCAGGATGCGTCCGGCGACGGCGTCCAGCTTTGCGACCAGCTCGGGATCGCGGGCCGCGGGCGGCGTGATGATCGCCGTCTCGAGCGCGCGGTCCGAGCCGATAGGGCAGGGCGGATGCTCGCGCGGAAACGTGCGGCAAAGGCGCGTGATGATGCGCTGAGACTTGCTGACGTTCTCGGTGAGTACCTTGATGATCTCGGTGATGTCGACCTCGCGATAGTCCTCGTGCCAGCAGTCGTAGTCGGTGACCATGGCGAGCGTTGCGTAACAGATCTCGGCTTCGCGAGCGAGCTTGGCTTCCGGCATGTTCGTCATGCCGATGACATCGCAGCCCCATGAGCGATAGAGGTTGGATTCGGCGCGCGTCGAGAACTGCGGGCCTTCCATGGCGATGTATGTTCCGCCACGCGTGATGGCGATGCCTTCGGCGCGCGCGGCTTTCTCGATCTCGTCGGCGAGCGCCGGACTCACGGGATCGGCGACAGAGACGTGCGCGACGCAGCCCGTGCCGAAGAAGGATTTCTCGCGCGCAAATGTACGGTCGATGAACTGGTCGACGAGCACGAAATGCCCCGGTGGATATTCCTCCTTGAGCGAGCCGCAGGCCGAGAGGGAAATGAGGTCGGTGACGCCGGCGCGTTTCAGGCAATCGATGTTGGCGCGGTAGTTGATCTCGGTCGGTGGTACGCGATGGCCGCGCCCGTGCCGTGGCAGGAAGCGGATCGGCAGGCCGTCCACCTCGGCGAACAGAATGGCGTCCGAAGCGACGCCCCACGGGCTCGCGATGAGCTCCCAGTGCGGATTCTTGAAATCGGGCAGATCGTAATGCCCGCTGCCGCCGATGAAGCCGAGTACCGTCTTCGCCATGGTGTCGTTTCTCGTCGTCGCTTGCCAAAAAAGAATGCGGCGGCCCGGGAGCCGCCGCATGATCCCAAAGCATTGCAGCAGGTCGAGGGCCCCGCCGTCAGCCTAGGCTATTTGCAGAGCGTCGCGAAAGCCTTGCATTCCGAGCCGAGCCCGCCCTTGCCGCACTTGAAGCGGACCTTGCTGACCTTGTAGCCAGGTGCCGAGCCGATCTTCTGGCCGCTGGCCATGAAGCTTGCCCAGCTGCCCCAATCCGTAGCCTGGAGGATGGCCTCCCAAGCCTGGAACTTCGCGCCATCTTCGGTCGTATTCGTGCCTTGGGCGCCCTTGTTGACGCACTGGGCCGAAGCCGCTGATGCCATGCCGAGCGAAAGCGCAGCGGCCATTGCCGCCGCAGCGATCCCACAACGAATTGTGCGCATATCCGATTTCCCCTGTCAGAGTGATCGGGTCGCTCCTTCATGCAGCCTCTCAGCGCCCGATTCGGGAATTATAGCGGGCGACAAGCCGGATCGCAGGTGCACGCGCGCCACAGAGGGCGTGTCATCAAAGTGTGAAGCCGCCATCGACGAGGAAAGCCTGGCCGGTCGTGAACGCGGCTTCGTCGCTCGCGAGGTAGGTGGCCATGTTGGCGATTTCCTCCGCCGTTCCGAGGCGGCCCATGGGCTGGCGATCTATGAAAATCTGGCGAATTTCCTGCTGCGGCCTGCCGAGCTGCTGGGCCTGCGCCGCGATGCGCGTATCGAGCGAGGGCGACTGCACCGTGCCGGGGCAGATGGCATTGCAGCGTATGCCTTTGCGGATGAAGTCGGCGGCGACGGATTTCGTGAGCCCGATGACTGCGGCCTTGGTCGCACCGTAGACATAGCGGTTGATGACGCCGCGCGGCGATCCCGCGGCCGATGCGATGTTCACGATCGAGCCGCCACCCTTGGCAAGCATGGCCGGCAGGAAAGCCGAGATCGTGCGGTGCATGGATTTCACATTGAGGTCGAAAGAAAAATCCCAATCACCCTCCGAGCACTCGAGCACCGTGCCATGAGCGACGAAGCCTGCCGCGTTGAAGAGGATATCGACGGCGCCGATCTCCTTGGCGAGCGCATTGACGGCGGCGGTGTCGCGCACGTCGAGGCGGTGCGTTGTGGCAATCCCCTCGCGCTTCAGCGTGACGAGCGCAGACTCGTCGATGTCGGTCGCGATCACGCGGGCGCCTTCGCGCGCAAAGGCAAGCGCGGTGGCACGGCCGATACCCGCGCCTGAAGCTGTGCAAAAGGCAGTCTTGCCGTTCAAGCGCCCGGTCATGTGCTTCTCCCTAGATGTTGTGTTTTGCAGTCGGTTTGTTGTTGCGCTGAGCTTAGAGCCAGAACGCGCGTGACGGAACTGCCTGTCCGACCGCTGTTCGCCTAGTGTGATGATCGAGAAATTCGCCAGCTCTCGGGGCTCGGCATCGAGCGAATTTCTCGATGTGAATCACACTAGCAAGCTTATGATTCTAGTGTCCCTTTTGATTCCGAAGTTCGCTCGGAACGCCAGCATCGAGGTGAGGCGAACTTCGGAATCGGGACACTAGCGGATGTTCTCGCCGGGATAGACGCCCCAGAGCTTGGTCTGCTCCACATACCCGCGATAATCGCCGACCGAGACGTTGCACCAGCGGCCGTCGCACCGCCGGATGCCGCAGATGACGCCCGGCTCGAGCAGCGCGACTTGACGCGCGCCCGTCGACTCCTCATCGAAGAGCGGCACCGGCTTCGCAGTGCCGCTGTTGCGGGTCTCGCCGGTGGCCCAGGCCATGATCACGGCGGTGCGCCGCGCCGACAGCAGGGCGTGCGCGACCCAGCCGACGCTACCATCCTGGTCGCGCACCTGGCGCCAGTTCTCGTGCTCCTCGAGCACCTCGACGGGGAGGCCGACGCGATTGAACACCCAAAGGATCTTGTGATCGGTCCCAGGACCCTGGCGGACCTGCACACGGTCGGATTTGAGGCTGACGAAGCGCGGAAGCGGCAGGCCGGTTGCGCCGACGCCGAGCGGCTGCGGCGCTTGCGCGATCAGAGGCGTCGCCAACGGCGTGCCGAGGACGAGCACCAGCGCCGAGGCCAGGATGCGGAGGCGCCTTTCTGCGCGGTGCGGGAACGGAATGATCGCCAAGCCTCTTCTCGCCCTTCCGGTCTTGTTCGACTGGGCCCGCCAACACCGAAGGCCGGTGCCTATGCGATTCTCACCACGCGCGCGACGCTCCCGCGGGCGCCGCTTGTAACATATTCGAGAATTCGGCCGGATCGTTGTCCGCCGGCTGAACGATCGCGGGTTGCGATCCTGGCCGCTGGCGGGTACCACTCTGCCGACAAAGCTTCCCGGCGCTCCGGGTTCGCAAGCGTTCATACAGCTCAGGGTTGCCCGTGGCCGGTAATAGTCTCCCATCGACCATCATGTCCATGCTCGTGCCCGTACACCGGGACGGCTGGAAATTTCTGGCCATCGGCGTGGCGCTGGCGCTCCTGTTCCTCATGGTGTGGCCGCCGCTCGGCTGGCTGCTCGTCGGCATCTCGGTCTGGATCGCCTACTTCTTCCGCGATCCCGATCGCGTCACGCCGCTGCGCGAGGGGCTCGTCATCGCGCCGGCTGATGGCCGTATTTCGGCAATCGAGCGCGTCGTTCCGCCGCCGGAGCTCGGCTTCGGCATCGGCGAGCGCCAGCGCATCTCGATCTTCCTCTCGGTCTTCGACGTGCACATCAACCGTGCGCCGGTCGCGGGCCGCATCAGCCGTTCCGTGTATGTGCCGGGCGCCTTCGTCAATGCCGCCCTCGACAAGGCCAGTGCCGACAACGAGCGCCGCGCTTTGGTCATCATGACCGGGAATGGCGAGGAGATCGGCGTCGTCCAGATCGCGGGCCTGATCGCGCGCCGTATCGTCACGTTCAAGGACGAGGGCGACATGGTCGGTGTCGGCGAGCGCTTCGGCCTCATCCGCTTCGGCAGCCGCGCGGATGTCTACCTGCCTGAGGGAAAGACCGCGCTCGTCGCCGTCGGTCAGCGTGCCATCGCTGGTGAGACCGTGCTCGCGGACCTTACGTCGAGCGAGGCGGAGCGCGAGGCGCGATTGGGTTGAACGAGGTCGCGCCGGCGGCGCGAACAGGGCCGCCGCCCTGTAACCCGCCCGGGGGACACCCCCGGACCCCCGTCCTTTTGAGATTTGGAGTATTGGCCATACGGTGGCGGCCGATGGCCGCGACGTAGATTTTCGACCGCGAGGCAGCGGCCGCGGCGCCAGTAGCCGAAGGCGTTGGCGTCCGCGGTAATCAAGACAAAGCCGCGTAGATCATCGTGAAGCCGGCGAGCACCATCATGGCTTCGAGAATGCCGGCGTAGTGGCGCGCATCCAGGCGCTGGACGATCGCCTTGGCGAACCACGAGCCGACCATGAGCGAGGCGCCGACGATGAGCCCGCGCGCAATCGTCTCCCAGGGCAGCACGCCGTATGTTCGGAAGACGAGCGACTTAACGAAGCTGACCGCGCCGGAGCCGACCGCCTCGGTCGAAATGTAGGCGCCCTTGGTGAGGCCATAGGCGAGGAAGAAGGGCGTGTTGAGCGGTCCGGTGGAGGCGACAAGCCCGGTCAGGAATCCGATGACGGCGCCGACGAGCGCGAGGCCCCAGAGGTTCACCGAGAAGCCGCGCGACATGAGCCAGCGGCGCACCGGAACGACGGCAATGAGAAAGATGCCGAGCCCGACTTCGACCATGCGGGCATCGAGGGCGATGAGCGTGCGTGCGCCGAGGGCCGCCGCCGGAACGGCCGTCGCGCAGTAGGCGGCATTGGCCCGCCAGTCCACTTCACGCCACCAGATAGCGACGCGCATCCAGTTCGCGAGCACGCTCGCGATGGCCATGATCGGGACGGCCTCCTTGGGGCCGAAGCTGAAGACGAGTATCGGCATCATGAGGATCGAGGCGCCGAAGCCGACAACGCCGCCGATGACGCCACCGATCAGCCCGAGCGCGAGTATCAGCAACCAGATCATGCGGGGCTCGACGGGGGCCAGAGGCGCGCAAAGCTGCGCGCATCGCGGGCGGGGCTGGAGATGAGCGGCGGGTGCCACGAGGGGCGACGTGAAGCTACGCCGAGTCCGCGTGCCGGGTCCAGCCGCAGCTGACGGACGGCTGAGGGCGGTCCGAGTCCTGTTTTAGGATGTGATGCGCTGGAAGGCCGCTCTCAGCGCCGCAAGCTCGGCGATTGACGCACCCCCCTCAGCATCGGCACGGGAAGCTGGTACGTCGGCATACGCTATCGGCTGGCTAAACTGGCTCTGTGTGAAATCGTACCGGTGCCCGTTGATGCGGTTGTAGAAGTGATCGCCTTCCGGCAACGGTGTCTTCAGCAACTCACCGCCAAAGAGGTCATGTACAAGTAGTGCGGTGACATTGCACTGCCCTGCAGCCGGATTTTCTGCCGTCCATTGGCGGGCGGTGTCGAGCGACCATGATTTCGACAATGCACGCGCAATCCGTACAGGATCGAAGACCATTCCTCCTGACATCACGGCTTACCGCTTGTCGCTCGCAGCGAGCCGGCGCTCGATGAAGAGCGAGTAGCGCGACATGCCGAAGCAGAAGATCCAGAAGATCAGCCCCGCGAAGACATAGCCGGTCATGCCTGTCGAGGGCGAGAACCAGTTCGCGTCGGTCTGGTTGAGCTGCACGATGCCGAGCAGATCGAAGATGCCGATGATGAGGACGAGGCTCGTATCCTTGAAGAGACCGATGAAAGTATTGACGATGCCGGGAATGACGAGCTTCAGCGCCTGCGGCAGGACGATCAGGCCCATCTTCTGCGCGTAGGTGAGACCGAGCGCATCGGCCGCCTCGAATTGCCCGCGCGGGATGGCCTGCAGGCCGCCACGTATGACTTCGGCCAGATAAGCCGCCGAGAACAGCGCCACCATGATCAGCGCGCGCAGGAGCTTGTCGATGGTCATGCCCTCGGGCAGGAAGAGCGGCAGCATCACCGACGCCATGAAGAGGACGGTGATGAGCGGCACGCCGCGCACGAGCTCGATGAAAGCGACGGACACCCAGCGTACGATCGGCATCCGTGATCGCCTTCCGAGCGCCAGGAGAATGCCGAGCGGGAAGGCGCCCGCAATGCCGACGCTGGCGACGACGAGCGTCACGAGCAGGCCGCCCCACAGCTCGGTCGGCACATAGGGAAGGCCGAAGTAGCCGCCCGAGAGCAGCAGGAAGGCCGCGATGGGGAAGAACACGATCATGTAGAGCGTGTTGTAAAGCTTGCCGGGAACGCGCGGGATCATCAGCGGCACCAGAC
>JAEZAW010000202.1 GCA_023430315.1 Pseudomonadota bacterium | reverse complement strand
CGACGCCGCTCGTTGGCGAGCTCGCGCAGCCGGTCGCGGAGCTCCGCCTCCTCGGGACGGCGCGAGCGGTAGCGGATCATCTTGCGATCGGCACCGACGAGGAGGCAGGCCCGACGCTCCGACAGGTCCATCACGGCCTGCAGGTGAGCGACGGCTGCGCGCTTGGCGGCGGGCCCTTCCATTTTTTTGAAAAAAGCTCTCGGAGCGCGGCCGCATCGAGCATCTGCTCGGCCAAGAGCTTCTTCAGCTTCGTGTTCTCCTCCTCGAGCGCCTTCAGCCGCTTGGCGTCGGACACGTCCATCCCGCCGTACTTCGCCTTCCAATTGTACAGCGTCGCCTCCGAGACCCCGTGCTTGCGGGCGAGGTCCTCCGTCTTCGCCCCCGCCTCGTGCTCGCGCAGAACCTCGATGATCTGCTCTTCCGTGAACCGCTTCCGCTTCATGCGTCCGTCCCTTCCCTCGGGCCGGACTCTAATCGCGTCTGGAGGAAAAACTCAGTGGCAGGTCAGCTGATCCACCACAGCGACCGAAGTGTGCAGTACGTCTCGATCAAATCCACCGAGCGCCTGGACAAGGCCGAGATCGAGCCGTCGGTCGTCTGCATCGGCGCCAGCTACGACAACGCACTCGGCGAGACCGTCATCGGCCTCTTCAAGACCGAGGTGATCCACCGGCGCGGCCCCTGGCGCACCCTCGATGCCGTCGAGTTCGCCACGCTGGAATGGGTCGACTGGTTCATGTATGGATGCCCCCGTTCGCGCAAGGATAATTTGACGGTGCCGGCGCGTGATCGGGTGCGGTCATGTATCAGGCCTCGAGTTGCGGCCATAGTCATGCCGCGGGCCGGTATGGAGATGCGCGGGCCAAGTGCAAATCAACAAACGCGAGCTCAAGGCTCGTAAACCAGTCCTGCGTTTCCTGACCCCGATCTGACCGATCAGTTTGCCCTTACCGTTCTTCGTCCTCCCTACACGCCCGATGGCTCGGCTCGGTAAACCTTGATCCGGTAGATCAAGCCGCAGCCGTCACCGAGTTCTTGAAGTCCTCCTGCTTCGTCAGCATGGCCCAGGCAGCGCGAGCCATTTTGTTCGCCAATGCAATAGCGACAACCAATCGGGGC
Source organism: Pseudomonadota bacterium (assembly GCA_023430315.1). GTDB lineage: Bacteria > Pseudomonadota > Alphaproteobacteria > Rhizobiales > Hyphomicrobiaceae. The sequence goes on along the minus strand of JAEZAW010000202.1, from coordinate 1,753 downwards.
TTCCGATCGAGCATGCGTGCCAGCCAGGAACCTGCGGGCGCCCCCTTGCGGCCCGCCCAGCGAATGACTGTCATTGCGCCGATGATGAGCAGCCGTCGGATATCACGCTGCCCCATCTTGGATACGCGCCGCAACACCTGCTTGCCGCCGGTCGAAAACTGACGCGGCACCAGACCAAGCCAGGCAGCAAAGTCGCGACCGCGCTTGAAGGTCTCCATTGGCGGCGCGAACGTCTCGATGGCCATTGCCGTGACGGGTCCGATCCCGGGCATGGTCATCAGCCGGAATGTTGTCTTCGCCTGCTTTGCTTCCTGCGCGAGCCGCCTCTCCAGGTCAGCGATCCTGCTGTTCAGCTGCTCGATCTGCGCGAAGTAAAGATGACCGAGCTCGACGACGAGCGGATCAAGCGAATGCTCGACATCGGCGATGGCATCGGCCAGCACCTTGATGTTCGTTGCCCCCTGTGGGGCGACGACACCGTGTTCGGCGAGGTGGCCTCGCAGCGCATTGATGAGCTGTGTGCGCTGCCGCACCAGAAGATCACGTGTTTTGAAGGCCATGGCCCGCGCCTGCTGCAGTTCGCTCTTAATGGCGACAAAGCGCATGGTCGGCCGCAACGCTGCCTCGGCGATCGCTTCGGCATCGGCCGCGTCGTTCTTCTGTCGCTTAATAAATGGTTTGACGTAATTCGGCGGAACCAGCCGAACCTCGTGACCGAGATCGCGGATGGCGCGACCCCATTCGTGCGCCGAGGCGCAGGCCTCCATGGCAACGATGCATGGCGGCGTCTGAGCAAAAAAGGCGAGGACCTGCGAACGAGACAGCTTCTTGCGGAATGCGACGCTGCCATCGGCGCCCGCGCCATGAACTTGGAAGACCCGCTTGGCAAGGTCCAGGCCGATGATGGTAACGTGGTCCATGGATGCCCTCTCTGCTCGTGGTGACTCTTGCAAGCACCACCTTGGCATACTGTGATGCCGTCGGGAGGGGGCATCCACTCCATCAACAACCGCCGCCTCCTCGAGCCGTTCGGGAACATCCCGCCCGCCGAGGCCAAAGACCAGTACTATGCCGACGCCGTGAGCACGCCATGGCGGCGTGACTCAAACAAATCAGCCTCCTTCAAACCCGGTGCGGCTCAGTCCGCAATTACAATTCCTATGAAGCGACCCCATTCTTTATCAACTGCTTTGGCTAACCTCCCACGAAAGAGGTTTCTAGCCGACGGAATTGGAGATCATGCTGTCTCGGCATTTAGTCCTCGGCAGTGGCGGGCCCGCTTGGCCCGAGGACCGTGAAGCCGTTGTAATGCAAATGGCGCAGTATCTCGGCAGCCATCCGGATCCACTCGTCCGACTCGTCCTGCCATTTCAGACCGCGGGCCGCCTCGTCGTCCGGCAGGGGGTCGGTCGATACCCACCAGAGACACTGCGCAAAGGCATGGAGATCCCTGGGCACAAGCCTCATAGCTGGATCGGTGATCTGTTTCATTGGTTCCAAAGTGGGCCGTGCTGTGTTGACGCGAATGAACGCCGCCGCTTCATTCGACTATCAGCTCGCGGTGGCACAAGCAACACAGAGCGGGTGCAGCATTGCACGGTTAGGGCTGATTCGCTAAGAGACCGAGCAAGTTGCACGCCGCGTTCCGCGCACCGATCACCTAAGGGCAAGGTCTTGCGACATGTTCTCTTGTCTACGATGTAAACCGTTGAAAAATATGGGGTGGACCGGTCCCGCGGATCTACGCTTGCCC
>JAEZAW010000171.1 GCA_023430315.1 Pseudomonadota bacterium | reverse complement strand
TCGCGCGTGTTGATCGGCTCGATGATCACATCGACGTCGTCCTTGGCGGCGAGGCGCGCGGCCCGCCTGAGATTGGCGACGTACGTGCGCCGCTCGGCACCGTGATGGCGCAGGCCTGGCATGGCATGGATACGCCGGCAACCGGTCGCGTCGGCATAGCGGAGCGCCGTTGCGACAGCCTGCTCGAACTCCGCTTCACGGCCCGGAATGGCGGCAAGCCCGCGCTCACCCTTGGTCCAGTCGCCCGGCGGCAGATTGAAGAGCGCTTGCGTCAAGCCGTTCGCTTTCAGCCGCGCGGCGATCTCCTCCGGCTTGTTCTCATAGGGAAAGAGAAACTCGACGGCGCGGAAGCCGGCCTTGGCGGCTGCCTCGAAGCGATCGAGAAACGGCACTTCCAGGAACATGAACGAAAGATTGGCGGCGAAGCGCGGCATGGTCTTAGTCCTCCCGGAGGCATTGGCTCTTGTTGGTCGCGAGCATTGCAGAGGCGCGCGCTGTTGTCAGCAGGCGCGCACCGGCCTACCGCGTCGGTGCGTCGCCAAGGGTCATGATGAAGGCGGCGAGTGCATACATCTCGTCCTGGCTAAGGTGGTGGTTCGGCATCATGGGCGGGACGCTGCGCAGCCACGCGACGATGCCTTCGGGTGTCTGATTGCGCCGCCGGGCCACGGCGACGAACCCAGGGATCTCATTGGCCGCCCGTTTCTCGCCCTGTCCCGGCACCATATGGCATTGGGCGCAGAGCCGTTCGGCGAGGGCGCGCCCCCTTCCGACGTCCTCGGCCACCCCCGCTGCCCCTGCGCCAAGCCCGAGGGTCAGCGCCGCGCCAAGTAACCCTGCCCCCGCCCGCCGAGCGTTCATCAATCCATCCTTAAGGCATCGTCCCGCCATCCTGAGCGTTGAGAATGAACGGGGCAGCTTGGCTGAGGCAAGGGGTCGAAGGCCGCATCCGGCGTCGCACAAAGCCTCACTTGCGCGTCGCCGCCGGCGGAGATATGCCGAAGCACCGTTCGGCCACGGATGAGCGGAGCAGAGCCCATTGACGCAGCGACCCGACGAACGTGAGGTGCGCGAGCTGCTGGCCGTGCTGCGCGCCGAGCATCGCGATCTCGACGAGCGCATCGTGGCGCTCGAGGCCGAGCAATCCAACGATCAGGTCACGATCAAGCGGCTCAAGAAGCAGAAGCTGCTGCTCAAGGATCGGATTACGGCGCTCGAGGACCAGATAACGCCAGACATCATCGCCTGATCGGGGGAGGTCCGGCGGATCGTCCACACCATGCCGAACAGGAGCGCTTGCCGCGGCGGGGGCAGATCAATAGTTTCTCTTTTTTTCGCGGACGAGACTGGAAGAGGCAGGCAATGGCCGGGGCGGCGGCAGACGTAGCGATCATCATGGGCAGCCGTTCGGACTGGCCGACCATGAAGCGTGCGGCCGAGATTCTGGATGAGCTGGGCGTCAGCTACCAGGCCAAGGTCATCTCCGCCCATCGCACGCCGAAGCGCCTCTACGATTTCGCCACGAAGGCCCGCGAAGCCGGCTTCAAGATCATCATCGCCGGTGCCGGCGGCGCCGCGCATCTGCCGGGTATGGCCGCGTCGATGACGCCGCTGCCCGTTCTCGGCGTTCCCATCAAGACGAGCGCGCTCTCCGGCCAGGATAGTCTGCTCTCTATCGTGCAGATGCCCGCGGGCATTCCCGTTGGTACGCTGGCGATCGGCGAGCCGGGCGCTGCGAATGCCGGCATTCTTGCCGCACAGATCCTCGCCATCTCTGATGCTGCGCTGGCCGCCCGCCTCGATGCCTGGCGTGCGCGGCAGACCGCGAGCATTCCCGAGGCACCCGAAGGGCCATGACGGTAACGGCGCCGCTCGCCCCGCATAGCGTGATCGGCATTCTCGGTGGCGGGCAGCTCGCCAAGATGCTCGTGCAGGCCGCTGCCGAGCTTGGCTTCCGCGCGGCCATCTACTCCGACGACTGGGGACCGGCGCTCGACGTTGCCGGCAGCCATCTCATCGGCCCCTACGAGAACCTCGCGCGTCTCGACGAGTTCGCCCGCGCCGTCGACGTGGTGACCTACGAGTTCGAGAACGTCCCAGTGGTTGCCGCCGAGCATCTCGCGCGTCGCGTCGCCGTGCGACCCGGCCCGCAGGCGCTCCGCGTTGCGCAGGACCGCAGTGTCGAGAAGGCCTTCATCGCTGGCCTCGGCATTCCCGTCGCACCGTTCGTTGCCGTTCGGGAGGCGAGCGACGTCGCTGCGGGCATAGCGGCCATGGCCGGCTGGCAGTCGCCGGGCATCCTGAAGACGGCGCGCCTCGGCTACGACGGCAAAGGTCAGGCCCGTGTCGCAGCGCCGGGCGATCTCGCCGCTGCATTTGCAAGTCTCGGCGGCGTGCCTGCGGTGCTCGAGCGGCGCATCGATTTCGCCTTCGAGATTTCCGTGATCGCCGTGCGTGCGCAGGATGGCAGCCTCGCCTGCTATGACGTGCCGCGCAACACGCACGAGGGCGGCATCCTGCGCAGCTCGATCGTGCCTGCCGGGCTTTCGTCTGCGATCGACGCGCGTGCACGCGACGTTGCGGGGCGCATCGCCTCAGCGCTCGACTATGTCGGCGTACTCGGCGTCGAGATGTTCTACCTTGGCGACAAGTCCACGACGCCGCTGCTCGTCAACGAGATCGCACCGCGCGTGCACAACTCCGGCCACTGGACCATGGACGCGTGCGCCGTCTCGCAGTTCGAGAATCACATCCGTGCCGTTGCCGGTTGGCCGCTCGGCACGACTGCGCGTCACAGCAATGCGGAGATGCGCAATCTCATCGGTCACGAGGCCGATGTCTGGCCGGCGCTTGCCGCCGACCGCGATCTCTGCCTGCACCTCTATGGCAAGCGTGAAGCGCGCCAGGGTCGCAAGATGGGGCATGTGACACGGCTCGCTCCGCGCGGGCCGTGAACTGCGCCGACTGCAATGGTCGGTGAGAGTAGCGCGCGTGCATTCATACTGCGTAAGGAGAAAGACAGCCTTCCGCCTAATTTTGGCGCCTCGCATTGATCACCTCAGCGTCACGATATGAACGCATGACGCGCGAAAGCTGGGCGTCCGGACAATCGGTCCGGCGCTCATGTGCCGACCGTCTCCGGCATCGAGGACGCGGCGCCTCGGCGCCGCCCCAACGAGTGGGAAGGACCCATGATGAACAGAACGGTAATTGTGATTGCAGCCCTCGTTTTTGCGCTTGCCGTGGCTTGGTATGTCGTGCCTCTGCCCGATGGCGATACGCCACCTGCAGTGACAACCCCCGCAACACAACCGGCGCCCGCGCCGGCGGCGACGCCCACGACACCAGCCACACCGCCTGCCGAGACGCCGAAACAGTAGGATCGATTTCCGGCTGCTCGATGGAGGCTCAGAACTCTTCGAGCAGCCGGCCGAAGCCTGCTTTCCGGTCGTGGATCCCGTTCGCGCGCAGTGCGTGCCAGTAGGTCGCCGTGTTGATCGCGATCACCGGCTTTCCAAGCCAAAGTTCCGCTGCAGCCGCGAGACGAACCATCGAAAGGTTCGTGCCGACCTGGATGATCGCATCGACGTCGTCGCCGTCGAGCGCTCGGATCGCCTCGCGACATTGGGCCGTCGTTACCTCGGCAATTCCCGTCCACGAGCTGCACTGGAGCGCCGTATCGCGGACGACCGTCAGCCCGACATCTCCGAAATAGCGCTTCACCTCGGCGTTCATGACCGGCCAGTACGGCGTCAAGACCGCAATGCGCTTGATGCCGCCAATGGCATCTATGGCGGCCGATGTCGCCTGGCTGCCGGTGGTGAGCTTGAGTCCCGTTTCCTCGACGATCCGCTTCGAGAAGGTCTCCGCGCCCTTTGCGCCACCGAAGAATGAGAGCGCCGAGATGCCCATGACGAGATAATCGGGCTCGCACGTCATGACGCTCCGGATCGCATCCATGACGTTGCTGCCGATCGTGTCGACGCCGGCGCGAAAGGAGTCGTTGCTCAGGGTCTTCACGTTGGGCGTGAATATGCGGCTGTAGTGGTTCGTGACGCCGATGGGCCGCATGTCATCGAAGTCCGGCTGGACGATCGTATTGGTCGACGGCGCCATCACGCCGAATTTGCACCGCCATCCAAGAGCATCAGGCATTGGCCGGCCTCATAGTTGCACTGTCGGGAAGCCGGCATCATGCAGCGCCAGATCAGGGGCGTCCACCGCGCTTTCTACACGGACACCCTTCCTCGGGATCGGAAAGTGTGCTGCGTATTGGGCAGGAGCAGCCGAGAGGGATTGCGTCGTGACCGTCGTCATCGCCGGAGCAGGAATTGGTGGTCTTACGCTTGCTCTGAGCTTGCACCAGGCAGGGATCGCGGCGCGCGTCTATGAGAGCGTCGAGAAGCTGGAGCCTCTTGGGGTCGGCATCAATCTATTGCCGCATGCCATGCGCGAGCTGACCGAGCTCGGTCTCGCTGATGAGATCGCCGAGATTGCCATTCCGACTTCGATGCTCTCTTACTACACGAAACGGGGCCAGCTCATATGGTCTGAGCCACGCGGACAGGCGGCGGGTTACAACTGGCCTCAGTTCTCGATCCACCGCGGCGAGCTGCAGATGATCCTCTACCGCGCGGTACTCGCCCGCCTCGGCCCCGATGCAATACGCACCGGTCATCATTTCTCCGCTGTCGAGGAGACGGCCGATGGCGTGCGAGTGTCTTTTATCGACAGGCGCAGCGGGGTGCCGCGCGAAGTGGTCGAAGGCAGCTTGCTCGTCGGCTGCGACGGCATCCACTCGACGCTCAGGGCGAAATTCGTGCCGGACGAAGGTCCGCCGAAATGGAACGGCGCTATTCTCTGGCGCGGTATCACCGAGAGCACGCGCTTCCTCGATGGCCGCACGATGATCATGGCCGGACACGAGCGGCAAAAGTTCGTCTGCTATCCGATCTCGCGCCAGGCGTTCGATCAGGGGCGCGCGCTCGTGAACTGGATTGCCGAGCTGCGCTACGATGCCAGTCATGAGTGGCGCCGCGAGGACTGGAACCGTCCTGGCCGTCTCGAGGACTTCCTTCCGTTCTTCGAGCGGTGGCAGTTCGGATGGCTCGACGTTCCGGGGCTCATCCGCAATGCGAGAGCCTGCTACGAATACCCGATGGTCGATCGCGATCCCCTGGCGGGTTGGGGCGGCGGGCGGATGACACTCCTTGGGGACGCCGCACATCCCATGTACCCGATCGGCTCCAATGGCGCCTCGCAGGCCATCCTCGATGCGCGCGTTCTTACGCGCGAGCTGCTGACGCACGGAGAGGTCCCCGAGGCTCTTGCCGCCTACGCGGCGGAGCGCAATCCGGCAACGGCTCGGATCGTGGTCGCCAATCGCGGAAACGGTCCGGAGCAGGTTATGCAGCTCGTCGAGGAGCGCGCGCCGGCTGGGTACGGCCGCATCGAGGATGTGCTGTCTACCGCCGAGCTGGAGAATGCGGCTGCCGGCTACAAACGATTGGCGGGATTCGATCGCGAAACGCTCAACAGCCGAGCGCCCATCGTCGCGATTTCGGACCGCTCCCCCTAGGGCGCCATCTCCTGTATCCTCGGCCCCATTGAGTGGCCGCACGGCCACCGCACATTCATAAGCCGGAGTGGCACGTGACATCGCCTTTGCGCAGTATCCTGTTTGGCGCATTGCTTTTGATAACGTCCGGCGTTGCGCGCGAAGCTGGTGCTGCGCAAATCGAGGTGATCCAACTCGAACGCTTCGACAATCAGCATAACGGCAGCATCGACGTCGACAGCGGCGTCGGCCACAACCTGCGCCAGGATGCGCCGATCGAATGCAACGTTCTGCTGAGTGGAGTTATCGAGGTCGGTGATCTCGAAAGGCTGCAGAGCGTTCTTGATCAGCAGCGCGGGCGCCGCCTCGATGACGTGCCGCGCCTGTGCCTCAACTCTCCCGGTGGCGATTACCGCGAGGGGCTGCGCGTCGCTCGCTACCTCATGGAAAAGAGCATCGGCACGGCCGTCGCCGAGGATGCCGAGTGCTACTCCGCCTGCGCGATCATCTTCATGGGCGGCACCTTTCCCTGGAAAGGAGAGCTCAACCGCTACCTGCATGTTCGCGGCATCCTTGCCTTTCATGCGCCGTATATTCCGGGAAACGCAGGCGAGGGCAAAGTTCTCGTCGAGGCCGATCAGATTCGCCTCGCCTTCAGCGAAGGCATCCGCTCCATGTCGGAGTTCATGCGGCTCGGTGTCGGCAACGACGTGAAGCGCATCACGCCGGAGCTGATGTCCGAGATGATGGCTCAGGGACCCGGCGCCTTCTACAACGTCGATACGATCGGCAAGGTCATCCGCTTCCGCATCCATCTCTATGGGCTCGATCGCGAGGTGGCGGTCGATGAGCCCGGCATGTGCAATGCCTGCGTGAACATGAACTACTTCGCGCTGGAGCGGTATGGCGCCGGCGGCGATCCGGATATCTGTCGTGGTCTTTCGCCGCCACGTCGCGAGACGCATCCAAAAGGCATTCGCACCACGAGCGACGTGGCGCCGAGGGGCGGGACATGCACGATCGACGTCACCATGGACAATGGCAAGGTCTCGGCATGGTTCTTCCGCAATGACAGTCAGGAAGAGTTCGGAAGCGGGCTCGAGCTTGCCTACTGGTATTTGCTGTCGCCTTCGACATCTCTTGCCGAGCTTTCAGAGAAACCTTCCCTGACCACTAAGGACCGCGACGGCGAGCGCCTGCGCGAGCAGCTCTATCGATTCATAGCGCTCGAGTATCTCGGTCATGGGATGGTCGATCACCGCGGCCGCGCGGATCTCTTTGCGCCGCGCGTCAACTACTACAAGAGAGGCATGATCACCCGCGAGGCCGTGCTGGTCGAGAAATCTAACTACTACAAGCGTTGGCCGCGTCGGCAGTTCGAGCTCATCGAGGATAGCCTTAGCGCGAGGCCCGGGCCGAACGACACGGTGGAGATCACCTTCCGCTATCAGTACGCAGTGTCCAACGACAAGGACGCGCGCGGCGGCATCGGCTTCACGACGCTTGGCATTGCCCGCATCGACGGTCGCTTCGCCATTGTGAGCGAGGATGGCGGCGTCGAGCGCCGCGGCAACTAGTGTGATGATCGAGAAATTCGCCAGCTCTTGGGGCTCGGCATCGAGCGAATTTCTCGATCTGAATCACACTAGCAGGCTTATGAC
>JAEZAW010000156.1 GCA_023430315.1 Pseudomonadota bacterium | reverse complement strand
GATCTGTTCGAGAAGCGCCGCGAGGGCTCCGTCAGCCTCTGCCTGCGTGCGCAGGGCTGATGCTTGAAGTAGGTCAGCGAAGGTCCGCTTGGCGCCATCGCGAACAATCAGCTCCACAGCAGACGATGCCAGATCTTCACGCCCGGCGACGCGGACCGAGCCTTCTGCCGTCGGCGTCAGCAAGCCCGTTGGGCGCAGATAAGTTCGAGTGCTCATGTCGCCGTCCGTGATCGCGCGGTTCGTTGCTGCCCGACACTAGCCAAAAAAATCGGGCCCTGCGAAGGGCCCGACCAATCTCTGTGCTGTGGTGCCGTGCCGCTCTCAGGTTGGCAGCGGTTCCATACCGCCATCGGTCTCCGGTCGCTGAGGACGTGCACGTCCCGCAACAGGCACGGCCGAGCCGGTCGGACCCTTGGTCACGTCATCGTCCGTCGGGCGCACGATCTTCTCGCCGCGCATGACGGTCAGGCACTCCTCGCCCGAGATGGTCTCGTGCTCCATGAGCGCTTGCGCGACTGCTTCGAGCTTGTCGCGGTTGCTGCCCAGCACCTCCCAGGCCTTGGCCTGCGCGGTGGTGACGATGCGACGGATTTCTTCGTCGATCAGGCGCGCCGTCTCTTCGGACATGTTCTGGCGCTGCGTGATGGCGTGGCCGAGGAAGACCTCCTGCTGGTTGTCCGTGTAGCGCAGCGGCCCGAGCACGTCGCTCATGCCCCACTCGGTCACCATGCTGCGGGCAAGGCCCGTCGCCTGCTGGATGTCGCTCGAAGCACCCGTATTGAGATGCTCCATGCCGTAGATGATCTGCTCGGCGACGCGGCCGCCGAACGTCATCACGAGGCGCGCCTCGCACCACTGCTTGGAGTAGCTGAGCTTGTCGCGCTCCGGGAGGCTCATCGTGACGCCGAGCGCACGCCCGCGCGGAATGATCGTCACCTTATGCAGCGGATCATTGCCGGGCACGAGCAGGTTCAGGATCGCGTGGCCGGCCTCGTGGTAAGCCGTCGCGAGCTTCTCCTCCTCGGTCATGGCCATGGAGCGCCGCTCCGCGCCCATCATGACCTTGTCCTTGGCATCCTCGAACTCGACCTGCGTGACCATGCGCTTCGAGCGGCGTGCAGCGAGCAGGGCGGCCTCGTTGACGAGGTTGGCGAGATCGGCACCGGAGAAGCCCGGCGTACCGCGTGCGATCGTCTTCGGATCGACGTCCGGCGCCAGCGGCACCTTGCGCATGTGCACGCGCAGGATCTTTTCGCGGCCGACCACATCCGGGTTCGGCACGGTGATCTGGCGGTCGAAGCGGCCGGGACGCAGCAGCGCGGGGTCGAGCACGTCCGGGCGGTTCGTGGCGGCGAGGATGATGATGCCCTCGTTGGCCTCGAAGCCGTCCATCTCGACGAGGAGCTGGTTCAGCGTCTGCTCGCGCTCGTCATTGCCGCCGCCGAGGCCGGCACCGCGGTGGCGACCCACCGCGTCGATCTCGTCGATGAAGATGATACAGGGCGCGTTCTTCTTCGCCTGGTCGAACATGTCGCGCACGCGGCTCGCGCCGACGCCGACGAACATCTCGACGAAGTCCGAGCCCGAGATCGTGAAGAACGGCACGTTCGCCTCGCCGGCGACGGCGCGGGCGATGAGCGTCTTACCGGTGCCGGGAGGACCGACGAGCAGGCAGCCGCGCGGAATGCGTCCGCCGAGCTTCTGGAACTTCTGCGGATCGCGGAGGAACTCGACGATCTCCTGCAGATCGACCTTGGCCTCGGCGACGCCGGCGACGTCCTCGAAGGTCACGCGGCCGTGGCGCTCCGTCAGCAGCTTGGCCTTGGACTTGCCGAAGCCCATGGCCCGGCCGCCGCCCGACTGCATCTGGCGCATGAAGAAGATCCACACCGCAATCAGGAGCAGCATGGGGAACCAGGACAGCAGGACATTGAAGATCGACGGGACGTCCTCGTCCTTCGGCCGCGCCGAGATGCGCACGCCCTTCTTGTTGAGCCGCTCGACGAGGGTCGGATCCTCGGGCGCGTAGCTCGTGAAGGAGCGGGATTTGTCCGAATACTGACCGGTCAGGCGGTTGCCCTGGATGGTCACCTCGGAGACATTGCCGGCATCGACCTGTGCCAGCAGCTCCGTGTAACTGATCTCGTTCCCCCGCCGGGTCTGAGACGGGTTCTGAAACATATTGAACAGCGCGATTAGCAGCAGGCCGATAATGACCCAGATCGCGAAGTTCCGGAAATGCGTGTTCATCTGCACCCCTTCCTGGTGGCACCAGATCGTGCGTGGCAACGCTCCGGCCCGCACGAACCGCATGGCCTAGGGAAGGCCCGGTCCACAAGTGCTGGACTTAAGATAGGTCGGACGACCATGTTTGCCAAGAATTGGTGCACGAATCGTACCTTACGATTCTGATCTTGCGCAAAGTCTGTGAACGTCAGCCAAAGACGGCTTTCAGCCAGGCGCGGCCCATAAATTCTTGCCATTGATCGGCAGGGACTACTTAGAGCCAGTATTACCTACAATCCAGACCCTCACACTACTGCATTTGCGTCATGATGACGCTTAGGAGAAAGGCCGCCAGCAAAACGAGGCCGACCGCCAGCGGCCATCCGGACTGCGCCTCCTCCTCCTCCGTCGACGGCCCCGGCCGGACAACGGAGCTGGGAAGCTCGTCATCGGGACTAGCCGGCGCATCGCTCCCCAGCACCCGCGCCGCGACCACTGTCGCGTTGTCCTGTCGGGACAGTCCGAGGTCTAGGACGGCGGCAACGAGCGCCTGCGAGATGGCATCAGCCCCCCGATCGGCACTCTCCGCGATGGTGTGCGCGATCTCGGTATCGCTCAGGACATCGAGGCCGTCGCTCGCCAGCAGGATCACGTCACCGATGGCGAGGGCGATGCTCACCGTCGGCTTGTCGATCTCCTCGATCGGGCGTCCCATGAGCGCGGAAGCGAGCAGGGACCGAGCCTCCAGAACCGCCGGATCGTCCGGCGCGTGGCCGTGGCGGATCATCATGCCGGCCCGCGAGTGGTCGGCGTTTAGCTTTGCCAGCCGTCCGCG
>JAEZAW010000139.1 GCA_023430315.1 Pseudomonadota bacterium | reverse complement strand
GCGCGCTACACGCTCGGCCCGCCCTCGAATCCGAAGCGACGCTTGATGCGCTCGAAAAGCTGGTCGCGCACGCGCCGGTACACGTCCAGCGTCTGCTCGCGATTACCCTGACCGACCATCAGCGAGGCATCGAAGGTCGGCCAATACTCGACATCGACGGCCATGGTGCGCGTGAGTTCCAGCGCCGAGTGATGCGCCTCCGGCGAGAGCGACACGATGAGATCGAACGACGTGTCGTCGAGATCTGCAAGAGCGAGCGGCGCGTGCGCCGAGACGTCGATGCCGATCTCGTCCATCACGGCCGTGACGAAGGGATCTCTCTCGGCACCGGCCCGCACGCCGGCCGAGGCGACATAGACGCGCCTGCCCGCGAGATGGCGCAGGATCGCGGCAGCAATCGGCGAGCGGACCACATTCATGGTGCAGGCGAATAGCACGGCGCCGGGCAGCTCGCGGACGTTGCTTTCATCGCTCGCCGCACCCCCCGGCATGCTGCGTCAGCCTTTCCAGTGGAGCGCGCAGATCAGCGTGAAGAGACGCCGCGCCGTGTCGTGGTCGACGTTGATCTTGCCCTTGAGGCGCTCCACGAGCACGCGGCTGCCTTCGTCATGAAGACCGCGCCGGCCCATGTCGATGGCCTGGATGCGCGAGGGCGGCGCCGTACGGATGGCCTTGTAGTAACTATCGCAGACGATGAAGTAGTCCTTCATGACGCGCTTCAGCGGCGAGAGCGAGAGCATGAACGTGTGCTCGCCTGTGGCCGGCTCCGTATCGATGATGAAATGAAGCCGATCCTCGATGACGGCGAGCTTCAGCGTGAACGGACCGTCGCGTCCTTCCACCTCGAATGTATTGGAATCGATGATGTCGTAGATCGCGACCTCGCGCTCGTGCTCGATATTCGAGTTGCCGCGCGCGATCGAGGCCTCGTCGAGCCTTATGCCGACGAGCCGGGAACGGGGCGCATCGGGAGCGTCGCTCACGTGTCCTCCTTCCGCGCCCCGCCAGTAGTCGCATTGGGCCCGAGCCGCACGGCAATGGAGCGGCGATGCGCTTCGAGACCCTCGGCCGAAGCGAGCCGCATGGCGGCCGGCCCGAGCGCTGCTAGCGAAGCTTCATCGAGCCGCAGGATCGATGTGCGCTTCATGAAATCGAGGACACCAAGACCCGACGAGAAGCGCGCACTCCGCGCCGTCGGCAGCACGTGGTTGGAGCCTGCTACGTAATCCCCGATCACCTCGGGCGTGTGGGCACCGAGGAAGACCGCACCCGCATTGCGGATGGCATCGGCGAGGCGGTCGGCATCGCGCACAGCAATCTGCAAGTGCTCGGCCGCGATGCGATCGGCAAGCGCAGGCGCCTCACTCAGATCCTCGAGAAGGATCACGGCGCCGAAGTCGCGCCAGCTCTCGGCAGCAATCGCGCCGCGCGGGAGCACTTTGAGTTGTCGTTCCACCGCCGCGCAAACGGCATCCGCGAATGCCGCATCGTCGGTCATGAGGATCGACTGCGCGGCCGTGTCGTGTTCCGCCTGGGCGAGGAGGTCAGCGGCAATCCATTCGGGATCGTTATCGCGATCGGCGATGATGAGCACTTCGGACGGCCCGGCAATCGAGTCGATACCGACCGTTCCGAACACCTGCCGCTTGGCTGCGGCGACATAGGCATTGCCGGGGCCGACGATTTTGGCGACCGGTGCGATCGTCTCCGTGCCGTAGGCGAGCGCCGCCACGGCCTGGGCACCACCAACGCGATAGATTTCCTCGACACCTGCGAGATGCGCCGCGACGAGCACGAGTGGATTGAGTGCGCCGTCCGGTGCCGGCACGGCCATGACAATGCGCGGCACGCCGGCAACGCGCGCCGGCACGGCATTCATCAGCACTGAGCTCGGATAGGAGGCCGTGCCGCCGGGTACATAGAGCCCGACTGCCTCGACGGCCGTCCAGCGGCCTCCCAGTTCTACGCCCAGCGCATCGCGATAGCGGTCGTCATGCGGCACCTGGCGCTGGTGATAGGCGGCAATGCGGTCGCGTGCGAGCGTCAGCGCGGCAACGGTCTCGGCATCGGCCGACGCAACGGCGGCTGCGATCTCCTCCGCCGTGATGCGCAGTCCCTTCGCACTCACAGCGAAGCGATCGAAGCGCTGCGTGAACGCGATGAGTGCCGCGTCGCCGCGTGCACGCACGTCGGCAAGGATAGAGCGGACCTGCGCGTCCACGTCCTCCGAGATCTCGCGCTTCTGCATGAGAAAGCTGCGGAAGGCCGCCTCGAAGCTGGCATCGGATGTCTTAAGGCGCGTCGGCATGTGTTGTACTTTCCAGACAGCATTCTCGCCCGCACGGTACGCGCGTGGGGAGAGTAAATTTTGTGCATCCTATGGCGGCCTTCCTCAGTGCGCCGCGTCGTCACCCGGATGCTTCGGTACCGCGCGCGCTTGCCACGCCGGACCGAGATCCTTCATCTCGCACTCGATGCACTCGACGTGCAGCCGCACCACGCCCCCGCCTGCGAACACGAGCGACAAATAACCTTGCGGATCTTCCGTCGACGTAGGCTCGAACTGTAGGGCCAGCAGGGCCAGCACATTCTGTCCGGCCTTGAGATCGATTCCGCTCACTTGCGCCCCAAGCACCCGCTCGAAGCGCAAGGCTGCCTGCCGCCGCGTCGGGGCCTTCGTCCTGTCCCCCGGCTGTACCGACGTCCAGTCGAAGCGGTTCAAAACCGCCGCGAAGCGCCGCTCACGCGGCACGAAGGCCATGTCGCCCACTTTCAGCACGGCGTCCTGCAGGTGCGCGGAGACGACCTGGAGGTCTTCGGCATCGAGGGCAATGAGTTTCAAATTGTCCATGCTTGGCCCGGCACTGATCTCGGCAATCTGCCGGCGCCTTTGGCCGGCGCGCGGTCGCGCGTGACTGATACCTGCCGGCGCTGCCCCGTGCAATAAGACCAGTGCCCCATTTCAAGCCCTGGTTGTGGCTCTCGCCTTCGGCTAACCTTGCTGATCTCAGAAAAGCAGGCGGCGCAGCGCCCGCCGGTGACCAGGGGAGAAGACGAATGGCCGGAGAGGCTGGGATTGCCGTCATCACGGGCGGATCGAGCGGCATTGGAGAGGCGTCGGCGCGCCGGCTTGCGGCGGACGGCTACCGCATTGCCATCCTCGACGTGAACATGGAGGCGGCGGACGCTGTCGCGCGCGATATTGGCAACGGCGCCCGCGCCTGGCGCTGCGACGTCGCCAATGCCGAGGCCGTCGAAGCGGCAGCCGAGACCGTGGCGAAGGAAATGGGCGCGCCGCGCGTGCTCGTGACATCGGCGGGCCTTATCCCGAACACCGAGTCCATTCTCGACATGGACATGGCAGCCCATGACCGCATGTGGCAGGTGAACTACAACGGCACACTGCACGCCTGCCGTTCTTTCGCACGGCGCATGATCCCACAGCAGCGCGGCGCCATCGTCACCATCGGCTCGATCAATTCCGTACAGCCTCTGCCGATCCCCGCCTACAATATCGGCAAGGCTGCCATCGCGCGCCTGTCGCAGCTCCTCGCCGTCGAGCTCGGCCGCCACAACATCCGCGTGAACAGTGTCGGGCCGACCTACGTGATGACGCCACCGCTGCGCGCCAAGGTCGCCTCCGGCCAGCGCGATATGAACAAGATCATGAGCGTGCACGCACTCAAGACGCTGCCCGAGCCATCGGATATCGCGGCGGCCGTCTCCTTCCTCGCTTCTGATCAGGCGCGCACGATCACGGGCGTTCTGCTGCCCGTCGATTCCGGCTGGATCGCGGGCGTACCGTATCTGACCTATGCGGGCGGCGTGCCCTGGGAGAGCTGAGTCCCGACGAACCGACACGACGAGAAAGGATACCTGCGTGGCCGACTTGAAGAGCCTGATCCGCACCATTCCGGACTACCCGAAGCCCGGCATCATGTTCCGCGATGTCACCACGCTCTTCGGCGACGCGCAGGGCTTCAAGGCGACGATCGTGCGCATGGCTGAGCCCTGGCGCAGCGAGCCGATCGACGCGGTGGCGGGCATTGAGGCGCGCGGCTTCATCCTCGGCGGCGCAGTCGCGGACCGGCGCGGCACGGCCTTCGTGCCGATCCGCAAGAAGGGCAAGCTGCCCTGGAAGACGATCGGCCAGGAGTACACGCTCGAATACGGCGTCGATTCGATGGAGATCCACGAGGATGCGATCGC
>JAEZAW010000378.1 GCA_023430315.1 Pseudomonadota bacterium | reverse complement strand
GGGGCGATGAACGGCGTGGTCAGGATCATCATGGAGATCGTCTCCATGAAGCAGCCGAGCACGATGTAGAACGCGATGATCAGGAGCATCGTGCCATACTTTCCGAGCCCCAGGCCCTGGATCCACTGACCGAGGCCATCCGTGAGACCGATCGCGGCAAGCACGAAGTTCAGGAACTGCGCAGCCAGGATGATCAGCATGATCATCGCCGTCGTGCGCATGGTGCCTTCGGCCACAGCACGCAGCATCGAAACGGTCAGCCGGCCCTCCCAGGCGGCCAGAACAAGAGCCGCGATCACACCAAGCGAAGCCGCCTCCGTTGGCGTCGCCCAGCCCGCATAGATCGAGCCCACCACTGCCAGGAAGACGAACATCGGCGGCAGCAGGTCCGGCAACACGCGAATGCGGTTTGCCCAGGTCGTCTGCATCGGAGTACCGCCCTTGCGGCGATCTGCGAGGCAGAAAATCAGAATGATCAGCATGAACAGCCCAGCGAGAACCGCGCCGGGAATGAAGCCTGCAAGGTAGAGTCTCGGCACCGACGTGTTCGTCAGCAGACCGTACAGGATGAAGTTGATCGAGGGCGGAATGAGAATGCCGAGGGTGCCGCCCGCGGCGATACTCCCGAGGAACAGGCGTTCGTCATAGCCGCGCGGCCTGATCTGGGGAATGGCGACCGTGCTGATGGTCGCGGCGGTGGCAACGCTCGAACCGGATGTCGCGGCGAACATCGCCGAGGTGCCGATGTTGGCATGCATGAGGCCGCCCGGCAGCCACGAGAGCCACTGCGCGGCGGCGTTGTATACCCGCTCTGCGATGCCGGCGCGGAGCAGTATCTCGCCGAGCATCACGAAGAGCGGGATCGCGATCAGGATGTACTCGCTCGAGGCATTCCAGATGATCTCGCCCATGGCCCGCTGCAGCGGCATGAAGGCGAACATGTCGTTGAGCGCAAGGCCGAGCACGCCCATGACGGCGGCAACGGGAACACTGATGGCCAGCAGGCCGAGCAGAAGCAGCAGCGTCGTCGCAAGCATGGCGCTATGCCTCCGGGTGCGGCGCGCGGCCGCGCAGATCGAGGCCCTTGGTCTCCGCCTCGATCTCCTCCTCCGTGGTCGACACGCCGGCAATGGCGTTGACGGCTCCAAAATCCCCCTTGAGCAAGGCGGCCATGGAACGGAAGATCGCCAGAAGAATGGCCACGAAGAACAGTCCGATTCCGAATGCCCACGGAATCTGCGACCAGGCGAGCGGGATACGAAGCTGCGTGTTGGAGCGGATTTGCTCTACGTAGCTGTTGCTCGCGACATCGATGGCGCGCTCGAGCATCGCCGCGACGAAGATGGCCATGACGACAAGCGCAATCATATCCATGATGGCACGCACCTTGGGCCCGAACTGGGCGTACAGCACATCAATGCGCACGTGGCCCTTCGTCACCATGACATACGCCATGGAGAGGCTGGTGCCGACGGCGAAGAGGTAGCCGGAGATCTCATCCGAGCCCGAGAACATGAAACTCGTGCCGACCAGTGCGCCAATGCCCTTGCGCACCAACACCTCGGCTGTGACGATGATGGCCGCCGCGAACAGCAGCGCACCGCCAAGCCAGACGCCGACAATCGCAGTCGCGCTTATGGCGCGCCAGAGAGCGTCGCGGAACAGCACCATGAGCACGAGCACGATCGCCACAGCCGCAAACTGCCAAGCCGGCATTGCGGACAAGATCGTGCGAAGCATATCGATCATTGCAAACAAAAGGCCCGGGATGTTCTCCCGGGCCTCCCCCATCCGTCAGCTGTCTTACTCGACCTTGGCCGTCAAGCCGTAGGTCTTGCCGACAAGCTCGTTCCACTTCGAAGCGCACTCGGCTCCGCAGCGCTTCGCCCAGCGGGCCAGGACGACCTCGTTGAGCGCCTTGTCCCGAGCCTTGACGTCTTCCGCAGACGGCTTCACCAGTTTGAGCTTGCCCGCCGGGCCGACCGAGCAGGTGCCGCCAGTGTTGCAGGCGACGCCCTCTTCCGTCTCCGCCTCGATAACCGCCCAGGACTTGTCCTCGAGCTTCTTCATCTCGGCCTGGATGGCGTCCTTGGTCGGCTGCGACAGCTTGTTCCATGTATTGAGGTTCACGGCCCAGATGCCGACCGTATAGCCGACCGGCAGGCGGAACATCGTGTCCACCACCTCGCCCCACTTGGCCTTGTAGCCGGGCATGGTGCCGGTGATGCCGCAATCGGTGACGCCCTTCTCGAGCGCCGGCACGACCTCGCCGAATGCGATCGTCACGCCGACGCCGCCGAGCGCGGCGACGAAGTCGGACTGCGACGTGCCCTGCACGCGCACCTTCTTGCCCTTGAGGTCAGCAATGCTCTTGATGTCGCCCTTGCAGTAGAAGACCTGCTCAGGGAAGGGGAACGTGCCGAGGATCATCGCGCCGTTGCGCGCCATGGCCTTCTGCATCTCGGGGAGCCACGCGGTGACGACAGCACGGCCCATTTTGAAGTCGCGCGCGACGCCCGCGATGTCCGATGCCTCGATGATCGCGCCGCCGTCCTCGACGTAGATCGGAAGGGCTGCGGCGAAGTCGAACACGCCCTGCTTGAGCAGGCGAATGACCTCGGTGCCCTTCAAGTTGACTTCGGTGATCGACTTGATGTTGCCTTTGAGCTTGCCGCCCGTCGCCTTCGGCAGATCTTCCGTCCAGAAGGGCTGCTCCAGCTTTTGCCAGTTGGTCAAAAAGTTCCACGTCCCGACGGCATTGAAAGAGCGGGTCTCGACGTCCTGCGCCCATACGGGAATGGACGCCGCAACCGCGAGGGTCGCGGCAACGCAGGCAGCAGGCAGTTTAAACTTCATCAGGTCTTCCTCCCTTTCGAAAATCGCAATCAGATTGGCAGCTTCCTACAATGCCGACAGTTTGCTGTTCAGCCGATCGGTTATGAGCATCGATCCCGGCTTGTGGGTGATGCAGAGCGGCGGGCGGGCATTCAGGACGACGGACTGGGGCGTGACACCGCACGCCCAGAATACGGGGAGCATATCCTTGTCGACGACCGGCGGCTGATCGCCGTAGTCGGGCTTCATGATGTCATTGATGCCGATAGCCTCGGGAATGCCGATGTGCACGGGCGCACCATGCACGGCGGGAAAGCGGGATGTCACTTGCACCGCGCGAATTGCGTTCGCGGGCGTCATCATGCGCATCGACACGATCATCTTGCCGCTGAACGGGCCAGCCGGCACGCAGTCGATCGACGTGCGATACATCGGCACGACCGTATCACGCCCGATGTGATGGAGCGGGATGCCCTCGTCGAGCAGCGGTTGCTCGAAGGAGAAGGAGCACCCGAGCACGAACGACACGAGATCATCCGTCCAGTAGGCGCGGATGTCCGTCGGCTCGTCGACGCACACGCCATCCTTGAAGACGCGATATCGCGGGATGTCCGTACGAATGTCGATGTCGCCGAGATCGGGCAGCGTCGGATCGCCAACCGCACTCATGCCGATCACCGGGCACGGCTTTGGGTTGCGCTGGCAGAAGGCGGCGAAGTCCATCGCATAGGCCTTCGGCAGGATGCAGAGATTGCCCTGCACATAGCCCGGCGCCTGCCCTGCCGTATGCCCCGTGAACTCGCCCGCGCGGCAACGCAGCCGCGCTGCCTCGGACGGCAGCACGCTGGTATCGCCCGCACTTACCGGTCGATCCTGCATCTAAAGGCCTCCCCAGACCTTGTTTGTCCGCGTGTGCCGGCATCAATGACCGTACTCCGCGCGAACGGGCGCAAGATTGCATTGGTACGGACATACGTCAATTTGAGAATTCCAGATTCCGGAGCTGTGCCAGTGGATTGAGCATGATGGCGCGAGCTTCGTCGTAAACCCCGGTGGTTGCGCCGATCGTGCGTATGCCGATCAGGCCGCGCAGTTGACGGGCCATCAGCTCCAGAGGATTCTCGCCATCGAACCGGCCATGCACGAAATTCGCGGAGCGAACCTTATGAGGACGAGGAAATTCGGGGTCGTTGTCCTTGTTCTTGGGACGATCCTCCTATTCGGCGTGACACCGCGCGCGAACGCCGACGAGCCGATCGAGATCTTCGACGCCCACCTTCATTACAACTGGGAGCCGAAGCCCTACTTCCAGCTCGACGAAGTACTGGCGCTTTTTCGCAAGCATCGCGTCACCGGCATCCTCGCGACGAGCCGGCCGAACACGGGCACCCATGCGCTCGTCGCCGCGCAGGCCGAGGGCAAAGCCGGCGGCCTTTGGGTTGTCCCTTTCATCCGGCCCTACCGCATTCGCGCCGACATCGGCAGCTGGTTCAACGATCCGTCGATCCAGGACCTCGTGCGCGAGGAATACAAGCGCGGCGGCTATCGCGGCGTCGGCGAGTTCCATCTCACAGGGCGCGCCGCCGCCACCGACTGGGTCCGCAAGACCGTCGACTTCGCCGTGGCCCACGATCTCTACCTGCACGCCCACGCCGATGCCGAAGCCGTCGAGATCCTGTTCGCGCACAATCCCAAGAGCCGCATCATCTGGGCGCACACCGGCTTCTCTCTCGATCCGGCACGCGTTGCGGAGCTGCTCGACAAGCACCCGACACTCTGGGGCGAGCTCTCGTACCGCGGCGGCATCACCGAGGGCGGCCGCCTGTCGCCCACGTGGCGCGCCATGTTCGAGCGCTATCCCGATCGCTTCCTGATCGGCTCGGATACGTGGATCAACGAACGCTGGGCGGGTTACGGCGATATCATCGCCGGATATCGGCGCTGGCTGGCGGATCTGCCGCCCGAGATCGCCGCGAAGATCGCGCATGGCAATGCCCGTGCGCTCTTCAAGGATGCGGCACCGCCGGTGAGATAGGCCTCACGGGGCGAAGCTCGAGCGAAGTTGTGCCGCCCACCTGCCGTCGATGCGGGCAACGATCCAGATCGAGCGATAGCTTGCGATGGCCGATCCGTCGACACGATAGCGCGTGAACTGCACGTCGAGGTGCACCTTCTCGGCCGAGGCCGCAATGAGATTGCGGAAGTCCCACGCGCTGTGGTGCCAGTCACCCCCGGCTCGTTCGCGAAAATCGTCGAAGTACCGCTCGGGCGTCTCCCAGATACGCATGCCGACCCCCGAGAGCCGATAGTGAGGAAAATGGAGTGTCGCGGCGAGCGCCTCGGCGTCCCGCGCATTGAGAGCGGCCATATGGCGGTCGAGGATATCGAACGCAGCCGTCGCCGCTTTGTCCAACTCTCCTGCTGCGAGATCGCTCATGGCAGTCTCCACCTCATTGACGCGCGCCGACACTCTGCGGGACAGTCGGCACAAACCTCGTCCCTGGCCGAAACTTGACCCTGGAAGGAGCATCCGATGAAGCCCGTCGATCCCCGCACTGCAAGCGCCGAGGTGCGCGCCGTCTTCGACGACATCATGACGACGCGCAAGGTCAAGTCCGTCAACAACTTCTGGCGCTACCTCGCGCACGAGCCACGCATGCTCAAGCACACGTGGGAAAGCCTCAAGGCGATCATGGGACCGGGTCATCTCGATCCCCTGACCAAGGAGCTCGTCTACGTCGCCATCTCGATCACCAACAACTGCGAGTACTGCATGGCCTCGCATACCGCGGCGGCACGAGCCAAGGGTGCGACCGACGCTCAGATCAATGAGCTCTATGCGGTCGTCGGCCTCGCCAACATGACCAATCGGCTCGCGAATGCCTACAAAGTCCCCGTTGACGCACAATTCAAGGATGCGACCTGAAGCCTCTGCCACCTGGATGCCGCGGTTGCTCCCTAGGTTGGCTCGAGCGGTCTAATGCGCGCGTCCACATGGGCGGCGGATGATCGCGCCGGGGCAAAACTTCTGAATTTCGCCGCAATGGGCGACGATGCGTCGTCAGGTGTGGTAATAGAGGCACGCGAGGCGCATTCGGCCAGTGTTTCCAGCAGCCTCGCCGAGCCGAGCATGACCTGCCAACAGCACTTCGAAATCAACGGAACTCATGTCGCAAGCCGATCAAACCCATGAATGGTATCTGGCGCGCGACGGGCAGCAGCACGGTCCGATCAGCGCCGCCGAGATGGAGAAAATCATCGAGCTCGGCTATCTGCTGCCGACAGATCTCGTGTGGCGTCAAGGCTTTGACGAGTGGAAGCCCGCGGCCGACGCATTTCCCAAGAAGGCAGAGGCCGCTCCTACCCCGCCTGCACCTCCACAGGCTCCAGCCCCATCTCCCACAGCGTCCGCGCCGGCGCCGAGCGCTGCTCGCCCAGCGGACAGCACGACTGCCGCACCCGGTCCAAAGGGGCCCGCGGCAGACACTTCCCGCGATCGTGCTCCGGCCGCAAAGGACCCTTCCAGCCGGGAGGGCGGGCTACAGGACAAGTTGGGGGGCACGCGCGAGGTCGTCGCCGCCGAAGCTGCTCGACGCGAGGAAGCCGCACGCCGGGCGCGCGAGGTCGCAGCACGCTCACCTGGTGCCGCCGCACCGCCCGGCCGCCAGCAGACCGCCGGACAGCCAAGAACGGAACCCGCTGACCTCGGGCGCACTTCGCAGCAGGCGGGCGGAAATCCCATGCCGCCGCGCACTGGAGAAGAGGATGACGCCTGGGCGGACGAGCCGCCTCGCCGCCGCTTTCCCAAGATCGCCATTGCCGCGCTCGTCCTGCTCATCCTCGTTGGCGGCGTCTATGCGCTGCACGCTACGGGTCAGCTCGATCCGCTCATGAACCGCGTCTCATCGGCGACCGCTCCCGAAACCAAGGGGCCGCCGGTCGTCGCAGCCATTCCAGAAAGCCGCAAACAGACGCCGGCCGACTATGCGAGCGATCCGAACGAGGTCGACCGTCAGTTCCAGCGGGTCGCACTCTGGCAGCTGCTCAAGTCCGAATTCCCCGACTGGTACAAAGAGCGCGTGCGCGACACTGCGCGCCTCAAGGGCGAGGGCAAGGCAGACAAGGCCATCGCCCAGCATCTCGCCGAGCAGCTTGTCGCGCTGCGCCGCAAGCACGTCACCGACGCGCTCGCCGCAAGCCCGCAGCAACTGAAGTCTGTGGCGACGACATTCCTCGATAATCTCGAGCGCCTCTCGCGACACAGCGTCGATGCCTGCTACGGCTTCATCTCGCAGGGCGAGACCGACCCGCTGATCGTCGAGCTCACGCGGTCCTCCGAGCATATGCCGGCGCTTCAGAAGCAGGCTGCCGCCATCTTCTCGGCCATTGTCGAGGGTCGCCGTACGCCGGCACAGCACCGCCAGCCGACGCGCGAGGACTACGACCAGCTCGCGATGCAGCTCGCCAAGCGCGGCTGGAGCCCGATGGACCTCCAGCTCTTCTCGGATGCCCGCTCGCTTGCGCGCGCCCCGCCAGAGCGGGTCTGTCGCATGGTGCAGGATTGGTTCGCAGCCCAGCTCGCCGTCAGCGACGAGGGTGTGCAGGTGCGCCTGCTGATCGAGGCGCTGAAGCCGGTCGTCGCGGGTTGACGTCGCGGATGATATGGGGCCGGGGGGCCCGGGAATGCGCGCGAATGCCGCGACCGCTTGCCGGGTGGTTCAACTGTATCTAAGTGAACGCCATGCAGACGACCGCCCAGAGCCTCGCTAATCCGACCCGCTTCATGTCGCTGAGCGCGACCCTGCTGCCCTGGGTCGGCGGACTTGCCGCAAGCCTCATTGCGGTGGGCCTCTATCTCGCGTTCTTCTCGGCGCCGCCCGACTACCAGCAGGGCCAAACCGTCAAGATCATGTTCATCCACGTGCCCTCGGCGTGGCTCGCCATGGGCATCTACCTTCTGGTCGCGATCTCGAGCTTCGGCCTCCTCGTGTTCCGCCATCCGCTCGCTGACGTCTCGGCGAAGGCGGCGGTGCCGCTCGGGGCAGCATTCGCTTTTCTGACGCTGGTCACGGGCGCGCTCTGGGGCCGACCCATGTGGGGCGCGTACTGGGTATGGGACGCACGGCTGACCTCGGTCCTGATCCTCTTCTTTCTCTACCTCGGGCTCATGGCGCTGCGCTCCTCGCTCGATGATGAAACGCTGGCCGGCAAGCTGACTGCTATCCTCGCGCTCGTCGGCGTCGTTCTGCTGCCGATCATCAAGTTCTCGGTGGACTGGTGGAACACGCTGCATCAGCCGGCGAGCGTGCTGCGCATCGGCGGCCCCAGCATTCACAGCTCAATCTTGGTGCCGCTGCTCGTGATGGCCGTCGGCTTCATGCTCGCGTTCATCGCCATGCATCTGATGGCCATGCGCAACGAGATCCTGCGCCGACGCGTCAAAGCGCTGACGCTCGCCCATGTCAGTCACGCAGGCAGCAGAGTGCCTGCGGCCGCGAAAGGCTGAGCACCATGGACCTCGGACCGCACGCTGCTTTTATCGTCGCGTCCTATGCCGTCGTCGCAATCGTGATGGCGGGACTGATCGCGTGGCTGATCCTCGACGGCCGACGCCATCAGCGCGCCCTCGACGCACTCGAAGCCCGCGGCGTGCGCCGTCGCTCGCAAGCCGAGGACAGTGCGCGATGACGGAGCAGATCACCGAGGTACCGTCGACGTCGGGCCGCAGGCGCCCTCTGCTGATCCTGGTGCCGGCCCTGCTGTTCGGGGCCATGGCCGTCTTGTTCGCGTTCGCGTTGACCAAGGGCGATCCGTCGAAGCTTCCCTCGGCTCTGATCGGCAGGCCAGCCCCATCACTCGCGCTCACCGCGATCGAAGGATTGCAGGAAGGGGAACGCGCCGTGCCGTTGCTCACCTCCGAGTTTCTTCAGAAAGGCGAGGTGACGGTCGTCAATTTCTGGGCCTCGTGGTGCGGGCCATGCGTCGAGGAGCACCCGTTGCTCATCGAGCTTGCGCAGAAAACGAAAGTGCCCGTGGTCGGCGTCAACTACAAGGATGCGGCCGCAAATGCGCGCCGCTTCCTCGGCCGCTACGGCAATCCGTTCGCCGCCATCGGTGCTGACACGACCGGACGGACGGCGATCGAATGGGGTGTCTACGGGATGCCCGAGACGTTCGTCATCGATGGGCAGGGCCGCGTGGCCTACAAGCACGTCGGCCCGATCTCGCGGAGCACGCTCGAGCGCAACATCTTGCCGACGATCGCGCGGCTGAAGGCCGAGAAGCCGCGGTCCTGATCTTCGGGCATCGAAGCCCTTAGAGTTCTACCGAGATCACCTGAAGGCTGTGACGCGCAAGGCCCCCCGCAGGCACAGCGCGATGAGCGGATTTACTCTACTCTGATCAATCCATGGCGTTCGGGGTTTTTCCCGATGGCTCATTCGGGATCGTCCCGAGAAGTATTTCGGCCCCCCTGCCCCAGAGCAAAGCAGCCGAACCAATGCCAGGATGCAGCAGCCTTCAGTCACAAGTGGCGAAACGAGTATCCCTTGCCGCGCTCACGTGCTGCATGGCCCTCGTCCAGTCAGCAAGCGCCCAGCCAGTTTCCGCTCTCGACGTGCAGGCAATTGCCAAAGAAGCCACCATCTACGGCTTCCCGCTCGTCGACAACTACCGCATCCAATACTCGTTCTTCGTCGACCGGAACAATCCGGACTTCAAAGCGCCGTGGAACACGATCAACAACGTCGCACGCGTCTTCACGCCGAACGACAAGGCCATCCAGACGCCGAATTCCGACACGCCGTACTCCCAACTCGGTGCCGATCTGCGTCGCGAGCCGCTCGTGATCAGCGTGCCCGCGGTCGAGGCGGGACGATACTATTCGCTGCAGTTCGTCGACATGTACACGTTCAACTTCGCCTACGTCGGCAGCCGCGCAACAGGTAACGGTGCGGCGCACTTTCTGCTTGCCGGTCCGCGCTGGAAGGGCGAGAAGCCCGACGGCATCAAGGCTGTCATCCGATCTGAGACCGACTTCGACTTCGTGCAATACCGCACGCAACTCTACGATCCTTCCGACATCGAGAACGTCAAGAAGGTACAGGCAGGGTACGGGGTTCGGCCGCTCTCTCAATTCCTGGGGCAGCCTCCGCCGCCTGCAGCACCTGTCATCGACTTCATCAAGCCGCTCTCTCCGGAGCAGCAACGAACCTCGCCGGAGTTTTTCGATATCCTGAACTTCGTGCTCCAGTTTTGCCCTACTCATCCTTCTGAAACCGAGCTTATGGTGCGCTTTGCTAAGATCGGCATAGGCGCTGGCAGGAAGTTTGGCTTCGACGCGATGACGCCTGAACTCCAAAATGCAGTGCGGAAGGGCATGGCCGAGGCGTGGGAGGAATTCGCCGAGTTCAAGCGAACGCAGATGGATACAGGCAAGCGCACTGCGGCCGAGGGCTTCGGCACTCGCTCGTTCATGAAGAACGACTACATGGCACGCATGGCCGCTGCGGCGTACGGCATATACGGAAACTCGAAGGAGGAGGCTCTTTATCCGGCCTACTACGTCGATGCAGACGGTCAGAAGCTGGACGGATCCCACAGCTACATGCTGAGCTTTACAGCGGATCAGTTGCCGCCAGTCAATTCGTTCTGGTCGCTCACCATCTACGAACTTCCTGCAAGCCTGCTGTATGGCAATTCGATCAATCGCTATCTCATCAACTCGCCAATGTTATCCGGCCTAAAACGCGACGCAGACGGCAAAATTACGATCTATCTCCAGCACGATTCTCCCGGCAAGGACCGCGAGCCGAACTGGCTACCGATTCCGCGCGGCCCGTTCTGGGCAACACTGCGCCTCTACTGGCCCAAGGCTGAGGCCCTGGAAGGGCGCTGGAAGGAGCCGCCCCTCGAACGCGTGAAATGAGCCCCACCTACTTGCAGTTCGTCGTGACCGCCTGAAGCGCCTGCGAAATGCCGGCGAGCGAGTAGGTATCGGTCGTCGTCGTGCCACGCTCCGAGGTGCCGACCACGGTCATCGTCGAGCCCTTGCGCATGACATCGAGCAGCTTCAGCTCGTCGCCAGCGTCGGCGATATAAGCGCGATCATTATGCACGAAGAGCTTGAAGCTCGTGTTGCCGACCGACAGCGTCACCTCGCTGCCGCCTTTGAGCGGATAACCGACGCGCACGCTTACCTCGGCTTTTACGCCGTCCTTCGGCCAGCTCGACACGTAGATGAAGGCGGGGCTGCGCTTGGCGCCAGCCGGCTCCTGCTTAGTGGGCTGCGCCGTCGCGAAGCACAAAAGGCTCGTGCCTTCGCCGTGCGTAAAAGCCGTCCAGCTCGAAAACGTGCCGATGGATTTGACGTTCTGCGCGAACGCGATGCTGCCTGCGAGCGCCACGCCCACCACCGTTGCGGCAGTTCGCAATGCCGCGGCGCGCGTCCATCCCCGATGAGACATGTGCCTTCAAATCTCCATTCTGCGCGTCCCTCCGACGCACTACGTCCGCCGTGCGGCTATTGTTCCTCGCGGCGGATCACACGCCCACCCTGCACGTGCGGCTCGGGGTCGATGATCGGGCCACCCTCGCCCACTGGCCGCGCCGCGAATCGGCCGAGCGAACGTACGCGATCATACATGACGATGGCCCCCGCCATGGCGACGTTGATACAGAACGTCGTCGGTATTTTGACGGTGTAGTCGCAACGCGCAAGCATCTCGGGCGAGAGCGAGCCTCGCTCCGGGCCGAGCACGTAAGCCGCGCGCAGCGGATGGCGGAAGCTCGGTAGCTCGATCGCCTCGTCGATCAGCTCGACGCCGACCAGCCTGCAGCCCTGCGGCAACACCATGTCCTCGAGTCGTGCCCAGTTGTAGTGGGGCAGGTGCTGGACGCCCTTGGAGGTATCGGCAGCGGCCTCGCGCGCCTGGTACGTCGCCCCGACGGTGAACGTGAAGCTCGCGCCGAACCCGTGCGCCGAGCGCATGAGGTTGCCGACGTTCAGGCTTTTCGATATGCGCTCGGCACCAATGGCGAAGTAGCCGCGGTTGACGGGCTGGGCCGGGACCGTACTCATAGGGTGGGTGCTCCCGCGTGGTCGGCACTCGAGTCTCGCGGAGGAGGTGTCACATGAAGGCCGCCCTGTGCAAGTCGCTGGACGGACCCGAGGCCATCGTGATCGAGGAGATCGCCGATCCCCAGCCCGGCCCCGACGAGGTGGTCGTGCGCGTCCGTGCAGCGGCGCTGAACTTCCTCGATACGCTGATCACGCGCGGGAAATACCAATTCAAACCGGAGCTTCCCTTCTCGCCGGCGGCCGAGATCGCGGGCTTGGTCGAGGCGGTTGGGTCGGGGGTTCGCGACCTGAAGCCGGGTCAGCGCGTATGCGGCTACATCGCCTGGGGTGGTGCGCGCGAGAAGGTCGCCGTGCCGGCCAAGCTCATGATTCCGATACCTGATGGCGTCAGTGATGCGACCGCCGCCGGCATCAGCGTGACCTACGGCACGGCCATGCACGGCCTCAAGGACCGGGGCAGCCTCAAGGCCGGCGAGAGCGTTGCCGTGCTCGGTGCCTCGGGCGGCGCCGGCCTCGCCGCCGTCGAGATCGCCAAGCTCATGGGCGCGCGCGTGATCGCGGTCGCCTCGAGTGCGGAGAAGCTCGCCATATGCCGCGAGCACGGTGCCGATGATCTCCTGAACTACGCGACGACGGACCTCAAGACCGGCCTGCGCGAGCTGACCGGCGGCAAGGGCGTCGATGTCGTCTATGACTGCGTTGGCGGCGACTATTCCGAGGCGGCGCTGCGCTCCATTGCCTGGGGCGGCCGCCTCCTTGTGATCGGCTTCGCGGCAGGCGCCATCCCGAAGATCCCGCTCAATCTCTTCCTGCTCAAGAACGCCGCGGCCGTCGGCGTCTTCTGGGGCGAGATGGTCATGCGTGAGCCTGCGCAGCACCGCGCCAACATGATCGAAGTTCTCGATTGGTGCGCCAAGGGCCGGCTCAAACCGCACGTTCATGCCTCCTACCCGCTCGCGCGCATTGGCGAGGCCATCACGGCGCTCGACAAGCGTCAGGTCACGGGCAAGCTGATCGTCGAGATCTAACATTCAGCCCAGTTTCGGCGGCAAATCCTTCTCCGACCATTGCACGGCGGCCGTGCCCGCTCGTGTCTCATCCACCAACCGGTTACCACCTCATGACTGCGGAAATGCTGCTCATCATCGCTGGCGCCTTTGCGGGCGGGCTCGTCAACGGTTTGACCGGCTTCGGCACGGGCATGACGGCGCTCGTGCTCTGGCTGCATGCACTCCCCGTGACGGTCGCGGCGACGCTCGTGCTCGTCTGCTCGGTCGTGGCGCAACTCCAGTCGCTGCCCTCGATCTGGCACGCGCTCGACTGGCGCCGCCTCGCGCCCTTTCTGATCGGCGGCCTCATCGGCATCCCACTCGGCACATGGCTGCTCGTGGTCGTGTCCGTGCAGACGGTGAAGCTCGGCGTCGGGCTCGTGGTGACGACCTATTGCGCGATCATGCTGCTCGGCAGCTTTCGGCCGACAGTTCGCTGGGGAGGTCGCATCGCGGACGGGATCGTCGGCCTCGCAGGCGGCATTCTCGGTGGACTTGCGGGCCTCTCGGGCGCGCTGCCGACCATCTGGGGGAGCCTGCGCGGCTGGGACAAGGATGCGCGCCGCGCCGTCTTCCAGGGTTTCAATCTGACGATCCTGTCGGTGTCACTGATGGCGCACACGGCAGCCGGCCTCGTGACGGCGGAACTCGGACGCGCGGCACTGCTCGCGCTGCCCGGCACACTCGTCGGCGCCTTCATCGGACAGCGCATCTACCGCCTGCTCGATGATCACCGCTACGATCGGCTTGTGCTCGCAATCCTGCTCGTCGCAGGCCTCACCCTGCTCTGGTCGAGTCTCTAAGTTGCCTTCGCCAACGCGGTGCCTTCCGACACCTCCTCCGTGCGCTCGCCACGCGGATCGAGCTCGAAAACGGCGGGTGTCGTCTTGGGCACGATGACGAATGGCTCCGAGCGCTCCACCGGCGGTTTCGGCCTCATCTGCGCGCGCAGCAGCATGACAAGCGCAATGCTGGCATGGGCAATGGCCGTGTGAAGATATAGTCCGCCGTGCCCGACGGCCTGCATCATGGCTGAAGCCATCATCGGCCCGAGAATGGCGCCTGCCGAGAAGACAAGAAGCAGGCCGCTCGATACCTCGACCGCGCGCTTTCTGTGCACGAGGTCATTCGCGTGCGCCACGCAGAGCGTGTAGACGGTGAACGCCATGCTGCCATAGAGAACAGCAAGGCCGAACAGAGGTGCCGCGCCCGCGCTCGACATCACATAGAGGCCGGCGCCGGCCAAGGCCGCGATCGTGCACACGACAATCGCCACGGCCCGTCGTCCCACCTTGTCCGACAGCCGGCCGATCGGCCACTGGCTGACGGCACCACCGAGCACGGCCAGCGACATGAAGAATGCCGTATTGCGCACTGACAGCCCCGCGCCTTGCGCGAACAGCGGCGAGAACGTCCAGAAGGCGGAGTTCACGAGCCCCGCGGCAAAGCAACCGAAGACGGACGCGGGCGACACCGTGATCAACCATCCGAGCCGCATCTTGGCGCGCGGCGGCGGCTGTGGCGCACTCTGCCGCGTCAGCGCAATAGGGACGGCCGCGAGCGAGTAGAGGATCGCGACGAGCGAGAACAGCTCGAAGCTCGCCGGCTGCCCCGCTGTCACGAGCTGCATCCCGACCGTGACGACCGTCAGGTTGGTCATCGCATAAGCGCCGAGAACGCGGCCGCGGTTCTCGGGTTTCGATGCGCCGGTCAGCCAGCTTTCGATGATCATGAACAGGCCGGCAAAGACGAGGCCGTTGATCGCCCTGAGCCCCCACCACATCCACGGCGCCGTCCACATGGCGTGCATGAGCGGCGTCATCGTCGCCAGCGCCGTCGAGGCCGCAAAGGCGCGTATGTGTCCGACTGTAGCAATGACGCGCGGCCAGAGCAGGCAACCGATCATCAAGCCAGCAAAGTGAAACGAGCCCATGAGGCCGATGTCGTAGGACGTGAAGTGCTCGATATCGGCACGGATCGGCACGAGCACGCCGAACAGCCCATTGCCCATCATCAGAATCGAGGCACTGAGCAACAACGCCGTAACCGGCCGGAGAATTCCGGTCATCACCTATCCCAGTTCTATTGAAGCACTGCGCGCTCAGGCGCCGGTCTACTCGGCCGACAGTTTGTCGAGAAGGTGCATGGCATCGCGCAGGATGATGTTGTGATCGAACGCGAGATCCACCTTGCGCCAGTCGTCGATCCATTCGACCGCAGCGGCATCGTCCCCAGCCGTTGCCTTCGGCGCCCGCACGCGCGTCAGATAGGCGACAGCCGCCGAATGAAAGCGCGGGTCGCGTTTCGGATCGGAGTAGACGCCAACAAGATGGAGCTTTCCAGCCTTGACGCCCGTCTCCTCCATGAGCTCGCGGCGACAGGCATCATCCACCGTCTCGCCGATGTCGACGAAGCCGCCGGGCAGCGCGTGGTGACCGACGTAGGGCGGATGTCCGCGCTTGATCAGCAGCACGCGGCCTTTGGCATCGACAGCGATGCAGTCCGTGCAAAGTCGCGGCGTAACAGGCTTCGCCATAGTCCTATTCTCCCTCTCCCCAAGCGGCGAGAGGGAACTCCCGCGCCGGCGTGCGTGCGAAATTTCAATGACTGTGCGGCTTGGACTTCTCGAAGGCGGCCTTCTGCTCGGAAGAGGCCTCCTTCTGATGCTTGGCCTGCCATTTCTTGTACGGCATCCCGTAGACGATCTCGCGCGCCTCGTCCTTGCTGATCTCCTGCCCCTTGGCGCTCGCTGCCTCCTGATACCAGTTCGAGAGGCAGTTGCGGCAGAAGCCTGCGAGGTTCATCAGGTCGATATTCTGCACGTCACTGCGCGTACGCAGGTGCTCGACGAGCCGGCGGAAGGCCGCCGCTTCGAGCTCGGTCGTGGTTGCCTTGTCGATATTCGCCATGGCTCACTTCTCCTCTACTCATGCCTCGTGCTTTGGGACCGCATCACAGGCGGTCGAGATTGAGATCAGGCTGTCCCTTCAACGCATGAACCAGCGCAATGATCCGCTCGGCCCACTGCCGCTGGCCCTGGGCATCGCGTATCAGATCCTGGCGGATCTCGATGAGCGCATTGGGAAGCCCGCGCGCGGTTGCATGCTGCCACAGACAGTCGCCTTCGAGGCTCCCCTTGTAGGGCTCGTTATCGCCGACGATGAGACCGCCATCGGCGTGGAAATGGTCGAGCATGGGGCCGGAAAGCCGCGCATCGCGATCCCAGAGAATGCCGACATGCCACGGCCGCGGCACACCCTTCCAGCTCTCGGTGAAACTGTGGATCGAGATGATGGATGGCGGCACGCCTGCACCAATGCAACGCTCGATCACGTTCTCGATGTTGTCGTGGTAGGGTCGATAGTAGCGCGCGGTGCGCTTCTCTCGCTCGGCCGCGTCGAGATGGCGATTGCCAGGGATCACGGCGCCATCCGAGAGCCGCATGATGAGCGTCGGATCGTCAGCCCCACGATTTGGATCGATGAGGAGGCGCGAGAAACGCGTGAGCACCGCGGGCACGTCGAGCGCCGCGGCAATCGCGCGCGTCACCGCAGCTGCGCCGATGTCATAGGCAATATGGCGGCGAAGCTGGGACTCCGGCAGGCCGAGCGTGCCGTACTCCGGCGGGAAAGCATTGCCGGCGTGGTCGCACAGCAGGATGAGCCCGGCATCGGCGCGACCGGCCACGACGGCAAAGCTCTCGGCCTCGACGGCCGCGATTCTCGTTCCCGCTTGGGGTGTTTCTCCGGTGGCATCGCGCATGGCGCGGCACTTTACATCCAAGCCGCGGGCATGGCGACCCGGCGCGACGTTACGTGCACTCAGAGAAGCTATCCGCCGTCATCATGGCTTCACAAGGTCGCGTCACCGGGCTGCGGGCAGGAACGGCCTCAATGCCCGACCGCGCGCATTCGCCACGGCGAGCAAACCAATTCGCTGAGCCCCGCGACTCCGAGCCTGTCACTGACGAACAGCATGAGATGTCGCGCGGTCATGGCCGCGAGCGTCAGGCGATGCCCGGCATCGCGATGGTCCGGCTCAAGGGTGATGAGATTGCAGTGATAGACCAACTCGCGGCAGATCTCGCGACAGGCATTGAAGGACGGCTCACCGCGCGCACCCTGGCGATGCAGCGCCAGCAGACGGAAGCCTTCCTTGCGCGCCTCCGTCGGCGTCTCACCCCGCGTACGCACCCAGGCTTCGAGCACACGCTCGCCGATAGCGAGCAACTCGGCCGCAGCACGTGCCGGCTCGTTACCGCCATCCATGGCAATGACGTCGATGCGCTCTTCGATGCCGGCAAATGCCGGATAGGCCACCTGACCGCTCATGCCGCCCTCCGCGCGACCAAACGAACAACCTGCGCCCGGCCCTGATGCCGGGAGCCCTCGTCGAGCATCACTTCCTCCTCGCGAAGCAACTCGACGTCCGCACCAGCCAGATCATCGCGCAGCATGTCAGCGGTGTACAGCATTTCAGGAGGCGGACCGCCGCGGCTTCCAGCCTTACGGTTTTCAATATGTTTCGGCGTGAAGGCTTCGAGCAGCAAGATCCCGCCCGGCTTCAGCGCCGCAAGCATGCGTCGATGCATAATCGAGCGCACAAGCGGCTCGAAATGCACAAAAATAGATGCAACTCCGTCGAATATGGCTACAGGCCAACCCCAGGAATCGAGATTGGCATTCTGAATATCGAGGTGCACACCACGCTCATCTGCGAGTGCGCGCGCCTTGGCAACTCCGACGCTCGATGCCTCGACGGTTGTTACGTCAAAGCCCTGGCCCGCCAGCCAAATACCATTGCGGCCCTCGCCATCACCGGGCACGAGAATGCGGCCGCGAGGTGCAAAGCGATGCGCCTCGCTTGCGAGGAAGGAATTCGGCGCGGTGCCGAAGATGTAGCCTGGCTCGGCGTAGTGACCATCCCACTTCGGACCGGTCACGACATCGCGCGATCCCGTATCGCCGCTCGTCATGTCAGGCGCTCTTCTATGATGGGTCGCCGAGCTTGCTCTCGACGAGTTCTCGCGTCTGCTTCGATGGAACGATGGGCACGATCTCGAAGGATGCGAGATCGCCCCAGTGCAGGATCCACTCCTGCAGAAGCCGCGGGTCATCGCATTCCATGATCTGGAAACAGCGATCGAAATTCGGCTCGATCCAGCTGTCGATGTACTTGAGGCCATCCGGGAGTCCGCGGCCCTTATCACGCAGGTGACGATAGATCGGCTTGGGATCGCAGTCCTTGAAGCGCTCGATGATCATGAACAGCATGGTTCTCTCACTTGCGGAGTTCGCTGCGTACGACCATCATCGGCTTCGACAACGCCTTGTGTACGGGGCAAGCCGTTGCGATACGCAGCAGACGCTCGCAAATATCCGGCGCGAGATCGGTCGCACCAAAGTCGATGTCGTAGCGCAGCACGGGCGCCTCGGCACTCGATTGGTCGTACTTCACACGCACTGCGAGACCCGGTAGTGCCCAGCCATGGCGATCGGCATACATGCGGATCGTCATCGCCGTGCAGGTCGCAAGCGAAGCTTCGAGCAACGCGAAGGGCTTGAAGCCGGTCTCGCTTCCGCCATCAGCCACGATCGCATCGGCGAGCCCTGTGTGCTTGCCGTCACTGAACTCGACGGCATAGGGCTCTGGCCGGCTGTGCGTCACGATCATCTTCAAAGGCTCCGCTACAAAAAGGCCAGCCTGAC
>JAEZAW010000100.1 GCA_023430315.1 Pseudomonadota bacterium | reverse complement strand
TCGTAGGTGACGCCTTCGTATTCAAGCGCATGAAACGGCTGTACTTCCATCAGTCGCGCCATCGAGTCAGTGAGCTGAATTTCGTTACCGGCGCCAGGTTTTTGCGACTCCAGCAGTTCGAAGATTTGCGGCTGCAGAATGTAGCGGCCGCTGATGAAGAGGTTGGACGGCGCTTCTTCGCGCTTCGGCTTTTCAACCATGCCCTTCATCTTGATCAGCCGGCCGTCACGGCTTTCCGGCGTGATGACGCCGTAGCGTTCGGGCGTATCCGTCGGTTCTACAGCGATGATGTTGCCGCCGACCTTGTTGTAGGCGGCAACCATCTGCGCCAGGCACGAGGGCTGCGCCATCATCAGCATGTCCGGCAGCATCACCGCGAACGGCTCGTCGCCGACGATGTCGCGCGCGCACCAGACGGCATGGCCGAGACCGAGCGGCGCCTGCTGGCGCGTGAAGCTCGCCTGGCCGGCGGCCGGCAGCTCCGACATGAGCTGCTCGAGCTCGGCTTTCTTGCCGCGATCTGCCAGCGTCCGCTCGAGCTCGTACTGGCTGTCGAAATGATCCTCGATGACCGCCTTGTTGCGCCCCGTCACGAACACGAAATGCTCGATGCCCGCCGCCCGCGCTTCATCCACCACGTGTTGTATGACCGGCCGGTCGACGACGGTCAGCATCTCCTTTGGCACGGCTTTC
Organism: Pseudomonadota bacterium; assembly: GCA_023430315.1. GTDB lineage: Bacteria > Pseudomonadota > Alphaproteobacteria > Rhizobiales > Hyphomicrobiaceae. The sequence goes on along the minus strand of JAEZAW010000100.1, from coordinate 4,336 downwards.
GTTGCCGGGAGAAAGCGCGTACCAAGACCTGCAACGGGAAATACGGCCTTGCGGATGGGCTTAAGCGGGGTCGTCATTGGGAAGTAGCTCCGGGCGCGGGCCTACCGCGCAATTGGGTAAGGATGGCCATTATTTAGCATCGACAGTATGAACAACGGCAACTAAGCCATTGGATACTGGTGCACTGACTATTTCCAGCCCATTTTCGTTCCATTGACTAAGAGGCCTCCACATCGATGAGCATCCTGGTCACGGGTGGTGCCGGCTATATCGGCAGCCACATGGTTCTGGCGCTTGCCGATGCGGGCCAACCGGTCGTCGTCCTCGACAATCTGTCGACGGGCTTCAAATGGGCCATCGATCCGCGCGCAAAGCTCGTCGAGGGCGATACGGGGGATGACGCGCTGGTGGCGCGCGTCCTAAGGGATCACGCCGTCGAAGCCATCATCCACTTTGCCGGGTCGATCGTCGTGCCGGAGTCGGTGACCGATCCACTCGGCTACTACCTCAACAATACCGTCAAGTCCCGGGGCCTCATTGCCGCGGCGGTCGCTGCGGGTGTCGGCAAGTTCATCTTCTCCTCCACCGCCGCCGTGTACGGCAATGTCGCCATGACGCCGGTGCCGGAAGAGGCTGATCTGCGGCCGGTCTCGCCCTACGGCTCGTCGAAGCTCATGACGGAGATCATGCTGGCGGATACGGCGCGCGCCCATCCGCTCCGCTACGTGGCGCTGCGCTACTTCAATGTCGCAGGTGCCGATCCCGAGGGACGCTCGGGCCAGTCGACCCCGCGCGCGACGCACCTCATCAAAATCGCCTGCGAGACCGCGCTCGGAAAGCGCAAGTACATGGAGGTGTTCGGCACCGACTATCCGACCTCCGACGGCACCTGCATCCGCGACTACATCCACGTCACGGACCTTGCCGAGGCGCATATGGCCGCGCTCGCGCACCTCAACCGCGGCGGCGATAGCTGCGTGCTCAACTGCGGCTACTCCAAGGGATACACGGTCCTGCAGGTCATCGACGCCGTGAAGCGTGTCTCGGGAGTCAACTTCGAAGTACGCCTCTCCGCGCGCCGGCCGGGCGATCCAGCCTCGATCGTGGCGGCATCGGACCGGATCCGATCGGAACTCGGCTGGGTGCCCGCGCATGACAATCTCGACAAAATCGTCCGCGAGGCGCTCGCCTGGGAGCACAAGCTCGGCCTCAAAGTGAACACCTGACGCCAGCCGCCATTGCCGGCCTCTTTGCCAGCCCCAAAATGGCCCGCTTCGGCTGGCCTCTCTCCGGTTATTATGGCGCTCCTTGAGTCGGGCGTTCTGGCGGGAGAAGCGGGCGTTTGAGCACTGGCCGGATACCAGGGCGACAATCGGCTGTGGCGATGGCATTTGCCGCGCTGCTTGCGCTCGCGTTGTCAGCCTTCCTGCCGGCCGCGGCACAATCGAGACAGCCGTTCAGCGCATGGCTCGAGAGCTTCTGGCCGGAAGCTCAGAGCGCTGGCATCACGCGCGCCACATTCGACCGCGCCTTTGCCGGCGTCACGCCGGACCTCTCGCTTCCCGATCTCGTGCTCCCTGAAAAACCCGAAGCGCGTCCGCCCGGACAAGCCGAGTTCAGCCGCACGCCCGAGCAGTACATCAACCGTGAGCAGATCATGCGGCTCGCACGCGAGGGCCGCGAGCTTGCCGAGCGCCACAAGGCGATCCTCGACCGGGTCGAGGCCGAGATCGGCGTCGATCGCGCGATCGTCCTCGCCATCTGGGGCCGCGAGACGGCTTTCGGCAGCCACCGCTCTCGCCACGACGTCATCCGCGTGCTCGCGACGCAGGCTTATGTCGGGCGACGGCCGGACCTTTTTCGCGGCGAGCTGATCCATGCGCTGCGGATTCTCCAGGACGGCATTCTCACGCGCGACGCCATGCGCGGCTCGTGGGCGGGCGCCATGGGTCTCACACAGTTCATGCCCTCGGAGTTCTACGGCTCCGGCGTCGATCTCGATCGTGATGGCAAGCTCGACCTCTTCGGCTCGACGGCTGATGCGCTTGGCTCAGCCGGCAAGCAGCTCAAGCAGAAGGGTTGGATCAAGGGCCTGCCCTGGGGCATCGAGATCAACCTCAGCGGCAAGGTCGATTGCGCGCAGGAAGGACCCGCCAACAGCAAGCCGATCCGCGAATGGGTCAAGCTCGGGATTACACGCGCGGACGGCAAGCCCTTCCCGCGCGCGCATCTCGATGCGGATGCCTATCTGATGTCGCCGGCCGGCGCTTTCGGCCCTTCGTTCCTGGCGACGGAAAACTTCAAGGCCATTCGGGCCTACAACATGTCCGATCTCTACGCCACGTTCGTCGGTCATCTGTCGGACCGTATCGCAGGCGGCGGCGACTTCAGCACGCCATGGCAACAGATCCGCCAGCTCCCTGATCGCGAGATCGCGGAGATCCAGGAGCAGCTCAAGCGGCGCGGCGCAGCCATCGACAAGATCGATGGTAAGATCGGCTCGAATACGCGCTGGCAGATCGGCCAATATGAGCGCAGTGTGCGCATGAAGGTCGGTTGCTGGCCGCGCCAGGAAGTGCTGGAACGTCTGCGCAAGGGCGTTGCCGATGGGCGGTGACGGGAACAAGACGAGCGGTAATGCAGACAGGGCGTGGCCTAGATTCGGCCTCGCGCTTGGCCTTCTGCTTGCGCTCATCCTCTCCGCCGGAACAGGCCCCGCCACTGCGCAAGGCCCCGCGCTCAGCACGAGCTACATCACGCCCTTTCCCGACAACGACACCTATCGGCTCGAAGTATGGGGCGACGTGCTCGCCGAAGGCTTGCTCAGCGGGTTGATAGAGCAGCTCGCCGACGAGCCGCGCATTGCCGTGCAGCGCCGACATCGTCCCATCCAAAGCCTGCTGCGCGGGGGCTTCGAGGAGGACGTCAGCGAGATCGTGAGCGAGGTCGCGCGCAGCAACGCCAACATCATCGTCATTCAGATCGGCCTCAACGACCGCTATCCCATGCGCCTCGCCAATGGACGCCGCGTACCGGTCGGCTCCGAGATCTGGCAGCAGGAGTACGGGCGCCGCGTCGATCGCATCATGCGCGCGTTCAGGGCTCAGCGCATTGCCGTGTACTGGGTGGGACTGCCCATCGTGCGTCGAATGGACATCAGCGATGAGCTGCAATCGATCAACGGCGTCCTGCGCGAGCGCGCCTACGCCGCTGGCCAGAAGATGATCGACGTCTATGCCGCGACCGCCAATCAGGACGGCCGGTTTGATCCCTACGGCCCGGACATCACAGGCACGAACCGCCTGCTCCGCCAGCCCGATGGCATCACCTTCACGCCCGCCGGCAATCGCAAGCTCGCGCACTTCGTCGAACGCGAGCTGAAGCGCGACATCGTGCAGGCACGCGCCCAGCGCGCCATCCCGCTCGCCGGCAGTGAGGCCGAGCAGCGTCTCATCCGACCGCTTGCGCCGGCGCCGGTGGCCGCAGCGCGTTCGCCCTCATCGACCGCATCAGGCGCGAAGCAGGCGCCGTCCGCCGCACGGCCAACGCCGCCACCCGCGGAGGGTGACGTCAAGGCCGATAACAGCCGCGTCGCGATCTCCGATACAGGCGCGTCTGGCCGCCAGGAAAGCGTGACGATCGATCTGCCGCGCCCCGCCATTCCGGGAAATCTCATGGCATTGCTGACCCGTCGCACGGCCAGCGATCGCTCGAGCCAGCCGGGTGAAGTTCTCACCCGTGAGATCCCGGGCGGCCTCACGCTCTCGCGCACGATCTCCATGGCCGCGACGCCCGGCGCCCAGCCGCGTCGCGCTTTGCCGAGCCAGACACCGTTTTTCCGCGTGCTCGTGAAGGGCGAGCGATTGGAGCCCAAGACCGGCCGCGCCGACGACATCTCCTGGCCGCCCATCAGCCGCCCTGCGCAGTCGACGCCGGCTGCCGCAGAGCCTGAGCCTGCACCGCAATCACCCGCGCCAACGCGGCAAGCGCCGCAGCCTGTGCCGAGGCCGACACCGCGGTGAGTGGAATCCCGTAAGTCGCGCTTTCAGCGCGAGCAGGGCCGCATGCCTTTGGCATGCCTCCGGCATGACCCTGCACCCCGATCGGGGGGGGCACCCCCGAACCCCCGTCATTTGTAGATCTGGAGATTGCCGCGAGCGCGACATGTCCCTTCTCCCCGTCCTTCACGGGGAGAAGGTTAGGATGAGGGGCGGCGGCATACGCAAACGTCAGCACAAGCGGCCGCCCTTCACCCGCCCATTGAAGACAATGGCGAGAGGGAGAAGTGGACGCTCGCGGCGAATGACAGAGTCATAAAAGCGGGTGGGTCCGGGAG
>JAEZAW010000091.1 GCA_023430315.1 Pseudomonadota bacterium | reverse complement strand
GATCCGCCGCGACGTCAACTACGGCTGGCTGATCCGCAATGTGCACGCGGTCGGCGCCTCGATGTTCTTCTTCGCCGTCTACATCCATATGGCCCGCGGCCTCTACTACGGCTCCTACAAGGCGCCGCGCGAGGTGCTCTGGATCATTGGCGTGCTGCTCTTCTTGCTCATGATGGCGACGGGCTTCCTCGGCTACACGCTGCCCTGGGGACAGATGAGCTTCTGGGGCGTCACCGTCATCACGAACCTCTTCTCGTCGCTCGACGCGATCATTCCCGGCCTTGGCACCAAGATCGTGCAGTGGCTGTGGGGCGGCTTCTCGGTCTCGACGGTTACGCTCAATCGCTTCTTCAGCTTGCACTACCTGCTGCCGTTCGTGATCGTCGGCGTCGTCATCCTGCATATCTGGGCGCTGCACGTGGTCGGCCAGAACAATCCGACGGGTCTCGACATCAAGACCAAGGCGGATACCGTCCCGTTCACGCCGTACGCAACGATGAAGGATCTCTTCGGCATCGGCGTCTTCACGCTGCTCTTCTCGTGGTTCGTCTTCTTCGCGCCTGACTTTCTCGGTCATGCCGACAACTACACCCCGGCCAACCCGCTGGTGACGCCGCCACACATCGTGCCCGAGTGGTACTTCCTGCCCTTCTACGCGATCCTGCGCGCCATCCCCTCGAAGCTCGGCGGCGTCATCGCCATGTTCTCGGCGATCGTGATCCTGGTCTTCATTCCCTGGCTCGACACGAGCCGCGTGCGCTCGGCGCGCTATCGGCCGATCTTCAAGTGGTTCCTCTGGTTCTTCTTCTTCTCGGTGCTGGCGCTGGGCTATCTCGGCGGTAAGCCGGCGGAGGGCGTGTACGTCGCCTGGGCGCAGTTCTTCACGGTCTACTACTTCGCCTTCTTCCTCCTGATCATGCCGATCGTGGGGGTCATGGAGACGCCATCGGCCATGCCGCGCTCGATCGCCGAGTCGGTGCTCGGCGGAAGCGGAAAACCGGCCGGGGCCGCTGCGGCTCCCGAGAAGCGCTAAGGACGGGAGAGCCAGCCGATGACCACACGTACCTCCCGTATCAAGCGAATCGTCCTGCTCGCCCTCACGGGCGCAACCTTGCCGCTCCTCGCGCACGCTGCAGGCGAGGCCATTCACATCGATCGCCAGAAGTGGTCCTTCGCAGGCCCCTTCGGCCGCTTTGACCCGAACCAGCTCCAGCGCGGTTTCCAGGTCTACAAGGATGCCTGCGCGCAGTGCCACGGCGTTTCGCGCCTGGACTTCCGGAATCTCGCTCAGGCGGGCGGACCCGGCTTCAAGGAGGACTCCGTCAAGGGTCTCGCCTCGACCTATCAGATCCAGGATGGCCCGAACGACGAAGGCAAGATGTTCAAGCGGCCGGGTCGTCTCTCCGACAAGATCCCGCCGCCCTATGCCAACGAGCAGGAGGCGCGCGCGGTCCACAACGGCGCCTATCCGCCGGACCTCTCGCTCATCACGAAGGCGCGCAGCATCGAGTATCAAGGCTCGCTCTTCGCACATCCCCTCCATCTTTTGAAGGACATGGCGATTGGCTACCAGGAAGCAGGCGCGGACTATGTCCATGCCCTCCTGACGGGCTATGCCGATGCGCCGAAGGACTTCAAGCTCGCCGACGGCATGCAGTACAACAAGGCGTTCCCCGGCCATCAGATCTCGATGCCGCCGCCACTCACCGCGGGCGCCGTCAAGTTTCAAGACGGCACGCCGAATACCGTCGATCAGATGGCGCGCGACGTCGTCGCGTTTCTCCACTGGGCCGGCGATCCCAAGCAGGACGAGCGCAAGCGCATGGGTCTGCTCGTAGTATTCTACCTTCTGATCACGGCCGTGCTGCTCTACTTCGCCAAGCGGCGGATTTGGGCCGACGCCCACTAGAGCGAGCTTCCCGAGCTTCCCAGCGGCATCAAGACCGCGGGCGAAAAACTGACAGGGCGGAGAGCTTCGGCTCCCCGCCCTTTGCTTTTGCATGGGATTAGTTCGCCCGATGCGGCCGCGAGTGTATTGACTGATTGCCTTTGCCGAAGCCTGACTGAGCGATTGCCCGGATGGGGGGCAGAATGACCTTTTGTGATTTCCTGCTCGGCGTTGGCATTGTGCTCGAGGGACTTGCGGCCTTCAACGCCAAGGACTGGGCCGAGGAGAAAGTTCAGAGTGCTTGGCATGTGCTCGGCGCGGTCATGCCGGTCGTGGCGGCGAGCGCCAACTGGCTCCTGGATCGCATGACCACCGTCATGATTCCGACACTGCTGGTGATCGCGTTCTTCGCCTTTCTTGCGGGCGGGGACGAGAAAGCTATGCCCATGACCTTCCTAAACATCATAACGATCCCGCTCGTTCTGATCGGGATCGTCATGTTGCTCGCGGTCATGCTGCTGGCGCTGATTAGTTTCGCGTGGGGGGTCTTGCGTGTTCTCGCCTATACACCGCGCGGCATACTTGCGGGCCTTGGTCTTGTGTCTCTCGTGCTGAGTTTTCTGCTCAGGTGTAAATAGCTCCCTTCAAGCCACGCGATTGCGGTAGCGCACGGGACGCCCGATCATGCCCTCGGCAGCGGCGAGGATCGCCTCCGCGTCGAGGCCGTAGTGGGCGTACAGTTCGGAGATCGAGCCTGACTGGCCGAAGTGATCGACGCCGAGCGCGCGCACGCGATGGCCGTGCACCGACCCGATCCAGGAGAGCGTCTCGGGATGGGCATCGCAAACTGTGATGATCCCCGCATCGCGCGGCAGCGCCGAGAGCAACGTCTCAATGTGCGCACGCGCTCCGTAGTGGCCGCGCTCGCGCGCGCGCTGCGCGTCGTGCCAACCAGCCGTGAGGCGATCCGCCGAGGTGACGGCCAGAACGCCAACGCCGCGCCGGTCTTCGCTCAGAAGGCCCGCAGCTTCGATGGCCTCCGGCGCCACCGCACCCATGTAGACGATCGCGAGTGACGTCGAGGCATCAGGACGGCGCAGCCAGTAGCCGCCTTCGATGATGTCCTTGTTGAGGTCGGGCGACATGATCCGCTGGATCTGCTCGACGGGTCGCGTCGACAAGCGCAGGTAGACCGAGCCGCCCTTCTCGTCGTGCCGCCAGCCCTGCTGACCGCCCTCGGACCCATCGCGCTGAACGTACTCGAAAGCCCAGTTCATGATCGCCGCGAGCTCATCGACGAACGCGGGCTCGAACGAGGCGAGACCATCTTGCGCCATGCCGATCAGTGGCGTGCCGATGGACTGATGCGCGCCGCCTTCCGGCGCGAGCGTCAGACCCGAGGGCGTTGCGACGACGATGAAGCGTGCATCCTGGTAGCAGGCGTAATTCAGCGCATCGAGCCCGCGGCAGATGAAGGGATCGTAGAGCGTGCCAATGGGGATGAGCCGCTCGCCGAAGTGCGAATGGCTGAGGCCGGCGGCCGCGAGCGTGAGGAACAAGTTCATCTCCGCAATGCCGAGTTCGAAGTGCTGGCCTTGCGGTGACATCTCCCAGCGTTGCGGGCTCATGAGGCCGCGCTGCTTGAACACATCCTCGCGGCTCTCCATGGAGAAGAGCCCACGCCGGTTCACCCACGGCCCAAGATTGGTCGAGACGGTGACGTCAGGCGACATGGTGAGAATGCGGTCGGCGAGCGGCCCGCCGCGGCGCGCGATCTCGTCGAGGATTCGTCCAAATCCGTTCTGCGTGCTCGCGGAACCCGTGATGCCGAGAGGCGCGGTTTCCGGTAACGGAATACGATCCGCGCGCAAGCCCCGCTTGCCCTTCGCGTTGAACGGCACGCGCGCCAAGTAATGCGCGATATCCTGATGCGAGAGCGTGAGACCTGCGAACGGTTCCCACTCCTCGCCCTTCTGAATGCCCTGCGCCGTCTGGAACTCGGCCATCTGCGTCTTGTTCATGAGGCCGGCGTGATTGTCCTTATGGCCCTGGAAGGGCAGCCCGAAGCCCTTGATCGTGTAGGCGATGAAGCAGCAGGGCTTGTCCGCCGGCGCGCGCGCGAAGGCATCGAGGATGCTCTCCATGTCGTGCCCGCCGAGATTCGTCATCAGGCGCGCGAGAGCTGCATCATCGCGCCGCTGAATGATGGCGAGCGTGTCGGGATGGGCGGCGAAATCCGCTTCGAGCTGGCGGCGCCAGCCCTTCGCGCCCTCGAAGACGAGTGCGGAATAGAGCTGGTTCGGGCAGTCCGCGATCCAGTCGCGCAGGCGCTCGCCGCCGGGTTCGGCGAAAGCCGCC
>JAEZAW010000078.1 GCA_023430315.1 Pseudomonadota bacterium | reverse complement strand
ACGCGCAGGCGCGAGTCGACAACGGCTTGCGGGTCCTCGCCCATGCGGCAGGTGCCGACCGGATGATAGAGCGTACCGCCCACCTTGCGCGCGAAGGCGGCGAGGTCGGCATCGGTGGCCACAACCTTGCCTGGCACGGTCTCGCTGACGACGTAGGGCGCGAACGAAGGCGCGGCGAAGATGCTTCGCGCGTGCTTGAGGCCGGCGACCGAGACAGCGAGATCGTTCTCGACTGCGAGATAGTTCGGCCGGATGGCCGGGCGCGCCAGCGGATCGGGCGACGTCGCCATGATCGTGCCGCGGCTTTCGGGACGCGCGACGGAGACGGCGATCGTCATGCCGGGCGGCTTCTCGAGCGTGCCGAACTTCTGCTCGTCGTAGCTGGCGGGCGAGAAGAGAAGTTGTATGTCCGGGCTCGCGAGACCCTCGCGGCTTCTGCAGAAGACCTGCGCGCTCGATACGCCGAACGTCAGCGCGCCGCGCCCCGTCGTCACCCAGCGCGCGACTTCGCCGGCAAGGCGTACGCCACGCGCGAGCTGGTTGATGGAGACAGTATCGCGCACGCGCTGGGAAATGCGGACGGCGTAGTGATCGGAGAGATTGGCGCCGACGCCCGGTAACTCGTGGCGCACTTCGACGCCGACCGACTTCAGATGCGCGGCAGGACCGATCCCCGAGACCTGCAGTAGATGCGGAGAGTTGATCGTGCCGCCGGAGACGATGACCTCGCGGCGCGCTCGTATGGTGCGATCACGGCTGCCCTGACGGAACGTGACGCCCGTGCAGCGGCGACCGTCGAGAATGAGCCCGGTGGCTTGCGCATTCGTCTCGATCTTCAGGTTTGGGCGACCGCGCGCCTCGGCGAGAAATGTTTGAGCTGTCGAGCCACGAAAGCGCCCGTTGCGCGACATCTGCGAGTAGCCGACGCCTTCCATCTGCGCGCCGCTCAGGTCGGGCGTGTAGGGAAAGCCCGCTTCCTGCGCGGCTTTCACGAAGAGATGGGTGAGCGGCAGGATCGTTCGGTAATCTTCGATCAGGAGTGGCCCGCTCTTGCCGCGGTGCGCGCTGTCGCCAGGCGCGTAGCGCTCGATGCTCTTGAAGTACGGGAGCACGTCCTCGTACGACCAGCCGCGACAGCCGGCCTGCGCCCAGCCGTCGTAGTCGGCGGTATTGCCGCGCACGAACAGCATCCCGTTGATGGAGCTCGAACCACCGAGCACACGCCCGCGCGGCCAGTGAATGGAGCGATTGCCCGTCGCGGGCTCCGGCTCGCTCTTGTACATCCAGTTGACGCGCGGGTTGTAGAGGAGGTTCAGAACGCCCGCCGGGATGTGGATCATCGGATGCCAGTCGCGCGGACCGGCTTCGAGCAGCACGACGCGCGACCCATCGGCACTCAGGCGATTAGCGAGCACACAGCCCGCCGAACCCGCGCCGACGATGACATAGTCGGCCTCATCCTCGGCCATGCCGCTTCCTCTCCGCCAAACTGCTGTTGTTGCGCGGAGTATGCAGCGGCCGCCCGTACGGGCAAGTGGTCGGTTAGCGCATGCGACGCATAGCGCGTCCGCGCCGTGGCCTTAGCCGACCAGAAGGGTCGGGCGCTCGCCGTTGCGCAGCTTGTGCACGCGCCAGATGTCGTCGTTGGAGGCGCCGATATCGCGCAACTGGAAGTCATCCAGCCCGCGCAGGACGCTCATGCGTCCACCACCGATCAGTCGGCGCAGAGCCGCGAGCGGGCTGGTGTCGGTCCGGGTCGAGGAATTTGTGTCTGATGCTGCAGGGGTAGTCATGATCGTTCTCGTTGGTTGGTCTTCAGTTCGCTCGCGCCCCCGCAAAAGAGAAGCGGCCGGCGCCCCAGGCGTCGGCCGCGAATGCCATTGCCTGGGATTAACTCAGCTCCAGTACACGGCCTGCACGTAGTGCTTCTCGCGCAGCTTTTCGATGTCGTTGCCGGTGAACCCGAGGTCCCTGAGACGGTCGTCGCTCATCTTGGCGAGGTACGGCTGGATCTCGCGCTCAGCACGCTGGATCCGCGCCTGGATAAGGCTCTCGAAGAAGCGTGCCAGGAAGCCCTGCTTCGCAGGAGTGGCTTCGCCGCGTACGGTATCAACCGCAAAGCTTGCGGGCGTGGTGGTCGTGGCCATGATCGTTCTCATCTCTTAGTGTCCCGGAGAACCGGGAGTGCTCATTTGTTAGGTCTGCAGGGCCGACCCTCTCTTCGGAGGATCTTTGTGCACTGCGATATGCGGAACATAGTGAGTCTTTCGCAGTTGCAGTACTTCCGCCTTCCAGAAGCAGCCATGCGTTCTGTGCATGGATTTAAAGAAAGCGTTACAATGGGTTATATATCAGCCCCAAATGGTGCGACGCACAACAAGGTGACCCTTTGCACTGTAATCAACCCCGGCTACTAAGGTGATCATGTTCCAGGATTTTTCCTCATCGGCAGATCCGGCACTCGGGGCCGAGCGGGTCGCGCGGCTGCGCAAGCGGCTCGCTTCGCTAGGCGTGGATGCCGTGCTCGTCCCCCGGTCAGATGAGCATATGGGGGAGTATGTCCCCCCCTCCGCAGAGCGCCTCGCATGGCTGACGGGCTTCACCGGCTCGGCCGGCCTCGCGATCGTCGGGGCGAAGAAGGCCGCCCTGTTCGTCGACGGCCGCTATACGCTCCAAGCCGCCGACCAGGTCGATACGGGCACCTTCGACATCATCCAGATCCCGGAAGCCGAGCCGCGCCAATGGTTTGCGGAGAACCTGCCCAAGGGCGCGCGGATCGGCTTCGATCCTTGGCTGCACACCCGGGCCGCCATTGCGCGCTTCGAGGAAGGACTCGCCAAGACGGGGCTCACGCTCAAGCCCTTATCACGCAATCCCGTCGATCTCGTTTGGGGTGCCGAACGGCCGGCTCCTCCCAAAGGCCCCCTCTCGGTCCAGCCCATCGAATGGGCCGGTGTCGCCGCCGCCGACAAGATCAAGGCGCTGCAGAAGCAGCTCAAGGCTGTGGGCGAAGATGCCGTCGTGCTGACGCTCCCCGACTCGATCGCATGGCTCTTCAATGTCCGCGGCACAGACGTGAAGCACAATCCAACACCGCTCGCCTTTGCGATCGTCCCAGCTGGCAGCAAACCCGAGTTGTACATCGATAAGGCGAAGATCGGTCCTGAAGTTCGCAAGCACCTGAGCCCGGTCGCGCACATCAAGGCACCGGATGCGCTGGGCGATCGACTGACAGCCCTGCGCACCGAGAAGAAGCGCGTCCGTCTCGACACCGCAACCGCCAACATGTGGATCTGGCAGCGGCTCGGCGGCGCGCGCGGCAACATCAGCGACGCATCCGATCCCTGTATTCTGCCCAAGGCGCGCAAGAACGAGGCCGAGATCCGCGGTACGCGCATCGCCCACGAACGCGACGGTATTGCCGTGACGCGCTTCCTCGCGTGGCTCGACCGCGAGGCGCCCAAGGGCAACATCGACGAGATCACCGCCGTGCGCACGCTCGAAGCCATGCGCGCGGAAACGCAGGCGCTGAAGGAAATCAGCTTCGATACGATCTCAGGTTCCGGTCCCAATGGCGCGATCGTGCACTATCGCGTGACGGAAGCGACCAATCGTAAGCTCCGCCCTGGCGAGCTCTTTCTCGTCGACTCCGGCGGCCAGTACATCGACGGCACGACCGACATCACACGCACCGTCGCCATCGGCACGCCGACAGCAGAAATGCGCGACCGCTTCACGCGCGTGCTCAAAGGGCACATCGCGATCTCGGAGCTGCGCTTTCCCGCGGGCACGACCGGCGCGCACATCGACGTGCTCGCGCGCCACGCGCTCTGGCAGGCCGGCTTCGATTTCGACCACGGAACGGGTCATGGCGTCGGCAGCTATCTCTCGGTGCATGAAGGTCCGCAGTCGATTTCGAAACGCGGGCACGTCACGCTCGAGCCGGGCATGATCCTCTCGAACGAGCCCGGCTACTACAAGACTGGTGCCTACGGCATTCGCATCGAGAACCTGCTGCTCGTCGGGGGCGCCGCGCCCATTCCCGGTGGCGACCGGCCAATGCTCGGCTTCGAGACGCTGACGCTCGTGCCGATCGACCGGCGCCTCGTCGATGTGGCGCTGCTGAGCCCCAGCGAGCGCCAATGGCTCAATGCCTATCACGCACGCGTCGCGGCTATGGTCGGCCCGCATCTCAATGAAGCTGACAGGACGTGGCTGACACAGGCGACGGCTGCAATTTAAATGTCACAAAGAACGGGGGCTCCGGGGGTGTCCCCCGGGCGGGTTACAGGGCCGCGGCCCTGTTCGCGCCGCAGGCGCGACTATGCGATCACGCCCGATCACTTTGTGTTTGGCAACCTCCTACCGAGGCAAAGCGCCACTTCTGCGCGCGGCGAACACCCACTAGTATGCGCGTCCCATGACCATCTGGCAGCGATTTCCCAATGTTGCGGCAGGACTGGCCAAAGCTGGCTCGGTCGTCACATTTCTGCGCGATCTTGCGGTTGGCAGCCGCCCCGTCGACCCTCGCGGCACCGTCGCCTTCACGATCGGGCTCATTGCCCTCTCCGCCAAGATGGCGAAGTCCGACGGCGTCGTGACATCCGACGAGGTCGCGGCGTTCTCCCGTCTCATGCACGTGCCTCCAGACGAGACCGAGCGCGTACGGCAAGTCTTCGATCTCGCCAAGCAGGATGTCGCGGGCTTCGACATCTACGCGCGTCAGATCGCGGATGTGCTCGCGGGGGATCGTTCCCTGCTCCTGCAAGTGCTCGAAGGGTTGTTTGTCGTGGCTGCGGCCGATGGCGTGCTGCACGAGCGTGAGGAGGCCTATCTACGCACCGTCTCGAACATCTTCGCCGTTTCGGAGAGCGACTACCGCTATATCCGCGCGCTCTTCGTACGCGATGCCGGCAATCCCTATGAGATCCTGGGCCTCTCCCCCAACGCGAGCGATACCGAGATCAAGGCCCGTCATCGCAAGCTCGCGGTACAGTATCACCCGGACAGGCTCTCGGGCCTCGGCGAGGGCACGGACCTCATCGCCGCTGCCAACCGCAAGCTCGCAGCCGTCAATGCGGCCTTCGACACGCTGCGCTAGGAGCGCGGTTTCTGATGGACCGCGCCTGCTCGCCGCTGGTGCACGCACTCCATCCTTCGCCGAACTTCGAGCCGCGACGCGGCAAGACGCGCGCCGACATGCTCATCCTCCACTATACGGGCATGATGAGGGCGGACCGCGCCATCGAGTGGCTCGCAGCACCGCAGTCGAAGGTCTCGTCCCACTACGTCGTCGATGAGGCCGGCTGCATCACGCAGATGGTGCCGGAGAGCGAACGCGCGTGGCACGCCGGCGTCGGCTCCTGGTTCGAGGAGACCGATATCAATTCCGCCTCCATCGGGATCGAGATCCAGAACCCCGGACACGATCTCGGATACACCGAGTTCCCGGAGACGCAGATGCAGTCCATAGTCGCGCTCTGCCAGGACATTGTTGTGCGCAACGAGATCCCCCCGACGCGCGTGCTCGCACATTCGGACGTTTCTCCGGGCCGCAAGATCGATCCCGGTGAGAAGTTCGACTGGGCGCGGTTGCACGCTGCCGGTGTAGGACATTGGGTGCCGCCGACACCGCTCGACCCCGCCGAGATCGGCTATGGCGTCGGTGATTGCGATCCCCTGATCGGCACCACGACGGCCTTGCTGGCACAGTACGGCTACGGCATCACGCCGGCCGATACGCTCGATGATCCGAGCAGCAAGGTTGTGCGCTCTTTCCAGCTCCACTTCCGCCCCGCGCGACCCGATGGTCGTGTCGACCGCTCGACGCTCGCGACACTCCAAGCGCTGATGGTGGCGGTGTAGTCGCTTCGCGAGCGAGGACCAGTCCTCGCGCTCCTGCCGGGAGGGACGCCCTCCCGGACCCACCCGTTTTTATGATTGTGTCATTCACCGCGTCTTGTGGGGCTCCAAGTCTCAAAAAGACGGGGGCTCCGGGGGTGTCCCCCGGTTGGG
>JAEZAW010000072.1 GCA_023430315.1 Pseudomonadota bacterium | reverse complement strand
GAGGCTTGCCGCCGACCCGCTCGGGCGCGAGAATTACCTATTCGCCAATCGGGAGAAATTCCTGCTGCGCGAGGATCGGACCTTTCTCGAGTGCGTGTCCCTGCCCCACGGAGAGAAGACATGATCGCCGTCATCTTCGAAGTCTATCCGGCCGACGGGCGCAAGGAGGAATACCTGGATATTGCCGTGGGTCTTCGGCCGATCCTGCAGGAGATCGACGGCTTTATTTCCGTCGAGCGCTTCCAGAGCCTGACGGACCCCAAGAAGGTCATCTCGCTCTCCTTCTTCCGCGACGAGGAAGCCGTGCGGCGGTGGCGCAACACGATGGCGCACCGGGGCGCGCAGGCCAAGGGGCGCGGCGGCATCTTCGCCGACTATCGCCTGCGCATCGCGAGCGTCATCCGCGACTACGGCATGAACGAGCGCGACGAAGCACCGGCGGACAGCCGGGCGGTTCATTCGAAGGGGCGCTAACCGCCCTCACCCGCGCGGATCGCCTTGATGGCCTCGCGGGCCAGCTCGTCGGCGCGCTCGTTCTCGGGGTGGCCGGCATGGCCCTTGAGCCAGTGCCATTCGATCGTGTGACGCTTCACGGCCTCATCGAGACGCTGCCACAGCTCGACGTTCTTGACGGGTTTCTTGTCGGCGGTCTTCCAGCCATTGCGCCGCCAGCCGTGGATCCACTTCGTGATGCCATCACGCAGATAGTTCGAGTCCGTCCAGAGATCGACGCGCGAGGGCCCCTTCAGCGCCTCCAGCGACGCGATCGCCGCCATCAGCTCCATGCGGTTGTTGGTCGACTCCGCCTCGCTGCCCGACAGCTCCTTGCGATGCTCGCCGGATTCGAGAATGGCGCCCCAGCCGCCTGGCCCTGGATTGCCGGAGCAGGCACCATCCGTGTGTATGATTACGTGGGGCTTTACTTTTGCCGCCATCAGCGCTTCTCGAGTCCGTACTCGCTCACCGAAGCGATCGACTGATGGAAGTGCAGGCGTCGCAGATACTCGTGCGGTTCCTTGCGCTTCACGAGCGCGCCCTCCGGCGTGTTGATCCAGTCGAAGGCGCGCGTGAGCAGGAAGCGCAGTGCCGAGCCGCGGGCCAGAAGCGGCAGCGAGGCGCGCTCCGCCGGCTCCAGCGGCCGCACGGCATCATAGCCTCGCATCATGGCAATGCCCTTCGTCAGGTTGAACGAGTTGTCGGACTCGAAGCACCAGGCATTGAGGCAGGTGGCTAGGTCATAGGCGAGCACATCATTGCAGGCGAAGTAGAAGTCGATGAGGCCCGAGAGTTTGTCGCCCAGGAAGAAGACGTTGTCGGGGAAGAGATCGGCATGAATGACGCCCTGGGGAATATCGCGCGGCCAGTTCGTCTCGAGATAGGCGAGCTCCGCTTCGATCATCGCGCCGAGCCCTTTGAAGACCTCATCCGCGCGATCGCGAAAACGCTCGTAGAGTGGGCGCCAGCCGGCGAGTCCCAGCGCATTCTCGCGGCGAAGGGCAAAGCCGCGTCCGGCAAGATGCATCTCTGCCAATGCCTTGCCGACCGCACCGCAATGCTCGACGCGGGGGCGCCGTATCCAGACACCATCGAGGAAAGTCACCATCGCGGCCGGCCGGCCAGCCAGCTCCTGGAGCATGGAGCCCTGGCGATCGCGGACCGGCGTCGGGCAGCTCAGGCCGTTTTTCGCGAGATGGTCCATGAGGCCGAGAAAGAACGGGAGATCGTCGCGGTTCACCCGGCGCTCGTAGAGCGTCAGGATGTAAGGCCCCTTTTCGGTGCGCACGAGGTAGTTCGTGTTCTCGACGCCTTCGGCAATACCCTTGAAGGAAAGCAGACCACCGAGCGCATAGCCGTCGAGAAAACGCACGAGGTCGTCGTCGGAAACTTCCGTGTAGACGGCCATGGCGGCTTTATCCCTGGGCGCGGCGCTTGGGCCGCAGCGGCGCGTCGTCTCTGAGCTCGCGCGGCACGTTGAAGGCAATGCTCTCCTGGGCCGTGACGACACTCTCGACCGTCACATCGTAGCGCGCGCGGAAGGCATCGATGATCTCGTCCACGAGCACTTGCGGCGCTGAGGCGCCGGCCGTCACGCCGAGCGTGCGGATGCCTTCGAAGTCCGCCCAGTTGATCTCGTGCGCGCGCTGGATGAGCAGTGCCTTCGGACAGCCCGCGCGCTCCGCGACCTCGACGAGCCTCAGCGAATTCGAGCTGTTGGGCGCCCCCACCACGATGACGCGATCCGAGCGCGGCGCGATGCTCTTGACGGCCGACTGCCGGTTGGTCGTGGCGTAGCAGATGTCCTCCTTGTGCGGACCGACGATCGCCGGGAAGCGCGACTTGAGGATCGCGACGATCTCGGCCGTGTCGTCGACCGAGAGCGTCGTCTGCGTGATGAAGGCGAGATGCTCGGGGTTTTCCGGCGCGATCGTACGTGCATCTTCGGCCGTCTCGATAAGGCGCACGGCACCATCCGGGAGCTGGCCCATGGTGCCGATCACCTCGGGGTGGCCGGCATGGCCGATCAGAAGGATTTCGTTGCCTGCGGCATGGTGGCGCTCGGCCTCGACATGGACCTTCGAGACCAGCGGACAGGTCGCATCAAGGTAAAAAAGCTTCCGCAAGCGAGCGGCCGCCGGGACGGCCTTCGGCACGCCATGCGCTGAAAATATCACAGGGGCATCCGTTTCCGGAATTTCGTCCAGCTCCTCCACAAATATGGCGCCTTTCCGCCGGAGGTTCTCGACCACGAATTGGTTGTGAACGATCTCGTGGCGCACATAGACCGGGGCACCGAATCGGGCGAGCG
>JAEZAW010000048.1 GCA_023430315.1 Pseudomonadota bacterium | reverse complement strand
CGGGGGGGGCCATTTTTCGGGCGCCCCCGGCTCGCGCCGGCGCTCCACAATCTGCCGACGCTCATGATGCGCCGCAGACAATCGTCAGTGTAATGTGAGCCTGAGCGAAGGGGATAACTTTTTCCCGCTCATCAGTCGCAGGTTCAGGGTCGCGTCATCAGGAGCGGCAAACCGCGCGGGTTACCGATCCGAACGCCCCAGCACCTCCATCAATTCCGCGATCTTCTGGCGCTGATCGGCGCGATTGCCGGAGGCGATGGCGCCTTCCACGCAATGGGCGACGTGATCGCGCAGCACTTCCTCCTCGACCCGCCGCAGCGCCGCGCGCACGGCGGAAATCTGCGTCACGATATCGATGCAATAGCGGTCCTCGTCGACCATGCGCGCAAGCCCGCGCACCTGGCCTTCGATCCGCTTCAGTCTTTTTGACACCTGGGCCTTGGCTTCGGAATGCATGACCGCTATATACCCCCCCAGGGTATAAACGGCAAGGCCGAACCATGGTGCAGGATTCCCACGCCAACCATTCCCACGCCGCGTGCTGCCATGGCGGCTCGCATCGCGGCTCTACGGAGCATCGTGCTACCGACGCGTCGAAGGCGATCGACCCGGTCTGCGGCATGACGGTCGATCCGCACAACGCCAAGCACCGCCACGATCACCTCGGTCACACCTATTATTTCTGCTCGGCCGGTTGCCGCACCAAATTCATCGCCGATCCGGACAAGTATCTGTCGCCGCAGGAGCGCGAGGCGGAGCCTGTGCCGGAAGGCACGATCTACACCTGCCCGATGCATCCCGAGATCCGCCAGATCGGGCCCGGATCGTGCCCAATCTGCGGGATGGCGCTCGAACCCGATCTGGTGACGGCGGATAGCGGACCCAATCCCGAGCTCGCCGACATGACGCGGCGGTTCTGGATCGGGCTTGTCCTCACGCTTCCGGTTTTCGCGCTGGAGATGGGCGGACATCTTACCGGCCTGCACATGATCCTCGGCCAGGCAACGTCGAACTGGATTCAACTCGCGCTTGCCACGCCGGTCGTTCTCTGGGCCGGCTGGCCATTCTTCGAGCGCGGTTGGCAGTCGCTGGTGACCCGCAATCTGAATATGTTCACGCTGATCGCGATGGGAACAGGCGTTGCCTGGATCTACAGCGTTGTCGCTACACTCGCGCCCGGTATCTTCCCCGCGGCATTTCGTGCTGCCGACGGCTCAGTCGCGGTCTATTTCGAAGCCGCCGCCGTGATCACGGTGCTGGTGCTGCTCGGACAGCTGCTGGAACTGCGCGCACGCGAAGCAACCTCCGGCGCGATCAAGGCCCTGCTCGACCTCGCCCCGAAATCTGCGCGCCGCGTCGGTGACGACGGCGACGAGCACGAAATTGCCATCGACGAGATCGCCGTTGGCGACCGCATCCGGGTGCGGCCCGGCGAGAAGGTGCCGGTGGATGGCGAAGTGCTGGAAGGCCGCTCCACCCTCGACGAGTCGATGGTGACGGGCGAGTCGATGCCTGTCACTAAAGAAGCCGGGGCGAACGTGATTGCCGGCACCATCAACCGCAGCGGCTCGTTCGTGTTCCGCGCCGAGCGTGTCGGCCGCGACACCCTGCTCTCCCGTATCGTGCAAATGGTGGCGCAGGCCCAGCGCTCGCGCGCGCCGATCCAGCGCCTCGCCGATCAGGTCTCCGGCTGGTTCGTACCGGCGGTGATCGCGGTCGCGCTTGTGGCATTCGCGGCTTGGTCGGCGTTCGGGCCGGAGCCGCGCTTCGCCTATGGCCTGGTCGCCGCGGTGTCGGTGCTGATCATCGCCTGCCCCTGCGCGCTCGGACGTGCGACGCCGATGTCGATCATGGTCGGTGTCGGCCGCGGCGCGCAGTCAGGTGTGCTCATCAAGAACGCCGAAGCCCTCGAGCGCATGGAGAAGATCGACACGCTCGTCGTCGACAAGACCGGCACGTTGACCGAGGGGCGTCCAAGCGTGGTCGCGATCAAAACAGCTGTCGGTATTGAAGAGACGGAGCTGTTACGGCTGACGGCCAGCCTGGAGCGGTCGAGCGAACATCCGCTTGCGGCGGCAATCGTCCGGTCCGCAAACGAGCGCAAACTCTCCCTCGTTCAGCCAACGAGTTTCGACTCGCCCATTGGCAAGGGCGTCGTCGGCACCGTCGAAGAGCACAAGCTCGCCATCGGCAACCAGCGCATCATGTCCGAAGCGGGTGTCGATACAGCTGCCTTGACCGCCGCTGCCGACGAGCTGCGCAAGGAAGGTGCCACCGCGATCTTCGTTGCGATCGACGGCAAGGCCGCCGGCATCATCGCCATCGCCGATCCGATCAAGGCCACGACGCCTGCCGCAATCGCCGCGCTCAAAGAAGCAGGCATCCGCGTCGTCATGCTGACCGGCGACAACCGCACGACGGCACAAGCCGTCGCTGCAAAGCTCGGTATCCCCGAGGTCGAAGCCGAGGTGCTGCCGGAGGACAAGAGCAAGATCGTCGAACGCTTCCGGGCCCAAGGCCGCGCCGTCGCCATGGCCGGAGACGGCGTCAACGATGCGCCAGCTCTCGCGGCCGCCGATGTTGGCATCGCCATGGGCACTGGCACGGACGTCGCCATGGAGAGTGCTGGCGTGACGCTCCTCAAGGGCGATCTCACCGGCATCGTCCGCGCGCGACATCTCTCGGCGGCGACCATGAACAACATCCGACAAAACCTGTTCTTCGCCTTCATCTACAATGCTGCCGGTGTACCCGTGGCAGCGGGCGTGCTCTATCCGCTGCTCGGCATCCTGCTCTCGCCCATCATCGCGGCGGCAGCAATGGCGCTCTCTTCGGTCAGCGTCATCGGCAACGCGCTGCGCCTCAACCGTGTGAGGCTCTAGCCATGCCCGCGCTCAGCGGGTCAGCATTGATTGATGCTCCGGCTGAGCGCGTCTTCGCCTATGTCGACGATATCCGCAATCTCGCCAGGCACATGAGCGAGCGCGGCTCCATGCCGATGATGGGATCGAAGCTGGCGCTCGTGATCGTCACGCCGGAGCCGACCGGTGTGGGCGCGACTTACCGGTATTCGGGACGCATGATGGGCCTCACTATCGACTTCTCGGAGACGGTGACCTGCTACGTGCCCGGGCGTGAGAAAGTATGGCGGACCATTGGGCAGCCACGCCTCCTCATCATCGACAGCTATGAAATGCGTGTGCTGGTTGAGCCGATCACCGGCACGCGATCGCGTCTCACCATTGCGATCGACTACGCGCTGCCACGCGCAGGCTTCTGGCGCGTTGTCGGACAGTTGCTCGCGGCGACTTACGCACGTTGGTGTCTGGGCAGCATGATTGACGGCACTGTGCAGGATCTGGCGCGGGGTGAACCATGATCTCAGCCCTCACAACCGAACCACTCTGGCCAGTCCCTCAACCGGCAACCCGGTAGACAAGCCAACTCGTCAGGGCAACGGCTGCCACCCAAATGAGCGCGATGACAACCGCAGCTCCGCGACTCACCGGCTTGTCATGCGCAAGCTCCGCCCTTCTGCGATGTTCCGCGATGAGTTCGGGTGGAAGGAGCTTGATCACTGCCAGGATGCCGAGCGGCACGATGACTAGGTCGTCGAGGTACCCCAGCACAGGGATGAAATCCGGAATCAAATCTATCGGCGAGAAAGCATAGGCAGCCACACACAGGGCAAGCGCCTTGGCGTACCACGGGGTCCGCCGATCGCGCGCCGTGAGGTAGATCGCGTAAGCATCGCGCTTGATCGAGCGGGCCCAATATTTCAACCTCTCTGCCACGGCAGCCTCCTGTCACGAGAGTAGGAAGCCGCTCGCGGATGGACAACCAGCGTGCATCATCAAGCGGTATCTGCCGCAAGAGACGCGATAGAGCTTCTTGCGTTCAAAAGAGCGTCCCCGGCAATATTGCCAGCAGGCTCGCGCCCACAGAACTCAGGACGACCACCAGCCAAGGCGTCACCTGCCACATGTAGAGCAGCAGAAATGCAGTGATGCCGAGTGCAAAATCCTTCGTGTTCGTGATCCCGGCCGTCCAGACCGGGTGATAGAGAGCTGCCAGCAGCAGGCCAACCACGGCTGCGTTGACGCCGCGCAACGCAGATTGCGCTGACGGTTTGCTGCGAATCGCTTCCCAAAACGGTAGTACGCCGATCACCAGCAAGAACGACGGTACGAACACGGCGATGAGGCAAACAACAGCTCCCCACCAGCTGCCGATGACCGCACCCAAGTATGCGGCAAACGTGAAAAGCGGTCCTGGCACTGCTTGGGCAGCGCCATAGCCCGCCAGGAACTGATCGTTCGTCACCCAGTCGCGGGGGCCGCCTTCTGCCTGTAAGAGCGGCAGCCCGCCATGGCCGCCGCCGAACACCAGCGCACCCGCGCGATAAAAG
>JAEZAW010000047.1 GCA_023430315.1 Pseudomonadota bacterium | reverse complement strand
CGGCAAGGCCGTGCCGCCGGCGAGCGCCTCGAAGCCGGCGATCAATCTCTTCACGCGCTCGAAGCCAGTGATCGCCACCGTCCAGGGCTACTTCCGCATCACGCATCCCAACGCCGAGAGCGATGTGCGCCACATCGTGCTCTCGTTCGGCGAGACGCAATTCCCCGTCCTCGAAGGCCAGTCGATCGGGATCGTCCCGCCGGTCACGGATGCGGACGGCCGCGAGCTGCCGATCCGCCTCTACTCGATTGCCTCGGCGCGCGATGGTGAGAAGCGCAATGCCAACAATGTCTCGCTCACGGTGAAGCGCGTGCCGGGCGGGCTCGTCTCCGAGTGGCTGTGCAATCGCAAGGTCGGTGAGAAGATTTTCGTAACGGGGCCGTTCGGTGCGACTTTTCTCATGCCGAACGATGCCAATGCCAATCTTCTCATGATCTGCACGGGAACGGGCTCGGCACCTTTCCGCGCCTTCACCGAGCGGCGTCGGCGGGCCATGGAGGGCGCGCCCGGCCGTGCGATCCTGTTCTTCGGCGCCCGTACGCCCGGCGAGCTTCCCTATTTCGGGCCACTGCAGAAAGTGCGCGACGACATTCTCGGCAAGCATCTCGTGTTTTCGCGGCTGCCGGGTGCAGCCAAGGAGTACGTGCAGGATCGCATGCGTGCCGAAGCCGACGCACTCGCGCCCCTGATCGGCGCGCCTGCGACGCATATCTTCATTTGTGGGCTCAAAGGCATGGAGGCGGGTGTCGATGCGGCCCTCGCCGAGATCGCCTCGGCGCACGGTCTCGATTGGGCAAGTCTCAAACCGACTATGCGCAGTGAAGGGCGCTACCACGTCGAGACGTACTGACAACAACAGCATGTCAAAGGGAAAACGATCCATGCGCGGGCTCGAGGGAAAGGCGGCGATCGTCACGGGCGGTGGCGGCGGTATTGGCAGCGCTATCTGCAAGCGGCTCGCTGAAGCTGGCGCGCGTGTCGGCGTGTTCGATCTCGACAAGCGTGCGGCCGAGCGGACTGTCGAGGCGCTGGTGGCCAAAGGCGCGACGGCCAGGGCCTACGATGTCGACATCACCAACCATGCGGCGGTCACGCGCACCGTCGAAGCCTTCGAGAAGGAAGTCGGGCCGACGGACGTGCTGGTGAACAATGCCGGTTGGGACAAGTTCGCCTACTTCCTCACGACCGAGCCGGATCTCTGGCGCAAGATCATCGCGATCAACCTCGAAGGTCCGATCAATCTCCATCATGCCGTGCTGAAGGGCATGGCTGCGCGCCGCTCGGGACGCGTGGTCAACATTGCCTCGGATGCCGGTCGCGTCGGCTCGTCCATGGAAGCGGTCTACTCCAGCGCCAAGGGCGGCATCATCGCCTTCACCAAGACAATGGCGCGCGAGATGGCCCGCTCGGGCGTGACCCTCAATGTGGTTTGCCCAGGGCCGACCGAGACACCATTGCTCCAGGCGCTCACGGGCTCGGGTGAGCAGGGAGCCAAGGTGCACGAGGGGCTGAAGCGGGCCATTCCGCTCGGACGCGTCGGCCAGCCCGAGGACATCGCGGGTATGGTGGCCTTCCTAGCGAGCGACGAAGCCGCCTACATCACTGGCCAAGTCGTCAGTGTCTCGGGCGGGCTCACCATGCACGGATAGCGGGCAGGCCCTCGCTATGTGAATACAAGCCGGGCACGGGGGCTGCACGGAACACATTTACGCGCCGCCGGCCCCGGTCTAGAAGTTCTCTCTCCCCATCAACACGCCGGAATATCAGCGCATGTTCAAGAAGATCCTGATCGCCAACCGCGGCGAGATTGCCTGCCGCGTCATCAAGACCGCCCGGCGGATGGGGATCAAGACCGTTGCCGTCTATTCCGATGCCGATGCTCAGGCCATGCACGTCGAGATGGCCGACGAGGCCGTTCACATCGGCCCGCCAGCGGCTGCGCAGTCCTATCTCCTGATCGACAAGATCGTCGCGGCCTGCAAGGCGACCGGCGCGGAAGCCGTGCACCCGGGCTATGGATTTCTCTCCGAGCGCGAGGCTTTTCCGGTCGCGCTTGCCAAGGAGGGTATCGTCTTCATCGGGCCGAACCCCGGCGCGATCGCTGCGATGGGCGACAAGATCGAATCGAAGAAGGCAGCGGCAGCGGCCAAGGTCTCGACGGTGCCCGGCCATCTCGGCGAGATCGGGAGCCCCGCTGAGGCGGTGAAGATCGCCGAGCAGATCGGCTATCCGGTCATGATCAAGGCTTCCGCCGGCGGTGGCGGCAAGGGCATGCGCATCGCCTACAGCCGCAAGGAGTGCGAGGAAGGTTTTGCGCTCGCGCGTTCGGAGGCCAAGTCGTCGTTCGGTGACGATCGTGTGTTCATCGAAAAGTTCATCGAGAACCCGCGCCACATCGAGATCCAGGTGCTCGGCGACAAGCACGGCAACGTGATCTATCTCGGCGAGCGCGAATGCTCCATCCAGCGGCGCAACCAGAAGGTCATCGAGGAAGCGCCGTCACCTCTTCTCGACGAGAAGACGCGCAAGCTCATGGGTGAGCAGGCCGTGGCGCTGGCCAAGGCAGTCGGCTACGACAGCGCTGGCACCGTCGAGTTCGTCGCCGGACAGGATCGCTCGTTCTTCTTCCTCGAAATGAATACGCGTCTGCAGGTCGAGCATCCGGTGACCGAGATGGTGACCGGTATCGATCTCGTCGAGCAGATGATCCGCGTCGCGGCGGGCGAGAAGCTGCCGCTCAAGCAGAAGGACGTGAAGCTCGAAGGTTGGGCCGTCGAGAGCCGCATCTATGCCGAGGATCCGTTCCGCAATTTCCTGCCCTCGATCGGGCGCCTGACGCGCTACGTGCCGCCGGCCGAAGGCGATGTGCACGGTGGCACGATCCGCAATGACACGGGCGTTGCCGAGGGCGGCGAGATCTCGATGTTCTACGATCCGATGATCGCCAAGCTCGTCACGCACGCGCCGACGCGCGCCGGCGCGATCGATCTTCAGGCAAAGGCGCTCGATGCCTTTTATATCGATGGCATCCAGCACAACATCCCGTTCCTGACGGCGCTCATGCAGCATGAGCGTTGGCGCGAAGGACGGCTTTCGACGGGCTTTATCGCCGAGGAATACCCGAACGGTTTTGCGGCGCCGGCGGCCGACGGTTATGGGCTCGGCATCCTCGCGGCAGTCGCGGCGTCGATCGATCATCTCAACAATAACCGTCGCCGCCACATCACGGATCAAATGAGCGGCAAACCCTTCGTCTTCGCCAAGCGCCGCGTCGTGCGCATCGGCAGCCGCGACGTGCATCTCGAGGTCACGGGCGGTGGCGATGCGCCGATCAAGGTGGCCAAGGCGAACGGCGACGGGTCAGTCGGCGCGCCGATCGAGGTGGTCTCCTCGTGGTGGCCGGGGCAGCCCGTGTGGACGGGCACTGTGGGTGGCGAGCAGGTCGCCGTGCAGGTGCGCCCGGTGCTCAATGGCGTGCATCTCTCATACCGCGGTGCGGCGGCCGATATCCGCGTCTATACCGAAGGCGAAGCGGCGCTCGCATCGCTCATGCCGGAGAAGGTCGCCGCAGATACCTCGAAGCTGCTGCTCTGCCCGATGCCCGGCCTGGTCAAGGCCATCCACGTGAGCGTGGGGCAGGAAGTGAAGGCGGGGGATGCCCTAGCCGTGGTCGAAGCCATGAAGATGGAGAACGTGCTGCGCGCCGAGCGCGACGGCTCCGTCAAGAAGGTCAATGCGAAAGCGGGCGACAGCCTCGCCGTCGATGCGGTGATCCTGGAGTTCGCGTGAGACCGGATTTCGGCTGCCTGCCTCCGGCGCCCCAGTCCCGCACCGCATTCGCGCCGCCAGCGTAAGCCGCAACGGGCTCAATCGCGCCTCTCGCGCCAAGGTGGCATCACCCTGCGGCACACTTGCGCGCTGCTGGTAACAAAACGATGTAAACCAGTTAAGAATAATTCTAATTCCATTGCAGGCCCCTAATGATGATGCAACGGTCCAGCTGTCTCGGTTGATCGAATGTCGAGAGGCAAATCATGGCTGGTCGCGACGCGCTGAATGCTTTGAACTCCCGTCCTGACGCTCGCCTAAGTCGACGCAGCTTAATTGCAATGGCTGCAATCCTGGCCACTGCAAGCTCGATGGCGAACAGAAGAGCGCACGCGGTTCCCAAGAAGCCGATAGACCCCAATGGTAATGGCGCAAACTGTGATCACTCACAATCTTGGCAGTGCCATTGCTTCCTCCGCGATACGCGACTGGCCACTCCAGAAGGCGAGACCTCCATTGAGGATCTCGCGATTGGTGATCTTGTCACCACCGAGAGTGGCGAAGCGCGCGCTATCCGCTGGATTGGCCGCATCACTGTCGATCGTCAGGATGATGCACCGTGGCATGTTAATGCCATGCCCGTCCTCGTCAGAAAGGGAGCGTTCGGTGCCGGCAGGCCGAGCCGCGATCTCTATCTCTCCCACGCCCACATGGTGCACCTCAACGGTGTGCTGATTCCGATCGGCGATCTTGTAAACGGCCGAACGATTGTTGCCGTGGATGTGCCGGGCGAACAGATCGTCTACTACCACGTCGAGCTCGAGACGCATGACGTCGTGATCGCTGAAGGTGCACCCTGCGAGACGCTGCTGACGACGGCTGAGAAGGTCACCGCATTCGACAATGCGGATGAGTACTTTGCGCTTTATGGCACCCCGGCGGACATGGCTCCGTATGCGCCGTTCGCTGCCTTCAACGGCGGTCGGAGCGAGTTCAAGTCACGTTTGAGGAGCGCGCTTGCTCCCGTGATCGATATCCGTCAACCGCTCGACATTGTGCGCGATAATCTCGAGGCGCGGTCGCTGCTTTCCAACGCGGCGTAGCCTGCAGCAGAACGCATTGATTGCGCCGGCCTCGTGCCGG
>JAEZAW010000029.1 GCA_023430315.1 Pseudomonadota bacterium | reverse complement strand
GCTCGGGGCTCGGAATGCGCACGAGCATCAGCATTTCGAGGGCGCGTGCGCGTGCGTCGGCCACGGATATCCGCTCGTGATTGCGCACGGCCTCGATGATCTGCTGGCCGACAGTGTAGACCGGATCCATGGCCAGCATGGGCTCCTGGAAGACCATCGATACGGTCTTGCCGCGGAAGTTCTCGAGCGCGCGGCCTTCGAGGGTCGTGACGTCCACGCCCTCGACCTTGATGCTGCCTTCGATGCGCGCGCGCTTTGGCGGATGCAGCCGCAGGATCGAGCGCAGTGTCACGCTCTTCCCCGAACCGGACTCGCCGAGCAGCGCGACCACCTCGCCGCGCCCGAGCGCCAGATCGACGCCGTCGAGCGCGCGCACCGGCTTCGGCCCGCCGCCGAAGGTGACAGTGAGGTCGCGAATGTCGAGGATGGGGTCGCTCGTCGTGCTCATTGAGCTTTCTCCGCGCGCATCAGGCCGCAGCCTTGCTGTGGCCGGATGCCGGATCGACCATGTGGCAGGCCGCGAGATGTCCCGCGCCGCTCACGGTAAGCGCCGGCGTCTCGGCCGAGCAGACCGGTTCGGCAAAAGCGCAGCGCGTGTGGAAGCGGCAGCCCGGCGGCGGATCGATCGGGTTCGGCGGATCGCCGGCGAGCGGCGCCTCCATGGTGCGCTCGTCCGGGTTCATCGACAGCATCGAGCCGAGCAGCGCCGTCGTGTAGGGGTGGCGGCCGCCCGTATAGAGCGCATCCGTCGGCCCGATCTCGGCGACGCGTCCGAGATACATGACCATCACGCGGTTGGCGATGAAGCGCACCACCTCGAGATCGTGACTGATGAAGATGTACGTGAGGCCGATCTCCTCCTTCAGATCGAGCAGGAGATTGAGCACCTGCGCCTCGACGGACTTGTCCAGTGCCGAGACGGCCTCGTCGAGAATGATGACCTTGGGCTCGAGCGCGAGCGCGCGGGCGATGTTGACCCGCTGGCGCTGGCCGCCCGAAAGCTCGTGCGGATAGCGGCCGGCAAAGCGGCGCGGATCGAGGCCGACGCGATCGAGCAGGCGGCGCGCGCGGCGGACGGCATCCGTCCCCGAGAGACCATGCACGGTCGGCCCGTAGGCGATCGAGTCCTCGACGGTCAGGCGCGGATTGAGCGAGGCGTAGCTGTCCTGGAAGACCATCTGCACCTGCGCGCGGAAATCCTTGAGCGACAGCTCGGGCGTGCCGGGTGCGCGGCCGTTGAGCAGCACATTGCCGCTGTCCGGCTTGATCAGGTTCATGAGCACGCGGGCGGTCGTTGACTTGCCGCAGCCGGACTCGCCCACAATGCCGAGCGTCTCGCCGGGATAGAGCGAGAAGTTCACGCCATCCACGGCGCGCACGACCGCATTGGCGCGCTCGAGCAGGCCTGACTTGATGGGGAAGTGTTTCACCAGCTCGACAGCTTCGAGCAGAGGATGCACCGGTGCCTGCGCCGCCTTTGCTGCCGCGGGTGCCGTCATCGCTGCCATATCGCTGGTCATCGCTTAAGCCTTGATGTCCATGGCCGACCGCAGGCCGTCCGTCAGCAGGTTGAACGAGATGGACGTGATGAAGATCATGATGCCGGGAAGCGCGCAAAGCATCGGCTGCGTATAGAGCGCCGTGCGCAGCGTGTTCAGCATGAGGCCCCACTCCGGCTCCGGCGGTCGCACGCCCAGGCCGAGGAAGGACAGGCCCGAGGCGAGTATCATCGAGACCGCGATGAGGCTCATGGCATAGACGAAGATCGGCCCGAGCACATTTCCGAGCACGTGCTTGCGCACGATCGAGACCGCGCCCGCGCCACTCGCGCGCGCTGCTTCGACGTAGTCGAGACCTCGCACGCTCGTCGTCACGCTCTCGGCAATGCGTGCGATTGGCGGAATGAAAACGACGGTGAGCGAGATCAGGCCGTTGACGATGCCCGCGCCCATCGCGCCGGAGAGGGCAATCGCCAGCAGAACCGAGGGAAAGGCGAAGATGATGTCGATCGTGCGCATGAGTATGGTGTTGACCCACCCACCGACGTAGCCCGCGGTGATGCCGATGGCTGAGCCGATGAAGAGCGCGAGGAACACCGGCGTCACGCCCATGAAGAGCGAGAGGCGCGCGCCGTAGATGAGGCGCGAGAACATGTCGCGACCAAGCTCGTCTGTACCGAGCCAGTGCCCGGGCGTCCCCGGTGGGCGCAGGCGGCGCAACGTGGCGCCGCGATAGGGATCGTGCGTGGCGATATAGGGCGCGAGGATCGCGATCAGGATCAGAAGCAGTATGACGCCGAGCGCGATCATGGCCACGGGATCGCGGCGGAAACGCCGCCACACGGTCGACCAGTAACCAGGCGAGCGCTCGATGCTCGTATCGTCGATCGGAAGCGTGGCGACGGCTTGCACCATGGCGTCAGCTCCGGGCAATACGCGGGTCGATCGCGGTCTGCACCACGTCGACGCAGAGATTCAGGACCACGAAGAAGGAGGCGAGCACGAGGATCGTGCCCTGCAGCAGCGGTAGGTCGCGCTGGAAGATCGCGTCGCTGAGGAGCAGGCCCGTGCCGGGCCACGAGAACACCGTCTCGATCAGGATCGAGCCGCCGAGCAGGTAGCCGAGCTGAATGCCCATGACGGCGAGCGCCGTCGGCGCTGCGTTCTTCACGATGTGGCGGAAGATGCCGAATGACGACGTGCCCTTGGCCTTGAGGCCGGCAATGAATTCCTGCGAGAGGATTTCGGCGACGAGCGCACGTACCGTGCGCGCAATGATGCCCATGGGGATCACCGACATGGTGACGGCGGGCAGGATCATGTGGCGGATGTGCGCCCAATCCCAGTGCCAGTTGTCGGAGCCGCCAGGGCCGGCGCCGGTCGGCGGCAGCCAGCCAAGCTGGGCGGAGAAGATGATGACGAGCACCATGCCGAGCCAGTAGTGCGGCACGGAGACGCCGGCGACCGAAATCGCGGACGCGACCTTGTCGATCCACGTATCGCGGAAGCTGCCCGCAACGAAACCGAAGAGTCCGCCAAGGAGGAAGCCGATGACGGTCGCGAGCGCCGCCAGCATGAGTGTGTTGGAAACGGCTTTACCGACCTCCGCGACCACGGGACGGTTCGTGCGGATCGAGGTGCCGAGGTCGCCGCCGATCGCGCGAGCGAGCCACTTGAGAAACTGCTCGGCATAAGGCCGGTCGAAACCGTACAGCGCCATCATTTGCAGGCGAAGCTGTTCCGATGCATCCGGCGGCAGCACCGAGACCAGCGGATCGCCGGGCGCGAGATGTACGAGGAGGAAGCAGACGATCGCAACACCCAGCATGATCGGCAGGGTATAGATCACCCGCTTGGCAATGTAGGTGAGCATCTGGTCCCTCCGTGGCGCGGGCTTCGGATGCAGCCCGCTCCACGATCAAGAAAGTGAACTCCGTATGTGGTCAGCGCAAGCGTGGACCTACTCGATGCTGACCGTCGCAAGATCGATGAACCAGCTCTTCGGCTGCACGACGCCTTTCAGCTTCGCGCTGATCGCGCGCGGACCGACGTCGTGAGCTACCCACAGGAATGGCGCCTCCTCGACGATGCGGGCGTGCAGGTTGGCGAGCGCCGCATCACGATCCTTGTCAGCGAACGAGGTGCGCGCCTTGGCGATCAGGTCATCGAACTCGGGATTGACGAAGTAGCCCCAGTTGTTCGAGACCGGCGGGACGGTCTTCGACGAGGTGAAGCGGACCATGGCGAAGAACGGGTCCATAGCGGCGAAGGTCACGTTCGTTGCGTGAGCACCGCGCGAGCCCGGGTCCTTGGCACCCTGGCGCCAGTTCGTGAAGAGCGCGTTCCACTCGATCACGTCCAGCTCGACTTCGAAGAAGCACTCCTTCAGCGCCTGCTGGAGGAACTCGTTCATCGGCACCGGCTGCATCTGGCCCGAGCCCGAGGCCGATGTGATCGTCTTCACCTTGAGCGGCTTGTTCGGGCCGTAGCCGGCTTCCGTCATCAGCTTCTTGGCCGCGGCGAGATCGTACTTGATCTCGAACTTCGGGTTGCCCCACCAGGGATGACCCGGCGGCACCGTGCCCTTCGGCACTTCCATGAGGCCGTTGAGCGCTTCCTTCAGCTCGTCGCGGTTGACGCAGAGGTTGGCGGCGTGGCGCACGCGCTTGTCGAGCCACGGCGAGCCCTCGACGAACGAGAACTGCCAGGGCCAGACGTGCGGCTGGGCATTCGCCTTGATGGTGAAGCCCTTGGACTTGATCACGTTGATCGCGTCCGGCGCGGGGTTCTCGCTCCAGTCGACCTGGCCCGAGAGCAGGGCGGCCGTGCGTGCGTTGGCTTCCGGCATGGGCAGAAGGACGACGCGGTCGACCTTCGGTGTGCGCTTGGGATCCCAGTACGCCTTGTTGGCTGCGTACTCGACGCGCTCACGCGCCGAGAAGCTCGCCATCTTGAAC
>JAEZAW010000004.1 GCA_023430315.1 Pseudomonadota bacterium | reverse complement strand
CGAATGGGCTCTAGCGGGCGGAGCATGTGCCTGCTGTCTGTGGCGGAGCTTGAAGGCTGCCCCGCTCCTTAGTCGAGCGGGGCAGGTTAGGCAGAGGTGAGCTTACTGGATGAAGCTCGTGTCGATGATTTCCTCGATTTTCGGGATCTGCTTGATGATACCGACTTCGAGGAGCAGGTCGGCGGCTTCTTTGGAGAAGGCCTGGATCTCGCCGCCGAAGAATTTTTTGTTCGCAGCCTTGTCCTGCCAGCGGAGGAAGCCTGCCGAAGCGCCGAACTTCTCGCCCGTCTGCTTTACGTCAGCGCCCATGATCTCGTAGGCCTTGGCCTGATCCTTGGCGATGAAGTCGAGCGCCTCGAAATAGCTGGTCGCGAGAGCCTGCGCGGCCTTCGGGTTCTCCGAGAGGAACTTCGGCGTGCAGCCGAACGTGTCCATGACCATGGGATAGTCGAGCGTGGTGGCGATGATCTTGCCTTTGTCGGGCGCCGCGCGAACGACCGAGAGATAAGGCTCGTAGGTCATGGCTGCATCGTTCTGACCGGCGACGAAGGCAGTTGCCGCAGCCGCGGGCTCGAGATTGACGATCGTGACGTCCTTGAGCGTCAAGCCGTTCTTCTTGAGGAACCATGCGAGCGCGAAATAGGGCGCCGTGCCAGGAGCCGAGGCCGCGACCGTCTTGCCCTTGAGCTCTGCAATGGACTTGATGTCATTGCGCACGGCCATGCCGTCGGCGCCGTAGGACTTGTCGAGCTGGAAGATCTGCTTGGTCGCGACGCCATTGGCATTCCAGACGATCCAGGTCTCGACTGTCGTCGCCGCGCACTGGATATCGCCCGAGGCAATCGCGAGATGACGATCCTTCTGCGGGATCTTCTTGATGGTGACGTCGAGGCCGTTCTTCTTGAAGATGCCGGCTTCCTTGGCGAGCGTCAGCGGCGCGAAGCCGGTCCACCCGGAAATGCCGACCGCAACTTTGCTTTCCTGTGCCGAAGCAGCGCTCGACAGGCCGATGAGGGCTGCAAGCGCCGTGGCCTTCACAAGAGCACGCATAAAAGTCTCCCGAACTGAAGTGATCTGCGGCACACGGTATTGCCAACAGGGAGGAGCTGTCCACACGCCCACCGCCTGCATGTTCGTCATATCTGACGGAAACTCGTGCAGATTAGGCGTGAAATAGCTACGGGCGTTCAGAAAGCATCGGCAGGTTCAGCCCGTACTCGCTCGCGCAGGCGATTGCTTCCTCGTATCCCGCATCGGCGTGCCGCATGACGCCCGTTGCCGGGTCATTCCAAAGCACACGCTCGAGGCGCCGTGCCGCATCTGCCGTGCCATCGCATACGATGACCATGCCGGCGTGTTGCGAGTAGCCGATGCCGACGCCGCCGCCGTGGTGGATTGAGACCCACGTCGCACCCGATGCGCAGTTGAGCAGTGCATTGAGTAGCGGCCAGTCGGACACGGCATCCGAGCCGTCGCGCATGGCCTCGGTCTCGCGATTGGGACTTGCGACCGAACCGGAGTCCAGATGATCGCGACCGATGACGACGGGCGCTTTCAGCTCGCCCTTGGCGACCATTTCGTTGAAGGCGAGGCCGAGGCGATGACGATCCCCGAGACCGACCCAGCAGATGCGCGCGGGCAGGCCCTGGAACTTGATGCGCTCGCGCGCCATGTCGAGCCAGTTGTGGAGATGCTTGTTGTCCGGCAGCAGTTCCTTGACCTTGGCATCCGTGCGCCAGATGTCCTCCGGATCGCCCGAGAGGGCCGCCCAGCGGAATGGCCCGATGCCGCGGCAGAAGAGCGGTCGGATGTACGCCGGAACGAAGCCCGGAAACGCGAAGGCATCGGCCACACCTTCGTCCAGTGCCATCTGGCGGATGTTGTTGCCGTAGTCGACAGTCGGAATGCCGCGTTTGTGGAAGTCGAGCATGGCGCGCACGTGCTCGGCCATGGAGCGCTTGGAAGCTTGCTTCACGCTATCGGGATCAGAGGTGCGGCGCGCTTCCCACTGAGCGAGCGTCCAGCCCTTGGGAAGATAGCCGTTGATCGGATCATGCGCGGAGGTCTGATCCGTCACGACATCGGGGCGAACGCCGCGCCGCACGAGCTCCGGGAAAATATCAGCGGCATTGCCGAGCAGGCCCACCGAGGTCGGCTTGTTCTCAGCGCACGCGCGCTCGATGATTTTCAACGCCTCATCGAGCGTCGATGCCTGCGTGTCGAGATATCCCGTGCGCAGGCGCATCTCGATACGGCTCGGTTGGCACTCGACGGCGAGCATGGAGGCGCCGGCCATGACGGCCGCAAGCGGCTGCGCGCCACCCATGCCACCGAGCCCTGCCGTGAGAATCCATTTGCCGGCGAGGTTGCCGCCGTAGTGCCGCCGGCCCACTTCGACGAAGGTCTCGTACGTGCCCTGCACGATGCCCTGGCTGCCGATGTAGATCCACGAACCGGCCGTCATCTGGCCGTACATCATGAGGCCTTTGCGATCGAGCTCGTTGAAGTGCTCGAGCGTCGCCCAGTGCGGCACGATGTTGGAGTTTGCGATCAGCACGCGAGGGGCATCTGCGTGCGTGCGGAACACGCCGACGGGCTTTCCGGATTGCACGAGCAGCGTCTCGTCCGCTTCGAGCTTGCGAATGGCTGCAGTAATACGGTCGAAGCTCTCCCAATCGCGCGCGGCGCGACCAATGCCGCCATAGACCACCAGCTCGCTCGGCTTCTCGGCCACTTCGGGATCGAGGTTGTTCATGAGCATGCGCAGCGGCGCTTCCGTTAGCCAGCTCTTGGCCGTGATCTCGGTTCCACGTGGCGCGCGAATGTGGCGGGCGTTGTCGATGCGGCTCATGGCGTCTCAACCGTCCTTCTGAAGTGACTAGGCCTCAGGCAGTGCAATTCCCGCCGCGCTGACGATGGCACCGGAGCGCACGAGTGCCGCAGCTTTTGCCATGTCGGCGGCGAGATATCTGTCGTCATCGAGATGCGGCACCTCGGAACGTACGAGCGTGCGCACGCGCTCGAGCGACGGGCTCGAAGCGAGCGGCGCATGGAAATCACAACCCTGGCAGGCAGCGAGCAACTCGATGCCGATGATCTGCGTGAGGTTCTCGGCCATGGGCAACAGCCTCATGGCGGCGTGCGCGGCCATGGACACATGATCTTCCTGATTGGCCGAGGTCGGGATGGAATCGATACTCGCAGGCGCAGCACGCTGCTTGTTCTCGGAGACGAGCGCCGCGGCCGTCACCTGCGGCAGCATGAAGCCCGAATTCAGCCCCGGCTTTGGCGTGAGAAAGGCCGGCAGACGCGAGAGCGCCGGATCGACCAGCATGGCGACGCGCCGCTCCGCCAGCGAGCCGATCTCGCAGAGTGCCAGCGCCATCATATCGGCGGCGAAGGCCACGGGCTCGGCGTGGAAGTTGCCACCGGAAAGCGCGACGAGGTCATCGGCGAAGATCAACGGATTGTCCGAGACGCCATTCGCCTCGATCGCGAGTGTGCGTGCAACCTGAGAAAGCACGTCGAGCGCGGCGCCCATGACCTGCGGCTGGCAGCGCAGACAATAGGGATCCTGCACCCGATCATCGCCTGTGAGGTGCGAGGCGCGGATCGCGCTTTCAGCCATCAGCTCGCGAAGTGCGTTGGCGCTGGCGATCTGTCCGGGATGACCGCGTAGTGCATGAATGCGGGGATCGAACGGCGCATCCGATCCCTTGGCGGCATCCGTTGCGAGTGCGCCGGTGATGAGCGCGGCGCGATAGAGATTGCCGAGTGTGAACAACCCGGCCAGCGCGCAGGCCGTCGAGAACTGTGTGCCATTGAGCAGCGCGAGGCCTTCCTTGGGGCCAAGCTCCAGCGGGGCGAGACCATGACGTCGAAGGGCGTTGGCCGCGGACTCGCGGCCGCGCGGCGTATCGATCTCGCCGACACCGATTATTGCCGCTGCCATGTGCGCGAGCGGCGCAAGGTCGCCCGAGGCGCCGACAGAACCTTGGCTTGGCACGACCGGCAACAGCTCATGCGCGAGCATGGCTTCGAGCATGGCGATCGTGGCCGGCCGCACGCCCGAGGCGCCACGTGCGAGACTCGCGAGCTTCAGCGCCATCATGAGGCGCACGATCTCACGGGGCGCGGGCAGCCCTACGCCAGCGGCATGCGACAGCACGATGTTGTACTGGAGCTTGGCCAGATCGGCCTTTTCGATGCGCACGCTCGCGAGCTTACCGAAGCCCGTATTGATGCCGTAGATGGGTTCGCCGCGTGCGACGATCTCCTCGACCGCATCGGCACTGGATTTGATCAGCGGCGCGGACGCAGGATCGAGCCGCGCGACGGCGCCGAAATAGATGCTCTGCCATGTATCGAGCGGCACGGCGCCGGGTGTGAGAACGACGGCGCTCAATTGCCTCTCCAGATGCGTGCGTGCAACGGGTTGAAGCCCATGCGATAGGGCAACTCGGCGAGGCGTTCGACGTCCCAGACCGCGAGATCGCAGGACTTGCCTTTCTCGATCGTGCCGATCTCATCGAGAAGTCCAAGCGCCCGCGCAGCTTCGCGCGTCACGGCGGCAATGATCTCGTCGACGGACAGACGGAACAGCGTTGCGGCCATATTCATGGTCAGCAGCAGCGACGTCAGTGGCGACGAGCCAGGATTGCTGTCGGTTGCGATGGCGATCTTCACGCCATGTTTGCGGAAGAGATCGACGGGCGGCTTGTGCGTCTCACGGATGAAGTAGTACGCGCCGGGGAGCAGCACAGCCACCGTGCTGGACTTGGCCATGGCGATCGCGCCTTCCTCGTCCGCGTATTCAAGGTGATCGGCTGACAGCGCGCCATACCGCGCGGCGAGCTTGGCACCGCTGAGATTGGAGAGCTGGTCGCCGTGGAGCTTTACTGGCAATCCGAACGCGACGGCAGCATCGAACACGCGCGACGTCTGCTCGGCGCTGAAAGCAATACCTTCCATGAAGGCGTCGACCGCGTCGGCGAGGCCCTCAGCGGCAATGGCCGGCAGCATCTCGCGGCAGACAGCGTCGATGTAAGCGTCCTTGCTGCCGTTCGCTTCGGGAGGGAGAGCGTGCGCGCCGAGGAAGGTCGTCGTGACTGAGATGGGCCGATGGCTCTCCAGAGCGCGCGCGGCGCGGAGTTGGCGTGTCTCGGTCGCCGTATCGAGCCCATAGCCGGACTTGATCTCGATGGTGGTCACGCCCTCGGCGATCAGGGCGTCCAGGCGTGGCAGCGCTGACTGCACGAGGTCGGCTTCGGAGGCCGCGCGCGTCGCCTTGACCGTTGAGGCAATGCCGCCGCCTGCGCGCGCGATTTCCTCGTAGCTCGCACCGGCCAGCCGAAGCTCGAATTCATGAGCGCGATTTCCAGCATACACGAGGTGCGTATGACAATCGACAAGTCCTGGCGTAACCCAGCGTCCGTCGAGTTCGATGCGTTGTCGCGCTTCGAGTGTGCGTGCATCCGCGGCGCTGCCCACCCAGACGATACGGCCATCCTTCGCTGCGATCGCTCCGTTCTCGATGACCCCGAGCCCGGGCAGTGCGGGATCGAGCGTCGCGATCCTGCCGCCCGTCCAAATGCTGTCCACGTGCATGGCCGCTGCTCCGCACTTGAAGTTTCTTATGGACGGCAAACGGTAGTCTGACCAATGTGAGTTGTCTAATCCAGCTTCGGGGCTTTGCCGTGGTCGAGCTTCATTTCAGCAGGGCGCTGCTCTCCGATGGCTGGTGTCGCGACGTCCTGATCACGCTGAACGGCCGCAAGATTTCAACCATTGCGCATGGTGTTCCTGCCCCCGCGGGTGCCGAGCGTATTTCGGGCGTCGCCGTGCCCGGTCTTCCCAATGTGCACAGTCACGCCTTCCAGCGCGCCATGGCGGGTCTCGCGGAGACACGCGGCCCGGCAGAGGACAGCTTCTGGACGTGGCGCGAGGTCATGTATCGCTTCCTCGCGGAGATGACGCCCGACGATATCGAGGCGGTCGCCGCGCTTGCCTACGCGGAGATGCTCGAAGCGGGCTTCACGACCGTCGGCGAGTTCCACTACGTACACAACGCGCCCGACGGCCGCCGCTATGCCGATCCCGCGGAAACAGGCGCTCGCATCGTCGCAGCGGCCAAGACCAGCGGCATCGGTCTCACATTGCTGCCGAGCTTCTATGCCCATGGCGGGTGTGGAGGGCGGCCGGCAAAGCCCGGCCAGATCCGCTTTCTCGCAGACCTCGACGGTTTCGCCGACCTCATGGCCTCGAGCCGACGTCACGTTGCCTCTTTGGACGGGGCAAAGATCGGCATTGCCCCGCATTCTCTACGCGCGGTCGATGCGCCGGAGCTGCGGGCACTCCTCCAGGCCTATCCGGATATGCCGGTACACATTCATGCCGCCGAGCAGATGGCCGAGGTCGAGGAATGCCTCACGTGGTCCGGCGCGCGCCCGGTGGAATGGCTGCTCGATAACGCCGGCATCGACGGCCGATGGTGCCTCATCCACTGCACCCACATGACGGAGGACGAGATCGCGCGGCTCGCGCGATCCGGCGCGACGGTCGGCCTTTGCCCGATCACCGAGTCGAGCCTCGGCGATGGCATCTTCGCCGGCGTCGCCTACCAGAATGCGGGCGGCCACTTCGCGGTGGGCACGGACAGCAACATCCGCATTGCCGCCAATGAGGAACTGCGCACTCTGGAGTACAGCCAGCGGCTCCGCGACCAGAGGCGCAACTGCCTGACGGGCGCGTCAGGGACATCGACTGGTCGCACGATCTTCGAGACTGCAATCAAGGGCGGCACACGCGCCCTTGCGTCGGAGGCCGGCGCCATCGAGGTCGGCAAGACCGCGGATATCGTCGTTCTCGACGACACTCACCCATCGCTTGTGGCGCGAGATGGAGATGCGATTCTCGATGCCTGGATCTTCGCCTCCGGTCCTGCTGTCCGCGAGGTCTACGCCGGTGGAAGTTTGGTCGTGAAGGACGGCCGCCACATCGATAGGGAAGCGATCCGCGCGCGATATTCGGAGACCATGCGCCGGTTGCTGTCGGGTAGTTGAGTGCGCCGTCAATGGGTTATGGGGACATCGCTCAAGCCTGGTAGGCGACGAGGATGGCGCCGGCACCGATCATGGCGACGCCGAGCCAGTTGGGCGCCGAGAGCTTCTCGCCGAGCAGCACGACGCCGAAAATGGCGACCAGCACCACGCTCAGCTTGTCGATAGGGGCGACGCGCGCCGCATCGCCGAGCTTCAAGGCGCGGAAGTAGCAGAGCCACGACGCCCCCGTCGCTATGCCTGACAGGATGAGAAAGACGTACGTGCGGCCCGATACGCTCGCCGGCGACTGCCACTGGCCGGTTGCCAGAAGGAGCGCGGCGACGACGAGCAGGATAACGACCGTCCGGATGAAGGTCGCGAAGTCCGATCCGACGTTCTCGACACCCACCTTCGCGAATATAGCAGTTAAGGCCGCAAAGACCGCCGAAAGTGCCGCCCAGAGCTGCCAAGTCTGAAGCACGCTTCTCATGCCCTTCTCCTCCTGCAGGCGCCTCCCCAGAGGTTGCCCATTTCGGCGGCATCTGCCGCGACTGAGGCTCGCTAGGCGCCCGATAAGTTGGCAACGCCCGATCAGTAAACGCTTCAATTGCGCAACGGGCGACTCTAGTATCCACTGTTGTGCCCAGCTTGCGCCTAAGGAGAGCCCATGTCTGCTGCCCCCGCTGCCGCATTCTTCGACGAGATGAATGTACCTGATGGGGGCGTACGCGCGGGATACGAGGCCATCTCGGAATGGCTGAAGCAGGCCCCCCGGGAGCTCCTGGTCAACCGAAAGCTCGAAGCCGAGCACTTCTTCCGCCGCATCGGCATCACCTTCAACGTCTACGGCGACAACCAGGGCACCGAGCGGCTCATTCCCTTCGACATCGTACCGCGGGTGCTGACGGCCACCGAGTGGCAGAAGCTCGTGCGCGGGCTGGAGCAGCGGGTCAAGGCGCTCAATGCCTTCATTGCAGACAGCTACGGCGACCGCGAGATCGTCGCTGCGGGCATCGTCCCCGAGGAGCTGATCCTGCAGAACCCGGCTTTCCAGCCGGAGATGACCCACTTCACGCCGCCCGGCGGCATTCACGTGCACATTGCGGGCATCGATATCGTCCGCGTGGACGCGGACACGTTCTATGTGCTCGAGGACAACGCGCGCACGCCTTCGGGCGTCTCCTACATGCTCGAGAACCGCGAGGCCATGATGAGGCTCATGCCGGAGCTGTTCGGCTCGCTCCGCGTGGCGCCCGTCGACAACTATCCCGATGCGCTGCTCGAGACGCTCCGCTCCGTGGCGCCACGCTCGGCCTCGCGCGATCCGACCGTAGTGCTGCTGACGCCGGGGCCGTTCAATTCGGCCTACTACGAGCATTCCTTCCTGGCCGACAAGATGGGCGTGGAGCTTGTCGAGGGCCGCGATCTTCTCGTGCGCGACAACATCGTCTACATGCGCACGACCGAGGGACCGCGCCGCGTCGATGTCATCTACCGGCGCATCGACGATGATTTCATCGATCCGATCGCGTTCAACCCGAGCTCTATGCTCGGCGTTCCCGGCCTCATGTCAGCTTACAAGGCGGGCAACGTTACGATCTCCAACGCTATCGGCACGGGCGTCGGCGACGACAAGGCCATCTACAGCTATATGCCCGAGATCACTGAATTCTATCTCGGCGAGAAACCGATCCTCTCCAATGTGCCGACGCACCGCTGCCGCGAGCCAGAGGCCCTCCGTTACGTCCTTTCGCGGCTCCATGAGCTGGTCGTCAAGGAGGTCAACGGCTCGGGCGGCTATGGGATGCTCGTCGGTCCACACGCGACCAAGGCCGAGCGGGACGCCTTCGCCGCCAAGCTCAAGGCCCATCCGGACGACTTCATTGCTCAGCCGACGCTCGCGCTCTCGACCGTGCCGTGCTTCGTCGATTCCGGCCTTGCGCCACGTCACGTCGACCTCAGGCCCTATGTTCTCTGCGGTGCCGACGGCGTACGCTGCGTTCCCGGTGGCCTTACGCGCGTCGCGCTCAAGGAAGGCTCTCTGGTCGTGAATTCCTCCCAGGGTGGTGGTACGAAGGACACCTGGGTGGTGGAGACCTGAGCCTCGTGTGATGATCGAGAAATTCGCCAAACCTCGCTGCACAGTATCGAGCGAATTTCTCGATCTGAATCACACGAGCAAGGTTATGATTCTAGTGTCCTCCTTGATTCCGAAGTTCGCTCGGGACATCGGCATCGAGGTGTGGCGAACTTCGGAATCGGGACACTAGATGCTCTCGCGAATGGCAGACAATCTCTACTGGCTCTCGCGCTACACCGAGCGCGCGGAGAATCTGGCGCGCATTCTTCATGTGGCGCAGCGCCTCGCCGCGCTCCCCTCGGCTTATGCGGGGGCCTCCAACGAGTGGGAGTCGGCGATCGCGACGGCTGCCTGCGCGGATGAGTTCGAGGCGCTCTACCCGGACGGTGCGACACGCGAGAACGTGATCCGCTATATCGTCGATTCATCGGCCAATTCGAGCTCGATCAAGGCCTGCATCGAGACTGCGCGCTCGAACGCGCGCGCCGTGCGCACTGCGATCACGAGCGAGATGTGGGAGATCCTGAACGAGGGCTGGAACGAGATGCGCGGCATCGAGTTCGACGGCATCTCGCAATCGGCGCTTACGCAGTTCCTGCAGCGCGTGCAGCAGATGTCGCTGCGCTTCGATGGTGCCGCTTACCGCACCATGTTGCGCTCCGATCAGTACTGGTTTCAGCGTCTCGGCACATTCATCGAGCGGGCCGACAATATGGCGCGCCTGCTCGACGTGAAGTACCACGTGCTGCTGCCCGAGAAGGAGCCGGTCGGCGGTGGCCTCGACTATTTCCAGTGGTCGTCGATCTTGCGGAGCGTGAACGCGCTCACCTCGTATCACTGGGTGTACCGCGAGAACGTCAAGCCGTGGCTTGTCGCGGACTTCCTCATCCTCAGGCCCGAGCAGCCGCGCTCACTCATCTCCTGCTATCTGGAGCTCAACGACTATCTCGATCAGATCGCGGAAGCCTATGGCCGCCAGGGTCCGGCGCAGCACATCGCGCGCTCGACGACGGCGCGCCTGCAGAACGCCAACATGGATCAGATCTTCCAGTCCGGTCTGCATGAGTTCCTCGTCGAGTTCATCGAGGAGAACAACAAGCTGGGTGCCGCCATCACCCAGCAGTACCTCTCATAGCTGGCTGTAGCGATGCGCATCAAAGTCCGGCACGAGACGCGCTATACCTACGATGAGCCCGCGAGCGACGCGCTGCAGCTCCTGCGCATGACGCCGCGTCCCCACGAAGGGCAGTTCGTCCGCCGCTGGCGCGTTGCCGTCGATGCGGACGCGCGCCTCGAGCGCAGCGAGGATGCCTACGGTAACATCACGCACCTCGTGTTTCTGCACGGGCCGCTCGCGCATGCGACGATCACCATCGAGGGCGAGGTGGATACGCGCGACACCAACGGCTTCATCCGCGGTGCAGTGGAGCGCCAGCCGGCGCGTCTATTCCTGCGCGAGACGGCACTGACGCGGCTCACGCCCTCGCTCAAGCGCTTTGCGCGTGAGACATCGGCAGGGCAGGGCGGCGATGCGCTCGCGACGTTGCACGCGCTCAATCGCGGCATTCACAAGGCCATGACGTTCGTGATCGGCGCGACGAAGCCGGAGACCACGGCCGGCGAGGCCTTCGAGGCAAAGAAGGGTATTTGCCAGGACTTCACGCACATCCTGCTGGCGACGGCGCGGGCGCTCGGTATGCCGGCGCGCTACGTCAGCGGCTACTTCCTCAGGACCGATCGCATCGATCAGGAAGCCGGTCATGCCTGGGCGGAAATCAACGTGCCGCGCCTCGGCTGGATTGCCTTCGATCCGGCCAATGGCGTCTGCACGACCGGGCAGCACGTGCGCGTCGCGATCGGATGTGATGCGCGGGAAGCCGCCGCCGTGCGTGGCGCGCGGGTCGGCGGCGGCGCGGAGGGCCTCGACGTGGCAATCCACGTCGAGCAGGGTCGCGCCATGATCCAGGAGTAGCGCGTCGCCGTAGTCGATTGCCGCAGGCGCTTCTATACTCGACCGCGGCCCGATCCAGGAGCGCGCCATGCTCGATCCTCTCCGACTGCACCGCGACGCCATCATCATCGACGTGACATGCCCACTCGCGCGCTCACGTCAGTATGTGGACTGGTGGCGTGAAGGCGGTGCCACGGCAATCGCGCCGACCGTCACCGGCATGAGCGGCAATGCACAGAGTGGGCTTCGGGAGATCGGCGGCTGGCACCAC
This sequence comes from Pseudomonadota bacterium, assembly GCA_023430315.1. Taxonomy (GTDB): domain Bacteria; phylum Pseudomonadota; class Alphaproteobacteria; order Rhizobiales; family Hyphomicrobiaceae. Next base: position 7,175 of record JAEZAW010000004.1, on the reverse strand, counting down.
TATGTCCGCGAGCGCGACGATACGCTGATCGTGCGCACAGCCGCCGACATCGAACGCGCCAAGGCCGAGGGCAAGCTCGGCCTCATCCTGCATTGTCAGGGCACGGCCATCATCGAGGATGAGCTCGACTTTCTCGATGCCTTTGCCGCAGCCGGCCTGCGCATGGTCCAGCTCTGCTACAACCGGCGCAACCTCATCGGCGATGGTGCAGCAGAGCGCACCGACAGCGGACTCAGCCACTTCGGCCTTTCTTTCATCAAGCGGCTCAATGACCTCGGCCTCGTCGTCGACTGCGCGCATACGGGCCCGCGCACGACCTTCGACGCGATCGAGGCTTCGTCGGCGCCCGTGGTCATCTCCCACGCCAATGCCTTCGCCGTGCACCCGAACCGCCGCAATGTTCCCGACGATCTCATCCGCGCCATTGCGCAGAGCGGCGGCATTGTCGGGACGGTTGGCTTTCCAGCCTTTCTCGGTGACGAGGCGCGTCCATCCCTCGACCGTTTCATCGACGATATCGTCTACAAGGCCGAGCTGACATCGATCGACAATGTCGGCATCGGCATCGACTACTATGAAGGACAACACGGTGTGGAAAGCGATGCCGTTGCGCTCGCGCGTTACGAGCAGCGGATCAAGGACGGCCACTGGCGGCGCGAGGAGTATCCGCCGCCGCCCTACTACTATCCGGCCGGCATCGAGACGCCACGAACGCTCGCACGGCTCACGCAACGCCTTGCCGAACGCGGCTTTGGTGCCGAGGACATCCGTAAGGTTCTCGGCCTCAACTGGCTGCGCGTCTTCCGCACGGTCTGGGGGAGCTGAGCGGGCGCAACAACGAGCCCCCGCTCACTCTGCTTAGTTTCTGCCGCTCTTGCGGCGCCACTCCATGAATTCCTTGAAGAGCGCCTCGTTCATGGCCGCGCTGGTGCCACCGCTGCTCGGCGCCACGCCGCCGGTTGTCGTCGGGGATGTCGGCGGCCTGCCAGCGGCGACCCTGTCGAGCCACTCCTGGGCCGGCGCGAACCGAGTCCAGCCTTCCATCTTCGCTGCGAGATTGACATTCTTCCAACGCGGATGGCGCGGCGGCTTCTGGATCTCCGGGAATTTCGTGAAGAAGGCATCGACGAACTTCGTGAGGCGCTGATAGCGCCCATGGTCGCCTGTCCAGTTGAAGGCCATGAGCATGGTCGGCACCGCGACGCCCTCGACCTTCTCGCCCTCGGGTATGAGGTTTGGATAGTCGGCGTGCGTGAACTCGGCGGGTAGATAATCCTCGAGGAAGTGTCCTTCGTAGGGGATCGGCAGGAGGCGGAAGCCCAGCTCCTTCGGTACGGTGGTGTAGGGGCGGAGTGGCTTCAAACACGTGCAGACCGTCGCGAACACCTCACCACGCTTCATGCGCTCGATGGCGTCGGCCTGGCCCATATTCACTTCCGTGACCTTCATGCCGTGGGCGGCGAACATGCGCTGGGCAGCAAGCTGTGCGCCGCTGCCGGCGTCACTGAAGTTGACGGTCTTGCCCTCCAGATCCTTGAGGGTCTTGATCTCCGGGCGCGCGAGAATGTGCAACTCGTCCTCGAACAGCCGCGTGATGTAGACCATGCTGCGGGTAACGTACTGTCCGAGCAGGGGGTCATCCTTGAAGTGACTGAGCGTCACCGTGTTGACGAGCCCCATGTCGATGCCTCTGAGGAAGAGGATGTCGCGCACGTTCTGGGCTGCTCCCTTGCCGACGATCGGCAGCACGCGAAGGTTATCACCGTCATCCGTGACTGCTGCGATGTCATAGGCAATGCCGAGGTAGCCGCCGTTCGGATTGCCCGAGACGATCGTGACGACGTTCTCGTTGATCTGCGCGCGCATCTGTTCGAGCGTGCCGAGGCGCGGGCCTTTGACGGCGGCCGGCGCGGATTTCTGGCCGGATTGGGCTTGGGCTTCCGGTAGCGGGCTCGCGAGCGCGAAGAGACCTGCGAGTGGAAGGGCGGCAAGGAGGGAGAGGAGTACGCGGAAACGGAGCATCGAGCTGGCCTCTTTAATTTTCTTTCGGGTCAGGCGAGCAACGCCAGCCACCAGATCATCGCGCTGCACAGCTCGAAGCTTGCACCGCTTGGTCGTTGGCTTGGCAGGCCAAAAGGCCGGCAGCGTCCCCGCGCGACAATTTGGCCTAGGCTCTTTGTCCATTTTCGGGCGCACTTCTCGATTCGACGCTCGGCTGTTGCCTGATATGGCTGGCAGCGCGTCGATTACTGCGTTCAAATGCGCCGCTAAACGTCCGATTGACCATGGAGACGGTGAACGATCGCGTGCGGCAATGCGGAGGGCTTTGCTGACATCAGTCGCGTCTAGGCTCGTCAAATCGGACGATGTTCGGCAGATGTTGTGCTACTGCTTTGATGCGGCCACAATTCCGTGGGGTGGAGCTTAAAAATCGAGGCCTGAGAGCCACATAGGATGAAATTCAGGCCTTGGATGCGGGGGTGCTCGAATGAATTATCAACATAAAATGTGCGGTAGGAGGTTTACCGCGCATTTCCCACCTTGACATTGCGCGTTTGCCGGAAATCTGCCATTCTCTTGGCGCAGATTTTATCTGCGGTCCGTCAATCAGACTGCTGATTCTATTTGGACAAGACCCGCGCCGCTAAACTACGGCCGCCATCAGGGTCAGAGGGGGAAGAAAAGCTAAACAGAACTCTTGGGATTAGGTCCGCCGCATCTCCTAGTCCCAATGAGGCGATCAGCGACTATGGCAAGGAGTGGCCTCCTCGAAGATGCCATGCAACGCTGATCGGTTGGCCAGGCAGCGAACCAACGCCCTCTTTGGTTGTCTGCTTGGTACAGTGCCGGCCTGTGACACCTCGGTCTTCGTACCCCGCTGCCGAGAATGGTCACAGGCCGGACCCCCCTCATCGAGAGTCCGCGGACTTCGCGCCGACGAAATCTTCCTTCAGCGACGACGTGCCGCCGCTGCTGCAAATTCACTCGATCGTGGTTAATTGCCGAGCCCGCAAAAAAACGCCGTGCGCGTGCACGGGCGGCGGGCAACTCCTACTTGATCTTGGTTTCCTTGAACTCGACGTGCTTGCGCGCGATCGGGTCATACTTCTTGAAGGAAATCTTCTCGGTTGCCGTGCGCGGGTTCTTCTTTGTGACGTAGAAGAAGCCCGTACCAGCGGTGCTGATCAGCTTGATTTTCAGGGATGCGGGCTTGGCCATATTGGTCTCTTAGACGCGTTGTAATGCTCAGACTTGTTCGGTCGCAATCTAGTCACAAGGCCATTGAAGTCAAGTGCCGTGTCGCCTGCAACTCGATGCGAAAGAGCACCCATTTCCGCAGTCTGAATCATGTAATCCGGAATAATGCGAGACCTGCCACGATGATAGCTGTGCCCGCGATCTCGAGTGCGCGGAGCCGCTCTCCAAAGTAAAAAAATGATAGTAGCAGCGCGAACACGATCTGCATCTCCGCGACCCCTGCAACGCACAACGCGTTCGTAAGCGCAATCGCAATGAAGCAGCCGAGGGATGCGAAGGCGCTGGTCGTGCCGACGAGCCAGCAGAGCTTCAGAAAATCCAACGTCCGGGCGAGCTCGCGGAGCTCTCGCCCGAGTCGACGATGAGCGCCGCGAGCACCGCCGTCACGTGTACCGAATAGGCGGCGTGGCGCGTCGGCACCATGTGAGCAGGCGCGTGTGGCTTTGACCACACCTCTCCGCGCGGGGCGCCCTTCGCGCCCGGCACGACTCGCCTTAGCGTGCCCGCGAATATCCGCCCATCGCCGGAGGCGTCGATGAATACGCTCTTTCGCGTGCTCTATGCCGCCCACGCGCGCGGCACGCACCACAAGCTCGCCCTCGACGGGCTGCGCTATCTGTCAGGGTCCGAGGCCGAGGCTTGGCGCTGCGTCTTTTTGAAGCACGCCGAGCTGCTCATGGTCGGTGCGAAAGCACCGGATGACAGCTTCAAGGACTTCAAGAACCACGTCTTGCATCCGCGCGAGAATTTCTGGGGCGGCGCGCCGCTGAAGGTGCGGAGCTGGTACGGCCATGTCGTTACGGCACTCCGTCAGAAGGACTGGGCGACTGCCGTTTATGCTGCGGGTGTGCTCAGTCATTATCTGACGGATCCGCTGCATCCCTTTCACACGGGCCAGTCGCAGGCCGAGAACGACATCCATCGCGCCGTCGAGTGGAGCATCAGCCGCTCCTACGACGCGCTCTGGAAGCTCGGCGTGTCTCAGCCTGCGCCGATCGTGGTGCTCGGCAGTGCAGACAACTGGCTCGAACTGCTGGTCTGTGACGGCGCGACCATCGCCAATGCGCACTACGAGCGTCTGATCTCGCACTACGATTTCAAGCGCGGCGTCGTCGATCCGCCGGCCGGTCTCGATGATGTGGCGCAGCTACTGATTGCCGGGCTGATCGTCCATGCAGCAACGACCTTCGGCATGGTTCTGCAGCGCGCGATCGACGAGGCTGCCGTCGAAGCGCCGGAGGTCAGCCTGACGCTGGATACGATCCTTGCGACGCTCAAGTTGCCGGTCCGCGTCCTGCAGAAGCAACTCGCCGATGTTGCCGATCGGCGCCTCGTCGAGCGCATGTACGACGAGCTGCAGGCCACCGGGAAAGTCGAGGAAAACCTGCCCGAGGATGATCGGGCCGTGCGCGCCGCCTACGCTCAGGAGGTGCTGGCGAAGATCGAGCAACTCCCGCCCGCCAAGGCTTTTCCCTATCATGGTAAGGCGCCGCCCGAGACATCCATCGAGCGTGCCGCGCGGCTACGCGAGGAGAACCGCAAGCGTGCACTCGAGGAGGCCGCGCGTCGCGTGGCAGAGCAGGCGGACGCACGCACCGCCGCCAAGGTGGATGCGCCCGCGCCCGCTGCCTCGGTGCCTGCAGTGCCGAAGCCGGCCGAGCCAGCAGTCGCGCCGGCCGTCGCGGTTGCGGAGCAGGGGCGCGTGAAGGACGGCACGAGCCTCGTCGCGCGTCTCGACGAGCACGAGCGCACGCGCCCGGCCTCGGTTCCCAGCATTGGGCCAAGCATCGCCGCAGCATCCGCGCGCGAGCCGAAGTTCTATCTCACCCGCAGTCAGGACGTCGTCGATGCGCCTTCGATCGGACCGAAGACGGCCGACCGCCTCATCGCGGAAGGCGTGAAGACGGTCGGTGATCTCATGGATGCCGATGCCGAGACGCTCGCCGAGCTTATCGACGTGCGCCACATCACGGCTGAGGTCATTCGCGACTGGCAGGCGCAGAGCGATCTGGTCATGACAGTGCCGAACCTGAGGGGCACGCACGCACAGCTCATTGTCGGCGCCGGGTTCCGCGATGCCGAGAGCCTCGCCGTTGCCGACCCGGCGGACCTCAGCGCCCGTGTTCTCGCGTTCGCGGCCAGCACCGACGGCCAGCGTGTTCTGCGTAGTGGTGCACCACCGGACATCGAGGCCATAGCAGCCTGGGGCGCCGCCGCGCGTCACGCTCGTGCGGCATAAGGCTGGCAAGATGCAACTTTCGGACGAAACCCAAGCTTGATGCGCCCGATGCCATCAGGTAGTGAGAACGGCGTAATTCGAGCAGCGGCAGGGGACTCCCATGACGATTGACACGACCGATGGCCATCCCGCGATGGACTATGCCGAGCACGAGCGGACCTACAGAGGCTTCCTTCGCGGCACGGTCGTCTTGGCGTCGCTCGTCATTCTCATCCTCGCCGGCATGGCATTCTTACTGCAGTAAGCCTGTCGATCCTTAGCCGATCGACCGCGCCGCGTTTCGATCCATTGCGGCGCGCCAGCTTCACATCCACAACCCCACGAAGGACGCGGCGCAATGGTGACCGTTGCGGTAACGCCCGAGGCGCCTGAAGAGACGCGCGTCGCCATCTCGCCGGAGACCGTGCGAAAGCTCGTCGCGCTCGGCGCCAAGGTGCGCATAGCCTCGGGGAGCGGCGCTCGCTCGCGCTTCTCCGACGAGACGTACAAAGCCCAGGGCGCGGAGATCGCTGCGAGTCCTGCCGCGGCGGTCGAAGGTGCCGACATCCTGCTCAAGGTGCGCCGACCCTCCGTCGAGGAAGTGCGCGGCCTCGCATCCGGCGGCATCGTCGCGGCTATGCTGAGCCCGACTGACGACCGTCCCGGTCTCGATGCGCTCGCGGCAACGGGTGCCACGCTCTTCTCCATGGAGTTCATGCCGCGCATCACGCGTGCGCAGTCCATGGATGTGCTCTCGAGCCAGGCGAACCTCGCCGGCTACAAGGCCGTCGTGAATGCAGCGGCGATGTTCGAGCAGGCCGTGCCGATGATGATGACGGCGGCCGGCACCGTGCCCGCGGGCAAGGCTTTCATCATGGGCGTCGGCGTTGCGGGCCTCCAGGCGATCGCGACAGCGCGCCGCTTGGGTGCCATCGTCTCTGCGACGGACGTCCGGCCCGCGACCAAGGAGCAGGTTGCCTCGCTGGGTGCCAAGTTCATCGCCGTCGAGGACGACGAGTTCAAGCAGGCGCAGACCGCCGCGGGCTACGCCAAGCCGATGTCGGAAGCTTATCAGCAGAAGCAGGCCGAGCTGGTTGCTGGTCATATCAAGGCGCAGGACATCGTCATCACGACCGCGCTCATTCCAGGCCGCCCGGCGCCGCGCCTCATCACGCGCGCCATGGTCGAGAGTATGAAGCCCGGCGCGGTGATCATCGATCTTGCGGCCGAGCGCGGTGGTAACTGCGAGCTGACGAAGCCCGGCGAGATCGTCGAGCACGGTGGTGTGCGCATCGACGGCACGCTCAATCTGGCGGGACAGGTGCCGGTCAACGCTTCGAGCCTCTATGCCAAGAACCTCCTCACCTTCCTCGAGCTCATGATCGACAAGAAGGAGAAGACCCTGATAGTCGACTGGGGGGATGAGGTCATGAAGGGCACGCTGGTCGCCAAGGGTGGCCAGATCGTGCACCCAAGCTTGCAGTCGAAGGGAGCCTGAGATGAGCGGCCCGAACGGAGCAACAAATCGCGTCGCGATCCCCTCCCCACAAGGAGGAGGGGGATTTGCGTCCAGGTTTTTGATGGCCGCAGCGATCACGCTCTTCGCCACACCAGCCATTGCCGCCGGTGGCGCCGAGGTGAGCCCGTTCGTCTACCAGCTCATGGTTTTCGTGGTCGCGATCTTCGGCGGCTACTATGT
>JAEZAW010000320.1 GCA_023430315.1 Pseudomonadota bacterium | reverse complement strand
AAGGGAACACGAACGGCATCGAGTTCCTCTTCAAGAAGAACAAGATCACGGCCTATCACGGCCTCGGGCGCATCACGGGTGCAGGCAAGGTCGACGTCGTGCTGACGGCCGGCGGCACCGAGACGCTAGAGGCGAAGAACATCGTCATCGCCACGGGCTCGGATGTCGCGAAGTTGCCCGGCATCGAGATCGACGAGAAGCAGGTCGTGTCCTCGACGGGGGCGCTCGTGCTCGACAAGGTGCCGGAGAAGCTGCTCGTCGTTGGCGCGGGCGTGATCGGTCTCGAACTCGGCAGCGTCTATCGCCGGCTCGGCTCGGAGGTCACGGTCGTCGAGTTCCTCGACCGCATTCTGCCGGGCATGGACCTCGACGTGGCGAAGAGCTTCCAGCGTATGCTCGCCAAGCAGGGCTTTGCCTTCAAGCTCAGCTCAAAGGTCACAGGCATCAAGACGGCAAAGAGCGGCTGCACGGTTACGGTCGAGCCGGCCAAGGGTGGCGACGCCGAGCAGATCGACGCTGATGTCGTCCTCGTCGCCATCGGGCGCGTGCCGTACACGACGGGGCTCGGCCTCGAGGAGGCGGGTGTGAAGCTCGACGAGCGGAGGCGCGTCGCCGTCGACGAGCACTACCAGACGAGCGTTCCCGGCATCTACGCGATAGGCGACGTGATCGTCGGCCCCATGCTCGCGCACAAGGCCGAGGAAGAGGGCGTGGCAGTCGCGGAAATGCTTGCGGGCCAAGCCGGGCACGTGAACTACGGCGCCATCCCGAGCGTGATCTACACATCGCCCGAAGTTGCTTCCGTCGGCAAGGGTGAGGAAGACCTGAAGGCTGCGGGGATCGCCTACAAGGTCGGCAAGTTCCCCTTCACGGCCAATGCGCGCGCGAAGGTGAACCGCACGAGCGACGGCTTCGTGAAGGTGCTCGCCGATGCTGCCACGGACCGCATTCTCGGCGTGCACATCGTCGGTGCCAATGCTGGCGAGCTGATCGGCGAAGCGACTGTCATCATGGAGTTCGGTGGCTCGGCCGAGGATCTCGCGCGCACCTGCCACGCGCATCCGACGCTTTCCGAGGCCATCAAGGAAGCGGCTCTCGCCGCCGACAAGCGCCCGATCCATATGTGATCGGCGCTACTTCCACCGCCATTTCGATTTGAGATCGCGCATGATCTCGCGCGCGGCATTGTGGCCGGGGACGCCCGTGACGCCGCCGCCCGGATGCGCGCCCGATCCACAGAGATACAGCCCAGGCACCGGCAGGCGGTAGTCGGCATGGCCAAGCATGGGGCGTGCGGAGAAGAGCTGATCAAGCGAAAGCTGGCCGTGGAAGATGTCGCCGTCCACGAGGCCGAAGCGCGTCTCGAGATCGAGCGGTGAGAGCACCTGCCGCGCGATAACGGACGCCTTGAAGTTCGGTGCGTGCTTCGTGACCGTCTCTATGACGAGATCGGCGAACTGCTCTTTCTCGCTGGCGTTCGCCCACGTGCGCGGTGTCGGCAGATGCGGCGCCACATGCTGCACGAAGAGGCTCGCAACATGCTGTCCCGGCGGCGCGAGGCTATCGTCGAGCGTCGATGGAATGAGCATCTCGACGACCGGCTCACGTGACCAGCCCTCGCGCCGCGCATCGAGATAGGCGCGGTCGAGATAGTCGATCGTCGGGCCGATGACGATGCCGGCGCCGTGATGGTCTTGCCTGTTCGTCCCTGGCCGGCAGAGGAAATCCGGCAGCTCCGACAACGCGACGTTCATGCGGAATGTGCCGGAGCCGGTCTTGATCTTCAGGAAGCGGTTGCGTAGCTCCGGCGACACCGCCTCATCCGGCACAATCGAGCGGAAGAGCAGCTTCGGACCGATGCCCGATGCCACGGCGCGCGCGCGGATCTCCTCGCCGTTGTCCAACACGACACCCGCAACGTAGCCGCCGGCCATGCGCAGTTTGGCGACGTGTGCTTTCGTGCGGATCTCGGCGCCTGCGGATCGCGCCGACTCGGCGATCGCGTCTGAGATCGCGCCCATGCCGCCGACGGCGTGGCCCCATACGCCGGACTTGCCGTTCACCTCGCCGAAGCAGTGATGGAGCAGGACATAGGCCGTGCCGGGCGTGTGCGGGGAAGCATAGGCGCCGACGATGCCGTCAAACGCAAACGCGGCCTTCACATGCTCGCTCTCGAACCACTGGTCGAGGAAGTCGGCGGCGCTCTTCGTGAAGAGATCGGCGACGAGGCGCCATCCTTCCACATCGAGGCCGCGTAGCCGCCGCGCGAGCCCCGCGCCACGCACCAGCTCCGCTATGCCGCCACCGATATTCGGCGGCGTGCGTAACACGAGGTCGCGCAAAAGGTCAGCGGCACGCTCGAGCGCGGCGTCATAGGCTGGCAGGCGCTCGGCATCGCGGGGCGAAAACTGCGCGATGGCCTGCTGCCGCTTGGCGAGGCCGTAGGGCATGAGCAGACCGCGCTCGGCATCGATGGGCCAGAAGTTCGCGACCGGGCGCTCGACGATCCTGAGCCCGTGACGGGCCAGTTCGAGGTCGGCGATGATCTTCGGATTGAGCAGGCTGACGGTGTAGGAGGCGACGGAATTGCGGAAACCCGGCGCGAAGCTCTCGGTGACAGCCGCGCCGCCGACGACCTCGTGCGCTTCCAGTACGACGACCTTAAGCCCGGCACGCGCCAGATAGGCGGCGCAGGTCAGGCCGTTGTGGCCTCCGCCGATGATGGCGACGTCGTAGCTTTTATCTGTCATGTGCGCGTGCTTCTCCCACCGGAGTGACAGCAGAAATCGCGCCCACAAACAACAAGGTCCTCCCAGTTACGGAAGGACCTTCCTGCCCGACTCGCCACGCACTCGGCCCCGCACCAAGTGCCCATCGGGCCCTCACGCGGCGGTCGATATGCTCAATTAACCATAATTGTGACGGCGGGCGCAACTAGCGCGAGCAATCGGCAGCGGAGGCGTTATTCCTGCCGGAAAAAGTGGCGTGCGGCAAAACTGCCCAAGGGTTGTCACCCCTTGGTGTCGATGCGATGCTTAGATTTCACCTTCATGCCCGATCCGGGCCTACCATGCCCCAGGAGCCAACCTCTCCCCATGTCCAAGCCTGCTATCATTTCAACCGGTTGGATGATGCCGCTGGTCACCCGCCAGATCGACGAGGCCTTTGAGGTCCACTGGCTGAACAAGGTTTCCGATTGGGACAAGCTCTTTGCCGAGGTGGGGCCGCGCATCGAGGGTGTCTGTACGGGGGCGCTGACCAATGTCGCGACCACCGCCGACATGATCAAGAAGATGCCGAACCTCAAAATTATCAGCAACTACGGGGTCGGCTACGACAGCATCGACGTGCCGGCGGCGAAGTCCCAGGGCGTCGTCATCACGCATACGCCGGAGGTGCTGAACGAGGAGGTTGCCGACATGGCGGTCGGCCTGCTCATCTCCACCGTGCGCGAATTCAATCATGCCGAGGCTTATCTACGTTCGGGCGACTGGGCCAAGAACGGTGAGTTCCGCTACACGGCCTCATTGCGCGATCGCCATGTCGGCATGATCGGCTTCGGCCGCATCGGCAAGGCCATCGGACGGCGGCTCGAAGGTTTCGGCATGCCGATCAGCTATTTCGGTCGCACGAAGCAGCCGGATGTCCCCTACCCCTTCTACGATGACCTCGTCGCCATGGCGCGGGACGTCGATACGCTGATCGCGATCCTGCCCGGCGGTCCGGCGACGCAGGGGCTCATCAACAAAGCCGTGCTGGAGGCCCTCGGGCCGCGTGGCATCGTGATCAACGTCGCGCGCGGTTCGGTCGTCAACGAAGCCGATTTGATCGCGGCGCTCAAGAACCGCACGATCCACAGTGCAGGCCTCGATGTTTACGTCGGCGAGCCGAAGATCGATCCGGCCTTCCTCGAGCTCGACAACGTGACGCTGCTTCCGCATGTCGGCTCGGGATCGCAGCACACGCGCGACAAGATGGGCCAGCTCGTAGTCGACAATCTGCTCGCCTACAAGGAGCGCCGCGCGCCGCTGACGCCGACCCCGGACACCCCCTTCAAGGGGTGGTGAGGCACAGCAAGCGTCTTCCTACCGCTTGAACAGGCTCGCCGCCGCAGCCTCGTGCGCCTTCTTGCGCGTGATCTCGGCGCGGACGCGGACGATCTCCGCCTCGAAGGCCGTGATGCGCGCTTCGAGATCGGCGATCGACAGCGTGTCGAGGCTCTCGCCGACCTGCGCGCCTTTGACCATTTTCTGCCGCGCCTCGTCCCAATCCATCGACATGGCCGCATCCTCTCCTGCAGTCGCGTCGGCAGCTTCGTTGTCCCCGCCCGCGCCGGAGAGCGCACCATCGGGCCATGGACGAGCCGCCGCGTCATCTTCGCTCGCTGCCTTGGCTCATGGCCACGGCGCCGTCCGAACTCGCGGATCGCTCATTTTATGGCCGGTCCGCCCTGATCGCCAAGCTCGCACGCATTCTCGCGGCTGAGCGCAGGCGCGGTCTCGCGGGACACTGGACCTACGAGCTGGCACGGCACCGGGAATTGCTGGCTGTCTATCGGCGCGAAAAGGCCGCGTTCCGGCGGGACTTCGGCATATGAGCCGTGCCGGCGCGGAAACCCTGCGCCCCGATTGCGACTGGCCCGCCGTCCCTGCGCTCGCTAGTCTTACCGCCAACAGGATAATCATGTGCCCGGCCAAGAAGCCGCGGCAGGGGAGCGATGCGAATGCCCAAGGACGACGCCGGCGGTACGCCGCCGCAGCAGGGATGGCAGAGCGAGCTCGACGAGCTGAGACAGCGCGAGCACTTCGCCAAGGAGATGGGCGGCACCGAGAAGGTCGATCGCCAGCACCGCGAAGGCAAGCTCACCATCCGCGAGCGCGTCGGCCGGCTCGTGGATCCAGGCACCTTCAATGAGGTCGGCACGCTCACGGGACTTGCGGAGTATGACGACACCGGCAATCTCGTCCGCGTGACGCCGGCCAACCGCATCACCGGCCGCGCCATGATTAACGGCCGCCCCGTGATCGTCAGCGGCGATGACTTCACGGTGCGCGGCGGCTCGGCTGATGCAACCATCCCCGAGAAAACCGTGATCGGCGAGCGCATGGCCAACGAACTGCGCCTTCCGATCATCCGCATCATCGAAGGGTCGGGCGGCGGCGGCTCGGTCAAGACGATTGAGACGACAGGGCGCGCAAACCTGCCGGGCGGGCTCGGTGGCTCGTCCATGCGCTACAAGTATCTCGCCGACAATCTAGGTCTTGTGCCGGTTGTGGCACTCGGCCTCGGATCGGTTGCAGGTCTCGGGGCCGCGCAGGTTTCGGCAAGCCACTACTCGCTCATGACGAAGAAGACCTCGGCGATGTTCGTTGCGGGGCCGCCGGTCGTCGCGCGCATCGGCGACAAGCAGGATCTCTCGAAGTTCGAGCTTGGCGGTTGGGAGATCCAGTGCGCGGCGGGCGCTGTCGACGATGCCGTGGACAGCGAAGAGGAGGCCTTCGATCGCGCTCGCCGCTTCCTCTCCTATCTGCCTTCATCCTGCTACGAGGTGGCGCCGCGCGGTCCGCGCGTCGATTCTCCTAGTCGGCGCGAGGACTGGCTTTTCAAGGCTATCCCGCGCGAGCGCTATCAGCCCTACAAAATGCGCCCGATCATCGAGGCGCTCGTCGATCGCGGCTCCTTCTTCGAGATGGGGCGGATGTTCGGCCGCCCGGTGATCACGGGCCTTGCGCGCCTCGATGGCCTGCCCGTCGCGATCCTGGCGAGCGATCCCTTCCATGTGAGCGGCGCGTGGACGGCGGACGCCTGCAGCAAGGTCATCCGCTTCGTCGATCTCGCCGAGACCTTCCATATTCCGATCGTGCATCTCGTAGATTGCCCCGGCTTCATGATCGGCCTTGAGGCCGAGCGCGCGGCAACGATCCGACTCGGTGTGCGCGCCATGGCGGCAATCAACCAGACGACCGTGCCGTGGTGCTCAATCATCATCCGCAACGTGTTCGGTGTCGCCGGCGCGGCGCACGTGCCGGCAGGGCGTTATGCCATGCGCTATGCGTGGCTCTCGGCGTGGTGGGGTTCGCTGCCGCTCGAAGGCGGCATCGAGGCGGCCTATCGCGCCGAGATTGATGCTGCCGAGGATCCCAAAGCCAAGCTCGCCGAGATCGAGGCGCGGCTCAATGCGTTGCGCTCGCCGTTCCGTACTGCCGAGACGTTTGCCGTGGACGAGATCATCGATCCGCGCGACACGCGTCGCCTGCTTTGCGAGTTCGCCAACCTCGCCGAGCCTCTGCGCACGCCCGGCCCGCGCACATTCGGCATGAGGCCGTAGCCGCTGCCTCAGACGTCCGGCATCGGGAACTTGGCGTTCGGATCGAGGAAACGATCGAGCACGTTGCGGATGAGCCGCGAGACGTTGTTGCTGCCATCGTTGTGCAGCAGCGAACCGCAGAACGTGATCGACCCCGTCGAGAAAACGGCGCCGTTGTTAGGCGTCTCGAAGAACGTGAGATCGGCACGGATCAGCTCGTCCGCAGGCTTGCCGGCCCAGGTGGTGATGTGCGTGAGCTGCTCCTCGGGCACGAGCACCCACGGCGCATCCGGCTCGTGGCCTTCGGACGAGGCGAGTACGATGGCGTGCGACGGCGTGCCGAGCCGCTTGTCGGCACGATCGAGTTCGAAGCCCGCCGCCCCGTGCCCCGACAAACCGAAGCCGCCGATCAGCTCGTCCGCGCCGATACCGTCTAGTATCCACGCCGCCCGCGACGCGCGTGCATCAGGCTTCTGGCGATAGTGCGAGCCGACGAAGTTGCCCTGCGCCGTAAAGCCGACGCCCGCAAGCCGCTGCGGCGGGCGTCCATTGCGGCGCCACAGGCCGCCATACTCGCCGTCGAAGGCGTTGTAGTACTCGCCCGCTTCCGCAGCCCAGGCGCGGATGCCACCCTCGCCGCGACGGATCTCGATCGCGGCCGGCGCCTCATTGTGACGTGCGACCTTCCAATAGAAGCCGTTCCCGCCGAGGTACATGAAGCGCCCACCGCCATCGCGATAAGCTTCGAGCGCATCGAGCATGGCGCCCGTGTGATACTCGGGATGGCTGCCGGTCGTCACTACGCGATAGGGCTTCAGCAGTTCGACGCCTTCGGCATCGAGCTCGGCGTCCGTGATGATGTCGTAAGCAATGCCCTGCTTCTCGAGCCAGGCAATGAGATGCGAGTCCGCTGGGTAGTGGCGGAGGCCCGAGGCGCGGATCGAAGGATGGGGATACGTGGTATAGCCGATGCGCACATTCAGCATCGGCCTCAGCCACGAGGCGTGGCAGATGCCGCTGCCGTCGGTGTGGAAGTTATAGGTGGAAAGACCATACTCGCGGTGCTCGCCCGGATTATAGGGGTAGCCGCCCCATTCCTTTGCCAATTGCTTCCACGTGGCGAGCCATTTCGGATCGGCGGATTCAGGCCGCGCGTGGTTGTGATAGACGGTGTAGGTGTAGGTCGAGACCAGCACGGCGAGATCGGCCGTCTTCTTGCCCTTGGGTGGCACGACGAAGAAGGGAACATTCTCTTCTCCCTTCTCACTCGAAAGCCGGATGGCGTAAGTGCCGGAGCGCGTGCCGGCCGGCACGGTCCACGTGAAATCCGTCTCCCAGCCGCAATCCGAGACATCGTCCTCGTGGAAGTGAATGGCGCCGTACTGCGCGGGCGCATGGCGGAAGCACATCTCGCGGCCTGTCCAGGTTGAGCCGGTCATGGCGCGGGCAGGGAGATTGACCAGGTGTCCATGGTGCGCGCCCGACCCCGCGTCGACGATGCGCGTCGATGACATCTCCTGCGAGAAATCCCAGCTCGCGATCACGCCTGGGGCGGCCGGATCGGCCGCGAGATTCTCGACCACGGCAACATCGACAGCTGTCGCCGCAATGACGGGCCGCTCGATCTTGCCGTTGAAGTGGCCTTTGACGGGCGTACCGCCGAGCGCACCGATGATCCACGGCATGCCCGCGACAGGAAGCGCCGCGGCGCCGGCTTCGAGCTTGGTGCTCGCCGTGCGCGGCTGACCGAACGGCCGGCCATTTTCGAGGCGCACCTGGCCGACCGTCAGCGTCGACGTTGCCGCATCGTAAGACGCGAAAACCCGATACCAGTGGCGCTCCTCGAGCGGCACGCGGGTCTTCACCCGGGTTGCGCCGAGCAGCGCCTCGACGCTGCCGTCCTCGCCGATGGCGACGGCGATGCCACGTCGCACGGCCGGATCATAGATCGAAAGCACGCCCTGACGCCGTCCGATGCCCGGGCGCGTCGGCCAGATCGTGGCGACGAGGCTGAGACTGCCCATCGTGCCGAGGTCGATGCCCTGCTCGACAATGCCGTGCGATCCCGCGTGGACGGCCTGGAAGCGTCCCTTGTGTGCGCCGGCAAAGTCCGCCGTGACGGGCTCCTCGACAAGCCCAGGACCAGCCGGGTTCGCATCCGCACAAATCACCCGCACCAGCTTCGCCGTATAGGGCGTGTCGTCCATGCTCGAGACCTTGAATGCGATGGTCTCTCCAGGCCGGACGGACATCCGGTCGGCATAGGCGGCAAGTGGCAGCATGGTTCATTTCCCCAGATGCAAAGGCGGACTATGGTGAATGGGGAAGCCGATGCCGTGCGAAGTCAAGAAATTCGCGTCGCGCGCCACACCTTTCCGGCCTACCCGAGCTCGATGCTGCCGAACTTTTGGGCGCGTCTTAAGTCCAGATTGCAAAATTCCCCTTGAGCATTCCATACTCGCGACGGACACCGCCTAATTTAGGCGGTCACGGATTTCATCCGCACACGTCCGCTCAAGTCCAGGGAGAAACAAATAAATGTCGCATGAACCGAAGACGATGAAGAGGCGCCAGTTCCTCAAAGGGGCCGCCGTCGCCGGCGCCGCTGCCGGGACCTCGGCGATCGTGACGCCTGCAATCGCGCAGTCGCGCATCGAATGGAAGATGGTAACGACCTGGCCCAAGAATTTCCCCGGCCAGGGCACCGGCGCCGTGCGCTTCGCGAACTCCGTCGAAGCCGCCACGGAGGGCCGCCTGAAGATTAACGTCTATGCTGCCGGCGAACTCGTACCGCCGTTCGAGAGCTTCGACGCGGTGACGCGCGGCGCCGCCGACCTCATGCACGCGACGCCTTACTACTGGCCGAACAAGAGCAAGGCGCTCATGTTCTACTCGACCGTGCCTTTCGGCATGACGACGGCCGAGGCCGAAGCCTGGATGCAGTACGGCGGCGGCCAGGATCTCTGGGACAAGGTGCTCGATCCGTTCGGCCTCAAGGGCTACCACGCAGGCTCGACCGGCGTGCAGATGGGCGGCTGGTTCAACAAGGAGATCACCAGCGCTGCCAGCGTCAACGGCATGAAGATGCGCATCCCGGGGCTTGGCGGCGAAGCACTGAAGAAGCTCGGCCTTACCGTCGTCAACCTGCCGGGCGGCGAAATCTTTGCGGCGCTTCAGTCGGGCGCCATTGATGCTACCGAATGGGTCGGGCCCTGGAACGACCTCACGTTCGGCTTCTTCAAGGTCGCCAAGTACTACTACTGGCCCGGCATGCACGAGCCCGGCACCCAGATCGAGGTGACGGTCGACAAGAAGAAGCTGACATCGCTTCCGAAGGACATCCAGGCCATCTTCTCAGCCTGCGTCTACCAGGAGAGCATCAAGTTCACCTCCGAGTTCAACGCACGCAATGGCGCCTCGCTGCAGACGCTCATCGGCACGCACAACGTCCAGCTCCGCCGCTTCCCGAACGATTTCCTCCAAGCCTACGGTACGGCCTGCGGCGAAGTCATCCAGGAGCTGCGCGATGGCGGCGACGCCGTGACCAAGGAGGTCATCGAGTCCTTCCTCAAGGCGCGTCGCGAGCAGTCGAGCTGGAACCGTATTGCCGAGCAGGGCTTCCTCAATGCCCGCTTGCTCGACTACAAGTTCCCGAGCTGACGAGCATCACGCTCGAAACAAGAAGCCCCGCGGCAGGATCTGCCGCGGGGCTTTTGCGTTGTGGGATCGAGTGCCGCGCACCTAATTGAAGAAGCCCGAGCCCTTCACAAGCTCGCTGACTGCAAAGATAAGCAGGAGGATGTGGGCGAGCATGAAATGCTCGATGACGAGCTGACCCTTTATGATGCCGGGGTGCCCAGGGCGATCGATGATCTTCCAGAGGACGACAAATGTCGCGACCCAGATGGCCAGCAGGATGGCGCCAAATTCGAGCTCAACGAGGTTCATGACTTTGTCGGCGTCCTATTTCTTCGGAGAGAACGGATTGTCTTCCTCGACGGGCATTCCGTCCTTGTCGAACTTTGTCGTGCCGAGGATCGAATCCAGGCTGCGAGGGGGTGGTGCAGCACCAGGCTTCTCGCCGGCCGTCGCCGGTCCATGAATGGCCGCCGGCGTCGGACCACCGAACAGGTATTTGGGCAGCCAGGTTGCGGTACCGGGAAATCCCCAAACGATGCCGAGCGCGAACATCTGCAGCCACGTCCATGAGATCGAGCCGATCCAGATCTCGCCTGTCGTGATGCTCGGTGGCGCAATGCTGCGCATGTAGAAGAGTGTGAAGCCGAACGGCGGCGTGAGGAAACTCGTCTGCAGGTTCACGCCGATGAGGATGCCGAGCCACACCGGATCAACGCCCATGGTGAGGAGCGCGGGGCCGCATACCGGCAGCATGATGAGAATGATCTCGAAGGTATCGAGGAAGAATCCCAGGATGAACATGATGAACATCACGACGAACAGTGCGCCCGTGATGCCACCGGGGACGTTCCTCAATGCAGTTTCGACCATGTGCTCACCGCCGAGGCCGCGGAACACGAGCGAAAAGAGTGAGGCCGCGATCACGATCACGAAGATGACGCAGGTCGTCATCATCGTATTCATTGAGGCGTACCGCAGCGTCTCGAATGACATGCGGCGATTCATTGCGGCGAGGATCATGGCGCCGATGGCGCCGACAGAGGCGGATTCCGAAGGCGTCGCGAAGCCGAGCAGAATGCTGCCGAGCACCGCGAGGACGAGGATCAGCGGTGGCACGAGCGCTGAGATGACGCGCCACGAGAGGCCGGCGCGCTCCTCATCGGTCATCTTCATGGCCGGCACTTCATTAGGCTGGAAGACGGCCTTGTAGATGATCCAGGTCAGGTAGAGGCCAACCATGATGAAGCCGGGGATCAACGCACCCGCGAAGAGATCACCCACAGAGATCGGATCCGGCGTGAAGTTGCCACGGCGAAGCTGAGCTTCCTGGTTGATGCCGGCGAGAAGATCGCCGACGAAGATGAGGACGGTCGAGGGTGGAATGATCTGAGCAAGCGTGGCGGAGCCGCAGATGACGCCCGTTGAAATCCGCGGGCCGTACCCGGCGCGCAGCATCGTCGGCAGCGCGATCAACCCCATCGTGATAACAGTGGCGCCGACGACGCCGGTTGAAGCAGCGAGAAGCGCGCCAACGATTACGACGGAGTAACCCAGACCGCCGCGCAGCTTGCCGAAGAGCTGCCCCATGGTTGTCAGAAGCTGCTCGGCGATCCCCGATTTCTCGAGAATTAGTCCCATGAATATGAAGAGAGGGACGGCGACGAGCACGTCGTTCGTCATGCTTCCGAGATAGCGCGACGGAATGCCATTCAGGATCGAGTAGTCGAAGGCGCCGAACGCATGGCCGAGAAAGGCGATGAAGAGTGAGGTGCCCGCGAGCGTCAGCGCGATCGGATAGCCGAACATCAGCGTGGCGCAGATGCCGATGAACAGCATGATGGAGAGAATGTCGCCGGTCGAAAGGGCGCTCAGCATAGAAGACGGACCTTTTCCGGTGAGTGCTAAGTGGTTGTCGCAGCGCCGAGGCCGGCAATTTCGCGCTTTGGCGCCAAGTGCTCGGCATCGTTCAAGACGAGAATGGCACGCGCGCAGTTCGCCAGGCCTTGCATGGCCATCAGCACCACGAAGGCCAGAATGGCAGCCTTCATGACATAGAGACCGGGCATGCCGCCGACTTGTTGGGATGTCTCACGAAGGAAGAGAGAGTTGAGGAAGTAGCCCCACGTGTAGTAGCCGATGACGGCGAGCCAGGGGAACAGGAACACGATGGAGCAGAAGATCTCCATCTTTGCTCGGGTCTTTTCAGTCCATCGCGCGGAGAATATGTCGACGCTCACGTGCCGGCCGGCGAGGAAGGCATAGCCGGAGCCGAGCATGA
Source organism: Pseudomonadota bacterium (assembly GCA_023430315.1). GTDB lineage: Bacteria > Pseudomonadota > Alphaproteobacteria > Rhizobiales > Hyphomicrobiaceae. Next base: position 15,845 of record JAEZAW010000320.1, on the reverse strand, counting down.
AGGAGAGGCCGAACGTCCATACGTACAGCTCTTGCATCCACACGTAGCCGGAACGGAACACGTACCGGTTGACGACGACGACGAAGCAGACCAGGACGGTCACTAGGCTCAGCCAGCCGACAACTTGGCCGACCTTCTCATTCACCCATTCGGCAAAGCGGATGTAGCCGGCCAAAGCCCCCATCCAAGTCCTCCCCTCATACGTACGCTGCGCGCACGATCCTTTGATACCAGAGGTTGCTGGTCTAGCAGCATATTTCTGCCGCGAAAACTGCAAAGATTGAGCACAATTAGCCGCAGCGTCGCGCCCGGGAGCGCGCTGATTCCAATCAGCGTACGGCCTTCCTGAGCTCGAGAAAGCCCAGCAGATCGGGCAACCGATCGATCACGGCGTCGGCGCCAAGGTTGGCGACAGGGCCATGGGGATAACCATAGCTGACCGCAATTATCGGGCAGCCGGCAGCGCGCGCCGAGCCGACATCGGATTTGCTGTCCCCGACCACGAGCCCTTCCGTGGGGGTGGCGTCGAGGGCGGAGAGCGCCTTGAGCAGCATGTCGGGCGCGGGTTTACGCGGGATGTCGTCACGCGCGCCGACGACGGTCGAGAAGAACTGCCTGATGCCGAGCGCCTCGAGCGCGATCGCGGTGATGTGGTCGGCCTTGTTCGTGCACACGCCAAGCGGGAGGTCGTGCACGCGGAGCGCCGTCAGCGTCTCGATGACACCTGGATAGAGGCCGTTGCCTTTCCGCGAGACCTCGGCATAGACCTCGTAGAAGGAAGTCATCATCCCATCGAAGACGGCGGCCTCGATTTGGGATCCGCGCGCCGCGAGCGCACGTTGAAGCGCCACCTTGGCACCGCCGCCGATGAACGACTGTACGTCCGTCAGGGGAAATGGCGGCTGCCCGATCTCGGCCATCGCGGCATTGAGTGCGCTTGCAATCTCCGGTGCGCTATCGACGAGCGTACCGTCGAGGTCGAAGACAATGGCCTTCGGCCGGAACTTCCCCCCGCTATGGCTCATCGGGCGAGCGCCGCGATGCCCGGAAGCTCCCGCCCCTCCAACCACTCGAGGAAGGCGCCACCCGCCGTCGAGACATAGGTGAAGTCGTCGGTCACGCCCGCCGCATTGAGGGCTGCGACCGTATCGCCGCCGCCGGCAACCGAAACGAGCTTGCCCGCCTTGGTCATGGCCGCCGCCTGACGCGCGAGTGCGAACGTCCCTTCGCCGAAGGGGGCGATCTCAAAGGCGCCGAGCGGGCCGTTCCAGAGCAGCGTCCGGCAGCCTGCGATGACATTGGAGAGGTGCGCAATCGACTTCGGCCCAACATCGAGGACCATCTGGTCCGCGGGGATCGCGGTGACATCGACGACCCGGCTCGCCGCGCCCGCTTTGAACTCCGCCGCAACGACGCCGTCGACGGGAAGCACGATCGTGCATCCCTTGGCCGCAGCCGCATCCATGATCTCACGAGCGGTGCCGATGAGATCGGGCTCGGCCAGCGATTTCCCGATCGCGTGGCCCTGCGCCAGCAGGAACGTATTCGCCATGCCGCCGCCGATGATCAGATGATCGACCTTGGCCATCAGGTTCGTGAGCACGGGGATCTTGGTCGAGACCTTGGCGCCACCGACCACCGCGGCAGTCGGGCGCTGAGGCCGCTCGAGCGCCGTTCTCAGCGCATTGATCTCCTCCATGAGGAGAGGCCCCGCATACGAGGGCAGCAGGTGTGTGATGGCGTCCGTCGAAGCGTGCCCACGATGAGCGCAGGAGAAGGCATCGCCGACGAAGATGTCGCCGAGCTTGGCGAGGGCGGCCGCGAGCTCTGGATCGTTCTTCTCCTCGCCCTTGTGATAGCGCAGGTTCTCGAGCACCAGGATGCCGCCATTGGCGAGGTTCGCGACGGCCTTGGCGGCGACGTCGCCCACGCAGTCGTCCGCAAAGGCGATTGGGCGGCCCAGAGCAGCACCGAGTGCTTCGGCCACCGGCTTCAGCGACATATCCGGCACGCGGACGCCTTTCGGCCGGCCGAAATGCGAGAGGACGATCACCTTTGCCCCGCGCTGTGCGAGATCCAGCAGCCCCGGCACGAGCCGCGTCAACCGCGTCGCGTCCGTAACCCGACCATCTGCAACCGGCACATTGAGGTCCGCCCGGACCAGCACGCGCTTGCCGGCAACGTCGAGCCCGTTCGTGGTTTTCAATTTGTCCAGTTGCATGATTTCCTACCCGCGCCGTGAAAGGTTACGCCGCTAAAAGGGCGCGTATTCAGCCTCGCATGCCATGGCGAGCCGCATTTACGCAACAGCTACGCACGGCTGATAGCTTAGCCGCGCGCATTGCACTCCGGCAGTAATCGATTAGATTGTCAGGAGATAGATGCGCGCGCCTGTTGTGGCCCGGTCGATGGGCTCGATTCCGGCGCGAAACACGTTCACGGATCACAGAATGTCCAATCTCGAATATGCGCGTACCCAGGCGCGACGCGACGGCCAGATCCCCCTGCACGGCCCCGAGGCCTTTGCCGGCATGCGCCGGGCGGGCCAGCTCGCCGCCGAAGCCCTCGACATGCTGACGGCATTCGTCAGCCCCGGCGTGACGACCGAGCGCCTCGACGATCTCGCCTTCGAGTTCGCGATGGACCATGGCGCGATCCCGGCGCCGCTCAATTACCGCGGCTTTACCAAGTCCATTTGCACGTCGGTCAACCACGTCGTCTGTCACGGCATTCCCGGTCCTAAGCCGCTCCGCGAAGGCGACATCCTCAATATCGACGTGACGCTGATCTTCGATGGCTGGCATGGCGACACGAGCCGCATGTACGGCGTTGGCGAAATCCCGCGCAAGGCCGAGCGCCTCATCGAGGTGACGTACGAGGCGCTCATGCGCGGCGTCGCGGCGGTGAAGCCTGGACACACGACCGGCCACATCGGCGCGGCCATCCAGGCCTATGCAGAAGGCGAGCGCTGCAGTGTCGTGCGCGATTTCTGCGGCCATGGTCTCGGCCGAGTCTTCCATGATCGCCCGAACATCCTCCACTACGGCACCAAGGGCGAAGGCCCCGTGTTGAAGCCCGGAATGCTCTTCACCATCGAGCCGATGATCAACCTCGGCAAATCCACGGTGAAGATTCTTCCCGATGGCTGGACCGCCGTCACCCGCGATCGTGAACTCTCGGCGCAGTTCGAGCATACGGTCGGCGTCACCGAGGACGGCTGCGAGGTTTTCACGTATTCCCCGCAAGGCTTCCACTGCCCACCGTACAAGGTCGCCTGATCCGCGCTTAATCGGGAGAGGCGGGGCTCGCCGATGGCACGTCGCAGCAGGCCCGCGCCGCCTTCCGGTTCGGACGCGGAAGACGATGGCGCAACGCCCCAGGGCCTGCTTTGGGAGGTCGCTGCCGCCGCCGAGCCGCCGCCCCATCATGTCGGACATCGCAAGCGCCTGCGCGATCGCTTCCGCAAGGGCGGAGCGGACGCCCTTCCGGACTACGAGCTGATCGAGATGATCCTCTTCCGCGCACTGCCGCAGGGGGACACCAAGCCGCTCGCCAAGGCCCTGCTCCAGCGGTTCGGCTCATTTCCCGAAGTCATCAATGCGCAAGAAGCCCGATTGCGCGAGGTACCCGGTGTCGGCGAGCGCGTCGTCGATGAACTGAAGCTCGTCAGGGCCGCTGCCCTCCGCCTCATGCAGAGCCAGATCGTCGGCCGCACGGTGCTCGGCTCGTGGCAGGCCGTGCTCGACTACTGCCGCGCCGCTCAGGGCTTCGACGAGAAGGAGCAGTTCCGCATCCTCTTCCTCGACAAGCGCAACCAGCTTCTCGGCGACGAAGTCCAGCAGACCGGCACGGTCGATCACACGCCCGTCTATATCCGCGAGGTCGTGAAGCGGGCGCTCGAGCTTTCGGCTTCCGCGCTCATCCTCGTGCACAATCACCCCTCGGGCGATCCGACGCCTTCTACTGCGGACATCGATATGACGCGCCAGATCGTCAATGCAGCGCGCCCGCTCGGCGTGCAGGTGCACGATCACATCATCGTCGGCCGCACCGGCTATTTCAGCATGAAGGGCAGGAAGATCATCTAGACCCGGCTTTGCGCCCCGCGAGCATGGCCGCAATGGCGAGGCCCTGAAATACCGCCGCGGCAATGAAGACCCACGGGGCAGCGCCGGCGCTTGCGCCTTCCACAGGGGGCGACAACTCGCGAATCAGGCCGAACGCAGCAGGTCCAAACGCAAACACGGCCTGTCCCATCCCCACGACGAGCGCGACGACACGCTGGACTTCATTCGGCACGAATTCGACCTGCGCGACGAGCGGCGGCATGGATGTCGCGTTGCCGAAGCCGAGGCCGAACAGCACGATCCCGAGAAGAAGAAGCAGAACATTCGAGCCTTGTGCGGCGAGAAATGCCAGGGAGCCCATAAGCTGCACGCCGTAGACGACGCACGTAACGAGCCGCCGATCCGCGCCAATCGGCATGAACCACCCGATTATCACTCGACCGACGATCGCCATCACGGTGATCATGGCAACGAGAATGCCCGCCAGCTGGCCGCCGAAGGTCGGCAATAGAAGAGAGAACAGGTGCGAGACAATGCCGAGTTGCGCGAACAAGCTCAGGGCCATCGCTGCCGAGAGCGTGAGGAAGCGACGATCGCGCCATAGCAGTTGCCCCGGCAAAGGGCGCGCTTCTGGAGCTGTCACGTTGGTAGATGGTGTTCCTTGCGTGTCGCCATCAGGCAGCAGGCCCATTTGCTCGGGCGTGCGCGCAAACAGCGTGGCGGCGATAATCCAGACGATGACAGTCGCCGTCAGGCCAATCGTGCCAGCCGCGTAAGGAAAGCCCAGAAAGGCAATCGCGGCCACCCAAAGCGGTGAGAAGATGACGCCACCGGCGCTGCCGCCGTTGTACGCCATGCCGAGGGCGGCGGGACGCCCGCGGATGAACCACGGCGAGACGATCGCATTGATGGCTGCGGCGCTCATGGAGCTCCAGCCAATGCCGCTCACGATCGCGGCGATATAGAGATGCCACGGTTCCCATGCGAGCGCCCATCCGAGCAGGCCCACGGCGATGAGCGCGGCGCCAGCCTGTGTGTAGCGCGCCAAGCCGAAATAGGCGTGCAGGGTCGGCAGGCGTGTCGCCATGAGCGAACCCACGAGCAGATGCACCGTCATGGCGCCCGATATCACCCCGAGCGGCCAGCCCCGTGTCTCATGCAGCACGCCGAGGAAGACCGGCATTGAGTAGAAGCCGAGCCCCCAGCCGAAGATCGCGAGGACGAACGCGCCGGCCGTCACCTGCCAGCCGAAGAAGGTGTTCCTGATCATTCCGTAAATTGACCGTGGTCGCTCCCCAGGGGCCGCAGATTGCATACTGACCCTGCGGATTGCTACGATTTTGATCGAAGCATTCGAAAAGCGCGGCGTTGCATTCTCTCCGGCGCAGTTCGAGGATCAGTTATGCCCACTACAGCCAAGCTCGCATCCGTCGCTGCCCTGGTCGGTGATCCCGCGCTGCCATGCTTCAGGCCATGATGGACGGCCGAGCGTTGACAGCCTCCGAGCTTGCGGGCGTGGCCGGCATCACGGCGCAGACGGCAAGCAGCCACCTCGCGCGCCTCACCAGCGCCGGCCTGCTCGCCATGGAGAAGCAGGGTCGCCATCGCTATCATCGCCTCGCAACGCCCACCATGGCGCGCCTTCTCGAAAGTCTCATGCACGTGGCGTCCGAGATCGAGACACCGAAGCGAACGGTAGTCACGGGACCGCGCGATGCGGCGCTCCGAGCCGCGCGCACGTGCTACGACCATCTTGCTGGACGTCTCGGTGTGGCGATCGCTGATGCGCTCGTTTCGGCGGGCCATGTCGAGCTCGATAGCGACGCCGGCATCGTCACGCCGTCGGGCCTCGTGCTCTTCGATCGTATCGGTCTCGACGTCGGGCGCATTGGAGCCGAGCCCGCAACGAAGAGCCGCCGGCTTCTTTGCCGTCCCTGCCTCGACTGGAGTGAGCGCCGACCGCATCTTGCCGGCAGGCTCGGTACCGCGCTCTGCGCATTCAGCTTCGAGAAGGGCTGGATCCGCCGCGTGGAAGGCACGCGCGCGGTGAGCATCACGCCGAAGGGCCAGCGCGCCTTTCACGAGACACTCGGCGTGCATTTCGGCTGAAGCGCGCTCGCCCTACTGCGCCGCCGCGTATTTGGCCAGCACGCGCCGCGCTTCCGCGACGACGGCATCCGCCATGGCGGCCTGACCTTCGGCCGTCGGATGGAAAGCACCGGAATAGATGCTCGCGAGCAGGAGCTGGAACGAGGAGAAGCCCTGCAGCTTGAGCACTTTCTGCATGAGCGACTCGCTCACGTGGAAGTTGCCGGTCATGAAAGCATCATTGGGCGTACGGAACCAGCGCTGGCGCGGCGCATAGGCCTGCCAGTCCGCGGGATTGAACGGCTCCCATCTGCGGCCAGTCCACCGCGGCAGACGCAGATCGTCGGCGATCGTGAAGGCGTTGTCGGTGTATCCCGCGCAGATCCCGCGGCCGCGGAACTGCTGACGGTGACTGGCGACGTAAGTCCAGCCGTTCTGCTTGCTCGTGTCCTCCATGACGGCATCGAGACGCTCGCCGGCTGCCATGGACTCGCGCGCGCGGTTCTCGCTCAGCAGGAAGTCGGGCGTGACCGTCATTCCAGCGCGCCCATCGGGACAGATCTGGCGGCCGTCCGGCAGAAGCGCGAGACTCGGATAAGCGACCAGCATGATCCTGTCTTGTTCGGCCCAGGGCACGTGCAACTGACCGTGAATGGCGCGCTTCAACGAGAGCAGACGCGCCTCGAGGCCGTCGAGAAGCTCCGATGCGGCGAGAAATCCGTGGACCTGACCGAACCAGCCGCTGAGACGGCGCAGCGAGGATTCGTCAGCCAGAATGGCATTGGCGAGCAGGCGCGCGAAGCCGATATCGTTGCCACCGACCGAGACGAGCACGAGGTCGATCTTGCGCGAGTCGTCGGGGTCGCAGCGCCGCAGGATGAGGCCGCCTCGGAGTTCCGTTATGCGCCCGCGCATGTGATAGGCCTCGGGCATTTCCTGCTCCTCGGCGCGCTTCGGCCCGCACTGCGCCTGCGCGATTGCGGAAAGCTGCGAGATGTCGGGTGGATTGGGCACCCACTCGTGGCCCTTGTAGCGGCGGAAGAGCCCGTCCACGATTTCCGCGCCGGAGCACGCATAACCGACGAACGTTACGGCCCGGTGCGGATCCTCGACCGCGAGCTGCAAGGCGGCGCGAATCTGGTGCGAGTAAAGCGAGCGGTGGCAGGCCTGGTCGATCCAGCGTGCATTGCTCTTGATGAACGCGGTATCGCCGATCGATTGCCACGGACCGACGCGAGCCGGATATCCGCTGAGCGGCTCGTTGCCGGGACCGAAGCCATAGTCGGCGCGGCGCTCGCGCGAGAAGCGTACGGGAACGTCCGGGTTGCCTTCGCCCGAGGCGAAGCTGTCACCCATGGCGACGACGAGCAGATCCGTCACCTTGGCGATGTCCGTCGCGATTTCGCGCCCTCCCACCTCGACGCTGATGCGCGCGCCGACGGGGTAAGGGATCGGCAGTGTGACGGTCTGGTCGCAACGTGCCGTGACCGAGCCGCCGAGGCCCGAGCGCGCGAGCGGCGTGGTGAGCCAAGTGCAGTCGATGCGATCGGCATCGGGCACGTCGCGCAGCGCGAACTGGATGCGGTGTGCGCGCGGGTGCAGATAGTCAGGCGATTCCCGGCAGCCATAGCGGTTGCGCTCTGCCGACCAGCAGAGATTGTCCATCATGCCGGCTGCCCAGCCATCTCCGGGATGTCGCCGCGAGAGCGCCCGCTCGGCCGAGAGTACGGGCGTCGTGCGCTCGGTCTCGCCGAGGTCGTTGTAGGTTGCGCGGTGCACCTCGCTATCGGAAGGGCGGGTGAAGAGACGGAACGGGTTCTCCACGCGCCAGCTGATCCGCGGCTCGGCGGCGGCGCGATCGGGAAGCATCGCGAGCAGGCCCAGAGCCACGACGAGCGCGCCAAGCAACCGCAGCGCAAGTGCAGGGCTTCCACGCGTGCTCGAATATGGGCCTCGGATCATGGCCTCACCGGTTCAAAGGCGCCCGCGCGCGTGCGCCCATGTAATGCGCAACAGGCGGCTGATCGGCAGCGGCTCGATCGATGCCGCGTCGCGCCGCTTCGCTCCTGTTTGTAAGGCGCGCAAGTTGGGCCTAACCATGGCCAGAGGCAGGAAGGGCAGGCGCTTTGCCCGTGACATATTTGCGAGCTGCGGGGCAATTTCTGACATTGCCGTGCGCGCGAGGTCGCTGAGCGCAGCAATGGCTGGGGCGAGAGGTGCAGGCGTGCTGCCCGCATCGAGTTGTCCCAGATCCTCATCCGAGAGCAGCGTGCGCGGGATCACAAGGCTCGCGGCACGTTCAGCAGGAAGGCGAAGAAGCACACGGGAGAGGCCATACGCGAGCCCCGCGGTGCGCGTGATGTGCCAGATATCGCCGATCTCGTCCGCAGCGCAGATGCGGGCGGCGAGGCGGAAAAGCCCGCCCTCGCCGGCTGCCATGTGCGTGATCAGGGCATTCTCGTCCGCCGGCCTCTCGCCATGAAGCGCGTCGGCGAACGAGTCGATAACGGCGTTTATGATCTCCGCGGGCAGGCTATGGCGCGCGATCGTGGCGCGCATGGCATCTGCAACGGGATGCCCTGCCGCAGCTTCGCCGCCGCTGGGGGCAAGCGCATCGCGCCACCACTGGAGCCGTATCTCGCCCGCGAGCGGCTCGCGCACCTGCGTCGCGATATTGGCAAGCTCTGCCGCGAATGCCGCCAGCGCGATCAAGTCGAGGCGGATGGTTTGTGGTGCCAGCGTCGCGGCGAAATAGCGATCCGGTTCGCGCGCGATGGCGGCTTCCCTCAGCGCGTCGAGCGGCGCTTCGCTCATCGTCAGAGGAGATGCGCGGCGGCAACCATCATCACGGTCACCGGTATCGCCAGCAGCAGGTTGGCGCGGGCATAGAGCGCGACCTTGGCGCGCGCGGCTGCCTTGGCCTCTGCATTACCGGGCTTCTCGCCGAGCACGATCTGCAGGTTCGGCCAGATCATCATGTGCACGAAGGTCCACATGGCGATGGCGCCCGCAGCCGCGCCCCACAGCAGGAACACTTTGGCGAGCGGCATGTAGAAGGGCGCGCCATACATCCATGATGACAGCAGATAGCCGGTCGGCAGCAGGAGCAGCACCCCCGACAGGATGACGAGATGCGACGTGTGCCGGAATATCGTGGCGACCTTCGGCACCACGAGGCGGAAGAGCGTTCCGCGCCCGGCGTCATCGGCCCCGACCACCGCCGGATGCTGTACGAAATTGACGAACCAGATCATGCCGACCCAGATGATCGCGGAAACGACATGGATCGCGCGCAGAACGAACGACGTGAAGCCGAGCCAGTCGGTACCGCTCGCGGCAATCGCCGCCAGGACTGCTGCGATCGATAGTGCGATCCCCGCGACAAGCGCATTGCGGGCACTCGAGAGCATGGCTGGCATCGGCATCACCGGGCTGGCACGGACTACGGCAACAGATAGAGCACAATTCGGGTTCCATGCGGAAGCGTCCGGCCGGGCGACTGCCTCAGTCGACGGCGATCAGAGCCGCGCCTACGGGCCGGCCCTCGCCGAGCAAGACATTGTACGTCCTGCAGGCCGCTCCCGTGTCCATGGGCTCGATGCGGATGCCGGCGTCGCGCAGGCCAGTCCGCAAAGATGCTGAAGGCAGTAGGAAGTCGCGCCCCGTACCGAGCAGAAGCAACTCGATGCCCGATGGTTCCGCTAGCAATAGTGCGAAATCGTCGAGCGTGAGGCCCCCGGCAGTGGTTGCTGGCCAGCCGACGATCGCCTCACCGAGGCAGAGGAGGGATCCGCGATGGCTCATGCCGGCAAAGCGAAAGCCGCCATTGCCGTAGGCCTCGATCGGCGCTCGGCCGGGATAGCGGGGCGTCGCAGGCTGCATGGTTGCGCTCCTGCGGAGTGAATTGCCGGGCGATCAGCTGCGTGCGCCAGCTGCCGCCTTCTCGCCGGTGACCGTCTCCCGCTTGACGCCCAGATACTCGAGGATCGGCGCCGCGATGAAGATCGATGAGTACGTGCCGACGAGCACGCCGAGCAACATGGCGAACGTGATGTAGCGCATGACCGAGCCGCCGAAGATGAACAGCGCGATCAGGACGACGATGGTCGTCACGCCCGTCAGGATCGTGCGCGAGAGCGTCTCGTTGATGGAGAGATTGAGGACTTCGCCCAGCCCCATGCGCTTGTACTTGCGCAGATTCTCGCGGATGCGGTCCGAGACGACGACGGTATCGTTGACGGAATAGCCAAGGATGGTCAGCAGGGCCGCCACGATGCCGAGATCGAACTCGAGCTGGAACAGCGAGAAAACGCCGACCACGACCAGCACGTCATGGAAGAGCGAGAGGAGCGTGCCGACGGCGAACTGCCACTCGAATCGGAACCAGACATAGGCCATGATCGCCATGATGGCTGCCGTCACCGCGAGCAAGCCCGTCCTGCGCAATTCTGCCGAGACTGCGGGCCCGACGACTTCGACGCGCCGTTGGACAAAACCGTCGCCAAGAGCGCTGATCACCTTCCCCAGGGCGGCCTGTTGCGCTTCTTCGCCGCCCGGCTGCGCCTCGATGCGGATCAATACGTCATTCGATGTGCCGAACGCCTGGATCTGCACATCGCCAAGTCCGAGACCGCTCAGCTGATTGCGCATGGCCTGGATATCGGCAGAGGCGCCCGACTTGGTCTGCACCTCGATCATGGTGCCGCCCTTGAAGTCGACGCCGTAGTTGAGGCCCATGCTAAGGAACAGTCCGATCGAGATCACGATCGCCGCGATCGAGCCGAAGAAGCACACGTCGCGGAAGCGCATGAAGTTGATATGCGTCCCGTGCGGGAAGAAGTCGTAACCCTTGAAGTTCGGAATAAAGCGCATGGTGGTACGGGCCTTTCGAGATCTTGCCGCGCCGTCTTCAGATCGGAACGGCGATCCTGCCGGGCTTGGCGCGCTCGGAGCGCAGCCAGAGCGCGATGAGCAGGCGCGTTACCGTGACGGCAGTGAAGATCGAGGTGAAAATTCCGATCGAGAGCGTGACAGCGAAGCCGCGGATCGGGCCTGAGCCGAGCCAGAACATGATGATCGCGGCGGCGAGTGTCGTGAGCTGGCTGTCGAGAATGGTCGTGATGGCGCGCGTGAAGCCGGCATCGATGGCGCTCACCGCCGATTTTCCGGCGCGCAGCTCCTCGCGTATGCGCTCGTAGATGATCACGTTCGAGTCGACCGCCATGCCGACCGTCAGCACGAGGCCGGCGATACCCGGCAAAGTCAGCGTCGTCCCGGCTGCGGACATGAGCGCGACCACCATCGTGCCGTTCATGAGAAGGCCGATGACGGCAAAGACGCCGAAAGTCCCGTAGGCAACGATCACCATGATCATGCTGATTACGCCGCCGACGATCGAGGCGAGCTTGCCGGCGGCAATCGAGTCGGCGCCGAGCGACGGGCCGACCGTGCGTTCCTCTGCGATGGTCAGCTTGACGGGCAAGGCGCCGGAGCGGAGCTGCACGGCGAGCGTGTTGGCGCTCTCGACGGTGAAACTTCCCGAGATCTGGCCTGTGCCGCCGAGAATAGGCTCACGAATGACCGGCGCTGAGAGCACCTTGTCGTCGAGCACGATGGCGAACGGACGGTTCACATTCTCCTGCGTGAAGCGGCCGAACCGCCGCGCGCCCGCCTGATCGAAGCGGAAGGAGATGATGGGTTCGTTCGTGCGCTGGTCGAAGCCCGGCTGGGCATCGACGAGATTCTCGCCGGGAACCACCGGCGTTTCGCGCAGGAGGTAGCTGCCACCCTGCTCATCACCGCGATCGCTGGCGGAGAAAATGCGATAGCCGGGGGGCGTGCGGCCCTGCCGCGCCTCCTCGGCGGTCATCGTCGGATGGACTTCGTGGAAAGAGAGCTTGGCGGTCTGGCCGAGCAGATCCTTCAGCACCTTGGTGTCGGTCAGGCCCGGATACTGGACGAGAATGCGGTCCGCGCCCTGACGTACGACCGTCGATTCTGCCGTTCCGAGGGCGTTGATGCGCCGGTTCACGGTTTCGATGGCGGCGCCAGCGGCGTTGATGACGCGCTGCTGCAGACCCGGCGCGGAGGGCGCGATCAGGATCGTCCCGTCGCCGCCTTTCGTAATCGTCAGGTCGTCGGAGCTCGTGCCGAGCACGGCGCTGCCGAGCGGCTGGATGAGCTTGCGCAACTCGCGCATGGCCGTGTCCGCTTCCTCGGGCTTGGCGAGCCGCACCTGCACCTGGTTGCCGACGATGCCGACCCCCGTCGGAAAGATCTTGGCGTCGCGGAGTGTGCGACGCGCGTCATCGCGCAGCGTCTGCAACCATTCCTTCCGCAGCTCTTCGGTATCCATGGCCAGCAGCAGGTGGGCGCCGCCCTGGAGGTCGAGGCCGAGCGGCATCTGCTTCGTCGGCAGGAAGCGCGGCCAGGACGCAAGCTGTTCCTTGGTGAACAGGTTGGGGATCGCGAAGACAATGCTCACCACGCAGGTGAGCAGGATCGCGATCATCTTGAAGCGCGAAAAGTGGAGCATCTCGTTCCCGGACCTCTGAATTCAGAGAGCGGCGAGCCGTCGCGCGCGGCGGCTCAGCCGGCCTTTGCAACCTCGCCCTTGACCCGCACCTCGGAGATGGTGCCGCGCATGAGGCGGACGCGGGTGTTCTCGGCGATCTCGACCTCGATCTCGGCATCCCCTTCCTTCACGCGCGTCACCTTGCCGATGATGCCGCCGCCCGTCACGACCACGTCACCCCGCCGGACGTTCGCCACCATCTCACGGTGCTGCTTCACACGCTGCTGCTGCGGACGGAGCAGGAGGAAGTAGAAGATCACGAACATCAGCAGGATCGGCAGCAACTGAATCATGAAGTCGCTGCCGCCGGCTTGAGCGTAGACCAGTGAAGTGGACATGCGCGCTATTCCCAGGGGTCTCGGAAGCTGAACGGGGCGAGGATTGGCATCCGTCGGTCGCGCCCGCCGCCTCGACCGTCTGCCTTGATTTCGGGGCGGACTATAGTGTGATCAACCCCGTTTGCAACCGAATCCGCCGCTAAAATGCCGCACTGTCGGGCGTCCGAGCGGGTTTGCCCGATCGCGGGATTACGATCCTGTCATGGAAGGAGGCGCGCCTCGCGGTAACGCCGCAGATGGGCGAGGATTCTGGCTTCCGTGTCGATCGTCTCATGGAAGCCGGCGAGACGGATCTTGGTCATGCTCGACACGACGTTGTGCTCGAGGCCCCACAGGAAATCGCCGAAGTTCCAGGTAACCACGGCCTCCATCGGCTGTGCGACGAGGCCGTGCTTATTCACCATCGCATCCCACAGCGGCCCCTTGTCGGCCATCCAGCGACCGAGATTGAGCGGGCGCGGGACGCCGCACGGGAGACCATAGAGCCGCGCGATCTGCGGCCAGAGACGCGACCAACGAAGTAGTCCGCCGTCCGTCACATTGAAGGCCTCGTTGCGGGCCGTCGGCGACGTCGCCATCCATTTCATGCTCCGGGCGAGCTGGGTCGCGTCCGTCGCCTCCATCAGGGCGTCGTAGCAGGCGGGTTTGCCGGGAAACTCGAGCGGCAGGCCGAGCTCCGCACACATCCCAGCCCAGGCGCCGATCAGGGGCACGAGGTTGCGCGGCCGCTCCGGGGCGAAGTCATAGAGGAACCCGGGGCGCGAAGCGGACCACGTCCAGCGCTTACCCTCGGCACGTGAGCTGAGCAGATCCTGCTGATCGTAATAGAAGTTCGGCGGCATGTGGCGCGGATCGTCCTCATGCGCCGGCAAGCGCATGGCGCCGATGTGCATGCCGTACCATTTCGTACCCTCGACGAGATGGACATGCTGAAGGCCAGGGCATGCGGCTTCGGCACCATCCAGCAGATGCTGGAGCATGGCGCGATTGCCCGCGACGTCCTCGACGCCGACGGATGCATCCGAGAATTGAGCGCGCGCCGTGTAGAAGAGGTGCGTCGCCTGAGGGCAGCGAGCGAGAGCGGCCTTCGTGCTTGCTGCGTCAGTAAGGTCACAGGCGACGTAGCTCAGCCGCTCGCGTTTCAGCGTCGGCGGGCGACGGCAGAGGCCTATGACCTCCCATGCCGGATCGGCAAGCAGCACCTCGACGAGCTGCTTCGCCGCGGCGCCCGTCGCGCCCGCAATGACGGCAACGTACTGTGCCATGGCCGTCCCCTACGCCGCGCCGAACACGCGCTTGAAGATCGTATCGACGTGTTTCAGGTGGTAGGCATCGTCGAACATGGCTTCGAGCTGGGCATTCGAGAGATAGCCCGTGACGTCCTTGTCGGCCTTGAGGCTCGCGAGGAAGTCGGCGCCTGTCTCCCAGGTCTTCATGGCATTGCGCTGGACTAAGGAATAGCTGTCCTCGCGCGAGGCGCCGGCCTGCGTGAGCGCAAGAAGCACGCGCTGAGAATTGTGCAAGCCGCCGAGCTTGTCGAGGTTCTTGCGCATGTTCTCGGGGTACACGACGAGCTTCTCGACAACGCCCGCGAGGCGGTTCAATGCGAAGTCGAGCGTGATGGTCGCATCCGGGCCGATGAAACGCTCAACGGAGGAGTGCGAGATATCGCGCTCATGCCAGAGCGCGACGTTTTCGAGCGCCGGCGTTGCGAACGAGCGCACCATCCGCGCGAGGCCTGTCAGGTTCTCCGTCAGCACGGGATTGCGTTTGTGCGGCATGGCCGAGGATCCCTTCTGCCCCGGCGAGAAGAACTCTTCGGCTTCGAGCACCTCGGTGCGCTGAAGGTGGCGGAACTCGGTCGCGAGCCGCTCGACGGACGAGGCGATCACGGCGAGCGTCGCGAAGTACATGGCGTGCCGGTCGCGCGGGATGACCTGCGTCGAAACGGGCTCGGGCGCGAGACCCATAGCCTTCGCGACATATTCCTCGATGGAGGGGTCGATGTTCGCGAACGTGCCGATGGCGCCGGAGATCGCGCACGTCGCCACTTCCTTGCGCGCTGCCGCCAGTCGCTCGCGCCCGCGTGCGAACTCCGCATAGGCGTAGGCGAGCTTCACGCCGAACGTCGTTGGCTCGGCATGAATGCCGTGGCTGCGGCCGATCGTGATCGTGTTCTTGTGCTCGAAGGCGCGCTTCTTGAGCGCGGCCAGCACGCGGTCCATGTCCGCGAGCAGGATGTCGCTCGCCCGCACGAGCTGCACATTGAGGCAGGTGTCGAGCACGTCCGACGAGGTCATGCCCTGGTGGACAAAGCGCGCATCTGGTCCGACGTGCTCGGCGAGGTGCGTCAGGAAGGCGATGACATCGTGCTTGGTGACCGCCTCGATCTCGTCGATGCGCGCGACGTCGAACTTGGCCTTGCTGCCCTTGTCCCAGATGACCTTGGCGGCCTCCTTGGGGACGATTCCGAGTTCGGCCATGGCGGAGGCCGCGTGCGCCTCGATCTCGAACCAGATGCGGAAGCGGGTCTCGGGCTCCCAGATCGCCCTCATCTCGGGGCGGGAGTAGCGCGGGATCATCGGCGGCCTCGGATTCTGCGAGTTAAGGCGCAGGCTTAACAGAAGCGCCGACCGCCATCAATGCGGCCGGCGCTCCGTGTGTTGAGAACGGTTAGGAGCCTGATGCAGGCTCAGAAATCGACCTTGTCGCCGCCCTTGAGGCTCAGGATCTCGCGCGCCTCGTCGGCTGAGGCGATCTCGAGGCCCAGGCCCTCGA
>JAEZAW010000255.1 GCA_023430315.1 Pseudomonadota bacterium | reverse complement strand
CTCCCGAACCCACCCGCTTTTATTTTGCGTTGGATGCCGGCCGGTTCACGAGCCACAGTCCCAGGATCACGACGACGAGGCCGATGATGAGATGGATCGTCAGCGGCTCGCCGAGAAGGATTACGCCAGCCGCGACGCCGAACACGGGCGTGATCATGAGGAAGGCCATGATGCGCGAAGCCGGATAGCGCGTCATGAGCCAGAGCGACGTCGTGAACGTAATGAACGCGACGAAGATGACGGTATAGCCGAAGGCGCTCAGCACAAGCGGCGAAGGATCGGTGATGCCACGCTCGCCAAGTGCGAGCGAGATGAGCCAGAGTAGAATGGCAGAGATCGCAAGCTGCATGAAGATCACGCGCTCGGGCCGCTCGCCAGCAAGTCGCGTCGCGCGCACGCTCAGCGTCAGGAAACCCCAGGCGATGCCGCCGGCGAGGCAAAGAAGATCGCCTGTCAGCGAGCTGACGCCTTTCGTCTCGCGCCCGGCCAACACGATCATGATGCCCGCGAGTGCCGCGAGTAGGCCGGCAATCTTCGACAGCGTGAGGCGGTCTCCTGGAATGAGGAAGTGCGCGCCCGCAGCAACGACGAAGGGCGAGGTGTAAAGGAAGATGATTGCGCGCGAGGCTGTCGTGCGCTCGAGACCCGGATAGAGAAAGGCGAACTCGGCTGTGAAGAAGAGTGCCGAGAGCAGCAATGGTGCGAGCATCACGCGATCCAGGCGCAGCGAGATCCCGCGCACGGCACACAGCAGACCGACGAGCCCGGCAGCAAGCAGCGAGCGCAGTGCCCCCTGCAGCAAGGGCGAGATGCCAGCATTGGCAACCTTCATCGCCACCTGACCGATGCCGAGGAAGATGCACAGCAGGGTGAGGATGCTGACCGCGAAGAGATCGAGGCGGTCATGCGCGACCTTGATCGCCGCGCGGCGCGCCGTCTCCGCGTCCGAGGTGCTGTCCTGCATCGCGTTTCCGCCCGTTTGTCGGCTTGAGGCTTGTTGTTCGGGGACGCGCACAAGATCACGACCGGCGCCGGCAATCCAGCGCCAATCGCTGAGAGCAGTGAGACGAGGAAGGATTAGGCCAGAGCGACGTGACGCTGCGTGGCGGCATCGCGGGCGGCGATCTCCCGGCGAATGTCCTCGGCTTCCCGCTGGGCGGCCGCCATGCCGCGCGAGATCAGCGCATCGGCACTGTGGAAGTCGAAGAGACCGATGCCGGCGAGGCGCGGGTTGATGATCGCATCGGGCGGATCGCCGGCAAGGCGCGAACGCGCGATACGGTCCTGAACGATGTTGAAGGCATCGACCATGACGCTGGAGATGCCGGGGCTGCTGTCACCGCCGCCGAAAAGCTGCCGCTTGATCAGGTTGCGGGCGCCGAAACCGTTGGCGAGCGTGCGCGCGGGCTCAGGCTCGGGCGGTGGTGGCGGCGTCGGCTCCAAGAGACCGCCGTCGAGCTCCGGGAACTGGTTGCCGCGCCCGCAGGCATCGGAATTCAAATTTACCGCGATGACATAGCGGGCGCCGAGGGCGCGGCAGACTGAAGCCGGCACCGGGTTGCAGAGCGCACCATCCATAAGCCAGCGATTATTGACGCGAACGGGTTTGAAGATGCCGGGCAGGGCGTAGGAGGCGCGCATGGCCTCGACCAGCGGCCCGCGCGTGATCCAGGTTTCCTGGCCGGTTCCGAATTCGGTGGCAACCGCGGCGAAACGCGACTGCATTTCCTCGATCTGCAGACCCTTGAGGTGCCCCTCGAGCCGCTCGACGACGCGCTGACCAGTGATCAGGCCCGAGCCGGAGAGGTTGAAATCCAGATAGCCGAAGATCTTGCGCTTGGTGAGATCACGGGCAAAGCCCTCGAGCTCGTCGAGGCGCCCGGCGGCGAAGCAGCCCCCCACGACAGCGCCGATCGAGGTTCCTGCGATGATGTCCGGCACCACGCCGACCTGAGCCAGGGCTCTGAGCACACCGATATGTGCCCATCCGCGCGCCGCGCCACCACCGAGTGCAATTCCAACTTTACCACGTGCCATTTTACTCGACTCCCCGGGCAGCCACCGATGATGGATGCCCCCGAGCCCCTACTCAAGGCCCTGGCCGTGCAAGCCTCGTGCCGGAGTTCTTAAGTTCCCCCTCGGCATGGGCCGTTTCCCGATCCAGAGAGCGAGTATAGACGAGCCGTATTAAGGTTTACCTACGCTGGCGCCAGGCGACTTGCCGGAAGCCCGACGCTTGCAGGAACAACGTAATACATCGAATTGTTCCGTCGCCCACCTAACAAGGCCATCGGGGGTCTCCCTATGTTTAAAGCCCGCTGACAGGTATCTTGAGCTTATGCTGCAACCCGATGATATCGCCGCGTTTCTTGCAGGGCAGCCTCACGTCGCGCAGCCGCTTAAGACCTTGGGGATGCTTGGCATCGAGGATTGCTGGGTCGGTGCAGGCCTTTTGCGCAACGCCGTTTGGGATCATCTGCATGGTCTGCGGCTCGGCCCAGTGCCGGGTAGTGATGTTGACGTCGTTT
This sequence comes from Pseudomonadota bacterium, assembly GCA_023430315.1. GTDB lineage: Bacteria > Pseudomonadota > Alphaproteobacteria > Rhizobiales > Hyphomicrobiaceae. The sequence goes on along the minus strand of JAEZAW010000255.1, from coordinate 3,743 downwards.
ACTGCAATCCGGCTGACGTGAACCCGGCGACTGACTTGTCGATTCAGAATTGTCTATGCACCATGGCGCCCGGCGTCCCATGGTCCGTTCACAACCAGGCGCGGATGCATGGTCCGAATGGCGACCCACCCTATGGGAATGTCGCCGATGCCGTTCGCTGCTGGCCTGAGACGGCCACGGCCATTGCCGCCCGCCTTGAGAATGGTCGCTTCGAGATCCTTGCTCCGCACGGCCTTGATGATCTGGTGGGTTTGATCGTGAGACCCACGCCTGCCTTTTCTGCGAAGATCGGAGTCTATCGCTTGCGCCAAGCAAGCAAGAAGTGGAAGGAGCGCTGGCCGAAGCTGACGTTCGTTTCAGCATGACCCCGTACGCCCGGTCAAAAGCCATCGATGCTGCCGCATCGTGAAGAGTCGATCTTTGCCCCATTCCGTGTAAATTCCGGGACAACCTGCGCTTGGTGGCAGATGCCGGCGCAAAGGACGAACGACGCTATGGGGAGGCAGAATGCCGGCTGGTAAGAACGAGGGCAGCTACGACTACGTCATCGTGGGGGCCGGTTCGGCGGGCTGCGTGCTCGCCAATCGCCTGAGCGAGCAGGCAGGGGTGACCGTGGCCCTGCTGGAGGCCGGCGGTAAGGACACCAATCCATGGATCCACATCCCCGGCGGCTATTTCCGCACGATGTACAATCCCGATGTCACCTGGCAGTACGCCGCCGGTCCCGAGCCCCATCTCGGCGGGCGTCATGTACCCTGGCCTCGCGGGCGTGTGCTCGGTGGCTCCAGCGCCATCAACGGCCTCGTCTATATCCGCGGGCAGGCGCGCGACTACGACGTGTGGCGCCAGCTCGGCAACGTCGGCTGGTCCTACGAGGACGTGCTGCCCTATTTCAAGCGCGCCGAGAACCAGGAGCGCGGGGCCGACGGCCTCCATGGCACCGGCGGGCCGCTCTCCGTCACCGACATGCGCATGGAGAGCCCGCTCTGCGCGGCCTTCGTCGCTGCGTGCGTCGAGGCGGGCATCCCGCCGACCGACGACTTCAACGGCAAAACCCAGGAAGGTGCCGGCTACTACCAGTACACGATCCGGGATGGTCGCCGCGGCTCCACTGCAGTCACCTATCTGCGCGACGCAGCCAACCGTCCGAACCTCCGCATTATCACGCACGCCGAGGTCGAAGCGATCGCGCTTGATGAACGGCGCGCTTCGGGCGTGCGGTTCTCCGTCGGTGGCGAGAAGCGTTTCATCAAGGCACGACGCGAAGTGCTGCTCGCGGCAGGTGCCATCGGCAGTCCGCAAATTCTCGAGCTTTCAGGCATCGGCCAGGGCGAGGTGCTGCAGAAGGTGGGCATCCCCGTGCGCCACGAACTCAAGGGCGTCGGCGAGAACCTGCAGGATCACTATCAGGTGCGCTCGGTCTACGAAGTGACCGAAGCGCCCTACAGCCTCAATGCGGTCTGGCACAGCAAGCTGCTGCAAATGAAGACCGGCATCGAGTATGCATTCAACCGGAGCGGCATCCTGGCCAACGGCGCCGCCGTTGCTGGCGTGTTCGCGAAATCGTCGCCCGAACTCGACGAGCCCGACATCCAGTTTCACTTCATTCCGTTCTCCGCCGATGCGCCCGGCAAGGGCCTGCATACCTATCCCGGCATCTCCTCGACGATCTGCGTGTTGCGTCCCGACAGCCGCGGCCATCAGCACATTGTCTCTCCCGACCCGAAGCAGCACCCCTCGATCATCGCCAACTATCTGGCTGCCGAGAGCGACCAGCGCGTCACGCTCGCCGGCCTCAAGCTCGCGCGACGCATCTCCGAGCAGGCTGCCTTCAAGCCGCTCGTGCGGCGCGAGGTGTTCCCGGGGCCGGAATGCGTGAGCGACGAGGACTTCATGACGTTTGCGAAGGAGAAGGGCACCACGGTCTTCCATCCCTGCGGCACCTGCAAAATGGGCAACGACGCTGCCGCAGTGGTCGACAGTCGCCTGCGCGTGCGCGGCATCGGAGGTTTGCGCGTGATCGACGCCTCGATCATGCCGAACCTGATCTCGGGGAACACCAACGCGCCGACGATCATGATCGCGGAGAAAGCCGCGGACATGATCAAGGTCGACGCGCGCACCGCGGCAGTAGCTTAGACCACGAGCGCGCAGCGAGCGCTCAGGACTTGGGCGGCGGAGGTGGTGGGGCCGGCGGCGGCGCGGCCGCCTTCTCGTCGCCAGGGAGGACGTAGTCCACGCCTTCCCAGGGACTCTCGAAATCGAAGTTGCGGAACTCCTGCGTCAGCCGCACGCGATCATAGACGACACGTTTCAGCTCATCGTCGTAACGCACCTCGACATAGCCCGTGAGGGGGAAGTCCTTGCGCAGGGGGTAGCCCTCGAAGCCGTAGTCGGTCAGCAGGCGACGCAGGTCCGGATGCCCTGAGAAGGGCATACCGTACATGTCGTAAGCCTCGCGCTCGTACCAGTTGGCAGCCGGGAAAACGCCGACGACGCTCGGCACGAGCGCGGTCTCGTCGGTCTCGAGCTTGACGCGGATGCGCTGGTTCTGGCGCACCGAGAGCAGGTGATAGACGACATCGAAGCGCCGCTCGCGCGCGGGATAGTCGACGCCGCAGATATCGATCAGCACTTCGAACTGACAGCGGCCGTTGTCGCGCAGATATTTGAGCACGGGCACGATCTGCTCGCGCGGCACGACGAGTGTCAGCTCGCCGAAGGCAATCTGCGCATCGACGAGCTTGTCGCCGAGACCGGCGGCAACATGCTCCTTGAGCTCGTCGAGGCTTTCGATGTGTGTCTGCATCAGCGTGCTACCGTTCGATGGTGCCGGTGCGCCGGATCTTCTTCTGCAGCAGCAGGATGCCGTAGACGAGCGCCTCCGCCGTCGGCGGGCAGCCCGGCACGTAGATGTCCACCGGCACGATGCGGTCACAGCCGCGGACGACCGCGTAGCTGTAGTGATAGTAGCCGCCGCCGTTGGCGCACGAGCCCATGGAGATGACGTAGCGCGGCTCCGGCATCTGGTCGTAGACCTTGCGCAGCGCCGGCGCCATCTTATTGGTGAGCGTGCCCGCGACGATCATCACATCCGACTGGCGGGGCGAGGCGCGCGGCGCAAAGCCGAAGCGCTCGACATCGTAGCGTGGCATCGAGGCCTGCATCATCTCAACGGCGCAGCAGGCGAGGCCGAACGTCATCCACATCAGCGAGCCGGTGCGCGCCCATGTGAAGAGCTCGTCGGTCGAAGTGACGAGAAAGCCCTTGTCGGCCAATTCGTCATTGATTTCGCTGAAGTAAGCGTCATCGCTACCGACCGGCTTGCCGGTCGATGGATCGATAATGCCCTTGGGCTTTTGCGCGACAAGCGTCGAGTCGTTTTGAACTACGCCCATTCCAGCGCTCCCTTCTTCCATTCATAGATGAAGCCGATGGTCAGAACGGCCAGAAACACCATCATGGACCAGAAGCCGAACCAGCCGATTTCACCGAAGGATACTGCCCACGGGAACAGGAAGGCGACTTCCAGGTCGAAGATGATGAAAAGGATCGAAACGAGATAGAATCGAATGTCGAACTACATGCGCGCGTCGTCAAACGCGTTGAAGCCGCATTCGAATGCGGAAAGCTTCTCAGGATCGGGATTCTTGTAAGCAACCGCGAAAGGCGCGATCAACAGCGCCAGGCCGATGACGAGTGCGATACCGATGAAGATTGCGATCGGAATATAGGAACTGAGG
>JAEZAW010000243.1 GCA_023430315.1 Pseudomonadota bacterium | reverse complement strand
GAGGAGAGCGCCGCCGAAGCCGACGAGACCGAAGTGCGCGCGGAAGGCCCGCGGGAAGGCGGCGGCAGGACCGAGGAAGGTGAGGGCCGCGGCCGTCGGAGGCGGCGCGGACGCAGGGGTGGTCGCTCGCGTCAGCGCGAGGGGACCGCACCCGATGGCAGTGTCATCGCCGGATCGCCTGCGGACCCGTCAGCGGATCAGCCTGATGTCGATCCAGCCTTCAAGCCGCACGGCCGTTGGGGCGACCTGCCCGTACGTCGGCGCGACGAGGCTCCCCTCGATACGCCCGATCATGGCGTAACCTCCCAGGGAATCACTTGGGAGATCGTCGGCGCGGCCCAGGAACCCGAAGTGGTGCCCGAGCCTACGTCGGAAGCACCGCCGGTCGCGCCCGCAAAATCCGAGCCAGCGCGTTCGGAGCCGGAGCCCATTGCGGCGAGCCCGTCGCCTGTCGAGACTTCGCCCGCCCGCGAGCCGGCTCTCGCGAACGGCTCCAGGCCTCATGCGGAAGCCACGCCACAGGATGCGCCTTCGCCGGAATCCACCGAACCGGAAGGACCGCCGCGCCGTGGCTGGTGGCAGCGTCGTTTCGGCGGCCCCTGATCGCTCACTGACGCAGCGCCCCTTGTCCCCTCTTTCCACAGATGGAAAGAGGGGACGGGCCAATGCGCCGTCGCGCGTCATGAAAGCGTGGCGCCCATAACGCAGGATCGGCCATAAATCCTCGCCAGTTGCCTGCAAGCTTGACGGCAGTCGGGCGGCTGGAAGACGGTGTTGGCGATTTTTCGCGGGGCCTGCGTGGCGCGCGAAGGATGCGCGTAGATCCAAGGGGGGTGGCGCATGTCCGCAGTCGAAGTGCTCACACCGCGAGATCAAGGGACGGTCCCTTCCGCTGCGGCTACAGCCGAGGCGCCGATCGCCGGCACTGCGCCCGCAGCAGCGCCTGTCTCCGCACCCCATGAGCCGCGCGACGACGTTATCGAGGAAATCCTTGCAGAGGCCGACGCGCGCGAGAAGTTCATTCCGGTAACGCGCGCGGCATTGATGGAGCGATTGACCCGGCCGCAATCTTGGCGCGGGGCCGAGGCCAAAGACGCGCGCCGCTTCTTCCGCTATCTCGACTACTGGCGACAGGCCTCTTACTCCGCGCATCTGCTCGAGATGGGCCAGACGTACGAGCCCTTCAATCCCGACAGCGACCTTCTCGTCACGCGCCGATACACCGAGTCGGAAAAGTCGGTGCTCCAGCAGCGCCTGATGGAACAGACGCAGCTCCTGCTCGAGCAGGCCAACTACACGCGGATCGACCCAGCCGACGTCAAGCTGATCCTGACGTCCGACAGCCACTACGGGCTCGACCTCCACGTCGACATGCACGCGTTCGACGAGCTGATGATCTACTACCGCGGCGCGACCAAGCGCCGGCACCATCGCCGCGACGCACGCAAGCTGTACCTCTTCAAGGAAGAATACGATGTGCCGATCTTCCAGCGGCTATTCGTGCTGTTCAAGCTGAAGCCCATCGAGCAGCGCATCGATGAGGTTATGAAGCAGGAGGAGTGCGACCGAACAACCGCCGAGAAAATGGTGCGCAAGCTGCGCGGCTCGCTCGCGGCGGAGATCAAGTCCGACTGCGTCTACATGAAGCTCTTCAAGAACATCCCGCGCTCCGACATCGAGATGTGCTTCCCGAACACGACCGTGCGCTTCCGCCTCTTCGACAAGTTGCGGCTCGGCGTGACGGCGGGCGGCGGGCTCGGCATGGGCGTCGTCGGCACAGCGACGAAGCTCATGGTAGCCGCGAACCCGATCGCGCTCGCCGGTGCCGCCGTGACGCTTGGTGGTCTCGCCTTCAGGCAAGGCATGAAGTTCATTCACAAGCGCAACGAGTACATGGTCACGATGGCGCAGAACCTCTACTTCCACGCCCTCGCCGACAATCGTGGCGTCATGACCGTGCTCGCGGACCGCGCCGCAGAGGAGGACATCAAGGAGGAGATGCTGCTCTACAGCGTGCTCGCCAAGGATACGGTGCACGTCAATGAGCTTGCCGATGTCGATGCGGCCATCGAGCAGCAGCTCTTCAATACCTTCGGGCTGAACCTCAACTTCGATCTCCACGATGCCCTCGACCGTCTGGTCAACGACGGCATCGTACAGATCGGACAGGACGGCTGGATCAGGACGCTACAGCCGGCCGATGCCGCGAAGCATATCGACAAGCTGTGGGACAACTACCTCGACGAGCTCCCCGATCCCACGCGCGGCGAAGGAGTCGAGTTCGAGGACGAGCCGCTGACTTGAGTGTGCTTCGCTTAGATCACTAGACGGGACGGTCACCAGTTGCAATGAGCCCGATCTCTCCCTCAAGCTTAGATCTGCGCCAACCTCGGTGGAGACGCCAAGTGTGCTCAGAGCACCAGCTGTGAATGCAGCGCTAAATCCTGCGAAGGCTTCTTTGAGAATTTCGACTCTAGGAATTGCAATTTCCCCTTAGAAAATCAAGATAGCAGCGTGATAATTTAGCGAACGATCATTTGGGGAGTAAGTGTAATGATCGAAACCAGATCATTGATTGTTATAGCTCAAATAAAAAATGAAGAACGTAGCATTTACCGATTTCTGAAAGCTTGCGATCTTTTTGCCGACAAGATTATTTTGCTTGATCAGGGATCTACCGACAAGACCCTGGAAATAGCCAGCCAATTCCCAAAAGCCAAGTCTTTCCAAAATCACGAAAAGCACTTAAATGAAACCCACACAATCCGAAAACTGTACGAGCTTGCGCGCTCAGAAACTCCGGGACCAAAGATTATTATTAGATTGGACGCAGATGAAGTTCTGGCGGGAAATGTCCGATCCTCAACGGAATGGAACACGTTACTAAGGGCAGCGCCCGGAACCGCTCTGTGCTTCCCTAGAGTGGAAATTTTTTCCTTTGAGGAGTGTTACGTATCCCCCGCAGGATTGGACCGCGGCTATGTTGACGACGGAAGGCATTTCCACGTCAATCCGATACACGCCAGAAGCACGCCCATAAACGAGAATGTACCAACGCTAACATGCAACAAAATAAAAATTCTTCACTATTCTGGCCTGAGAAGAAAATTCGGCGAGGCAAAAATGCGATACTACTGCATGCTGGACAATATATATGGCACTCGGCCGACATTTGACAGGCGCAATTTTTACCGCCCCGGCCACATACTCGACATTATAAGATCAACAGCTCGACGGATCGAGTTCGACAAATCGTGGATAGAATACTACGAATTACAGGGCATAGACATGACCTCAATTGCGGACGACCATTTTGCCTGGCACGATGAGGCCTGCATTGATTTGATGGTCGAACATGGAGCCAGCCGTTTTTTTTGGGATGCGCTTTGGTATTACGATTGGGAGGCAGCCATACGTTCGCTTCCAGCTGAAAAGAGGGCAGCGGCAGAAGAAAGATTTAGACGCCCCCCTCGCCGCCTATTAAAGGCGGGCAACATAGCAGTCCGCCTCTACCATCATAGGTTTCTGCCGCTCAAACCGCGTTCTAGAAAGTTGCTGAATTCGATCTTCAGAGCTAAGTCGCAGGCACCATTTCGTGTCGTTGGAACGTAATAATAAAGCAGGTGGCTACACGTGGCTACACGTAAATTGACCAGTGAGCTCTACTCCGATGCCTCCGATCGACTGACGCTACTGTATCGACAAGCTGTGGGACAGCTATCTCGACGAGCTCCCCGATCCCACGCGTGGCGAAGGCGTCGAGTTCGAGGACGAGCCGCTGACTTGAGGCAAGATGCCAAGCTGGCAGCAGCCCGCGCCTCTTACTTCAGACTGGTGGGCGGTCCGCCCCACTTCATGGTGAAGCCCACCGAGAAGACGTCCACGCTCGAGCTTGTGTCGGCGAAGAGAGTGGGCGGCGTGCCGGTCGTCAGATTGCGCTCGAGCGAAGCGTCCTCCACGAACACGTGGCTGTAACCGAAGTTGAACGCCATCGTCTCGCTGAACTGATACGTGCCGCCGATGCTCAGCCAGATGCGGTCGGCATCGGGGACCTGCACCAGCCGTTCCGTCGCGTCCTGCACGGGCGAAATCTCGTAGGCGGCGCCGGCGCGCAGTGCGAGCTTCGGACTGACATTCCATTCGCCGCCGAGCGCGATCAGCCAGCCGTCGTGCCACTGGAAATCCAGCCTGAGGCCGACCGGGTCGATGGGGACCACGCCCAGCGCGCTCCACCGCGTCCATTCGACCGTGCCCAACAGGCGGAAGGCGGGATTCAAATCCTGCGAGAAGCTGAGCGTGACCTTGTCGGGCGTGGTGATATTAGCCGAGATCGGCACCGAACTGCCGCCAACCACCGGGCCTTCGAGGCTGCCGTCGAGATCATGCTTGATCGACGAGCGATAACCGAGGCCGACCGACGTGCCGGGATTGGGCCTCCAGTTGATACCGGCGGTGAACCCGACCCCGATATCATCGCCCGAAATCGTATTGCTCGTGTCCGGCCCAAGAAGACTGGAAGCCGACCGCAGATGCATCAGGTCGAGGAACTGCACCTGGGCGCCCACGCCGACGGAGATGCCGGGGGCAACCTCGTAGGATAGCGACGGATTGACGTTGATACTGAACAGCTTTGCCGAGCGCGCGTGCAACTGGCCGATCCATTCCCGATTGTCGGGCTTGGTCGAGGTGCCGAACTGGGAGTTCATGGCGAGGGCGAACACGGTGCGGCTGTCCAGCCGGTAAGCCGCGTAGCTGGCCGGAACCAGCACAGCACCACCGATATCGACCGAGCAATCGAAGGTGGCACAATTAACGCCGGGCGGTACTCCCGAGAGCTGGGTCGCGTCGATCTTCGATTTGACGTTGAGGAGCGAATAGCTCGAGTCGGTAGTCAGCCCGTAGCCCACATATGCGGATGCGGCCGGGTTCCAGAAGATGGACGAGAGGTTGTTGCCGCCTGCGGCGGCGCCGGCGAACGACGTGCCCTGGAAGTAGGCGGACTGCTCGCGGACCTCGAAGCCTCCAGCCATGGCCGGCCCACTCACGCAGAACACCGCAGCAGCGGTGGCCGACGCACGCAGAACGGCCTTGAACCCATCAATGCGATACATGTGTTCCCCCACTTACCGACACCGGTTTGCCCGGCATTATCGATGCAATAGGTGGACCGACGGAAAGACCGACTCGATACACGCAGGTAATATATCTCGCTGTGCCCGAGCATGTGCCACAGAATCGTCAGCCCGCAGATTTTGACTGGCTCGTCGTCACATTTGCGCAACAAGCGCGGTCACAGATCGGCACCACCGCGGAGTTTTCCGACCTGGAGCGCACCTCTGGTTATTCGGCGCAGTTGTGCACCTGCGCTTCCGCGTCACGGCAGCCAGTGTATTCAAAAGGGCCTCGGATGGAGATTGTGCATCATGGCTAAGCTCGTGTTCGGAATGAACCAGTCCCTGGACGGCTACGTCGACCACATGCGGTTCGGACCGAGCCCCACGCTCTTCCGTCACTTCATCGAGGAGGCTCAGGGGCAGGCGGGCAGTGTCTACGGTCGCCGAATGTACGAGATCATGAGTTACTGGGACGACGAACATCCTGAATGGGATGCAGAACGACGCGCCTTCGCGACGGCGTGGCGGCGCCAGCCCAAATGGGTCGTCTCGCGTTCATTGAAGTCGGTCGGCCCGAACGCGACGGTTGTTGAAGGTGATCTCGAGGGCGCGATCCGCAAGCTGAAGGCAGAGCACGCCGGGGAGATCGAAGTTGCTGGCCCGGACTTGGCGAAAAGCCTCACCGATCTCGGCCTGATCGATGAGTATCGCATCTACCTGCACCCCGTCGTGCTTGGTCACGGCACGCCATATTTCGCAGGACCCCGGCCGCCGCTCCGCCTTATGAGCCATGATCGGATTGGCGAGGATGTACTCAGGTTGACCTACGTTCCTGCTTAGTCAGCGCAGTGCTATGGCTTGGACAGATGTTGCTTCAATCGAGTGATTTCGTCCGGGGACCAGCCGCGGACATCTGTCACTTCGGTCCATGCGTCAATGTAGTGCTCTGGAGCGTAGACGTGACCGAAACCAATCGGCGCTGCGATCGCCATGAACTTGTCCGCCGCCAATTGCAGGGCGCTTATGACGGGGTACCACCGCATTTGCGGCGACACGTCCGGCCCACGCGGCAGCAGCATCCAATCTGGTTTGCGATAGAAGCTGCGATACTCGAAAAAGGTCACCGGGTCGCTTGCGTACTGTAGGTAGATGACCCGCATCGGCCCCCATGCGGCATTCGGAGTATGGGATCGGCCGGCGGCGTCCCCATCCTGATTCATGAAGCGCACGAATGATCCATCACCGAACCTCGGAAGCCAGGGTGGCGATCCTGGGTTGCGGCGATCGGTAAAGGAACGCCAGAGCTTGCTCGAGTAGGGCGGGCCGCTCCAGAGTGCGCCCGTGAATGGATCGCTGAGCACTTCAATCGGGCCCATCGACTGTTCGGAATTCTTGGCGCCAAGACTGAGACCGTGCAGATAGAGTTTCGGTCGCGCGTTCTTGGGAAGCGTGGTCCAGTATCCGTGGATCTGCTTGAAGAGCGCGCGCGCGGCATCGGCGCCATAGTCGACGCCCAGGAGCAGGTACAGCCAGCTCCCGAGATAAGAATATTGCAAGGCAACGCTCGCGACAGCGCCATCGCGCAGATATTCGACGCTATTCAAGGCCGCGGGGTCCACCCAGCCGGTGCCGGTCGGCGTCACCACGATCAGCACGGGCCTCTCGAAGCCACCGACGCGCTTGAGTTCTTCCAGTGCGAGCTTGGCGCGCGCTTCCATCGCGTCCGCTGATCGCAGCCCCACATAGACACGAATTGGCTCGCGACCTGCTCTGCCAGAGAACGCACTGATGTCTTTTTCGGTTGGTCCGGAGGAGATGAACTCTCGCCCCGCGCGTCCGAGCTCGTGCCAAGTCAGCAGCGAAGCGCTGCTACCGGTCTTCAGGGGGTCCGACGGTCGCTCGGTCTCCGGTTCGATCAGTTTGTCGAGCTGCTGGTACGACGTGTCGGCGACGCGGAGCACGACTTGGAAGAGAAGCCCATTGATGGCCGACCAGAACAACGCAACCGCGATCATGAGGCCGAGGACGTAGGAAACCCGCTTCGGTAGGACGCGGTTAGCTTTTGTCGCCACGACGTGGAGCGTCAGCTGGAAGAGCCACGCCAGTGCCAGGAGGGCCGCAAAAACCGCCAATGCGATCAGAGTGGCTGCGAGCGGATACGTCGCGCCGACCGGCTCGAGGCCCATCAACTCTCGGATGGAATTCTGCCATCCTGCTGCGTGCCAGAGGGAGATCGCCGCAAGCACGGCACATCCGATTGCAGCAGCGAGCTTGGCCGCGCGCACGAGGCGGCTTTGGGGCTGTGGGAGCTCCATATGGGCCCAGAGCCAACGACCGAATGCGCCAATCCCGTATCCGGCGGCGAGAGAAATTCCCGAAACCACGCCCTGCATCGGAAAGCTTCGCGGAAGCAGCGTCGGCGTCAGAGAGGCGGCGAAAAATAATGTTCCGAGGAGAAGGCCGGAGGTCGAGAACAAATGCCATCGGCCCCTACCCACGCCTTCGAGGCTGAACCAAGGCAGATAGGGACTGAACTGTCTCATGACATTCCTGGCCCGCGGCGAAGGCATCGAGCTCGATGACGAGCCGCTGACTTGATGCCTTCACCGCGCCCCTTCAGACTGGTCATGCATACTTCATGAGTTAAGTTAAGACTTGCAGCTCGGTTGACTCACCTCAGGGGCCCAAATAGCCTCCTCTCGAACTTGGATCTGCTTTCCGAACCAATGGCCGACGAACGAGCCATCGACGCGGTTCCAGGAGCGACTCGCCAAAGGGAGGAAAACCGAATGCTCAATCAGGCATTTCGTCTGCCGTTCATTCTGACGCCGGCGCTTCTGCTGGGGTCCACGATCGCAGTGGCCCAGGCCCAACACAAGCTCGAGATCTCGCTCGAAACCGGCCCCAATCACATCCGCAACATTGGTGTTACGGAATGGGCCGAAGAGCTCGAGAAGAAATCCGGCGGCAAGCTGGAGGTTAAAGTCTTCCACGGAGCGGCCAAGTACAAGGACACCGATGTCCCGAAGGCATTGAATCAGGGTGCCTTGGACATGGGCTTCCCGGGCACGTGGCAGCTTGGAAAGTTCATCCCGGATTTCGATGCAGCCGATTTGCCGATCTTCTTCGGCATGTCCCAGGAGGACAACTACAAAGTCTGGGACGGCGCGGCGGGCAAGTCGCTGGCCGAAAAGTTCGAGAAGAAACTTGGTGTGAAGGTCATTGGCAAATGGCTCGACCTCGGCTTCCAAAACACCTTCTCGACGGCCAAGGCGATCAATGTGCATACGGATATGCAGGGGATGAAAATCCGTATTCCCGGCGGCGCCGCCAATATTGCCCGCTATGATATTCTGGGCGGAGCCGGCGTGAAGATCGCGTGGCCGGATGTACCGCAAGCTATGCAGCGCGGCACCGTCGACGGTCTCGCGACGACGTTTGAATCTGTCCGCAGTGCCAAATTGTGGGACAGCGGCGTCAAGAACGCCTACGTCAGCCAGCACACGTTCAGCCAATACCTGCCGACCATCAGCGCAAAGTCCTGGGCGAAATATCCAAAAGACATTCAGGAACTGATCACGACCACCTGGGCGGCGAAAGTCGACTCGCTGCGTTCGCGGGCCAAGGCGCGCCAGGAGAGCGCCAAGGAAGATGCCAAGAAGAATGGCATCGTCGTCGTCGAGCCATCGGCTGAGGACTTGGCCGGTGCCCGCAAGAAGCTCATGGCCCAACAGGATGGGCTCATCAAAGAGCTCGACATCGACCCGGGCTTCATCAGGCTAATCGAAGCGAGCCTCAAGCAGTAGAGCAGCTCGGCCGTTACGAGGCGTCCTAGAGAACGGCGCACCGACCAGTGCGCCGTCCCCACTCTCACTATCAATCATCGGTTCCCCAAATGATGATGGTCGTGCTCCGCCGGATCGAGAACGTGCTCATGGCCGTGCTGGTTACACTGGCGCTGGCCATGGTCACGATCGAAGTCGTCCTGCGCTATTTCTTTCCACGCCACCTGACGGACTACGGATTGGAGCTGACGGTCTACTTCACCGTATGGGCCATCTTCATTGCCGGCGCGCCGCTGATACGCGAGGGACGGCATGTGCGGGCCGATATCCTGATGCATATGTTGCCGCCCGGCGCCCAGCGCCTCCTTGAAATTCTCGGCCTCGTCGTGGGCCTGATCTTCGTCAGCGTTCTTTGCTACTTCGGCTGGCTGATGGTGCAGAACTCGATCGAACTCGGCGAAAAGAGCGAAAGCTCACTCAAGATGCCGCTCGTCATCTACTACGCGGCGCTGCCGGTCGGCATGACGCTGATGATCCCGCCGTTCCTTGTTCGAATCTACCAGCTCGTCTTTCAATACGACCCTGCGACGATGCAAGTTACCGAGGAACATGTTGTGCGCGACAAGTGACCGTCCGTTAGTCAGGAGCGCCCATGTCGCCGTTTGTTGTCCTCGGACTTCTATTCCTCTTCCTGTTCCTCGGCTTCCCGATCTATTTGTCGTTGGGCTTCCTTGCGCTCCTTCTCTTCTGGCATGAAGGGACGCCGCTCGTTTCCTTGCCGCAGCTTCTGGTCGATCACCTGAACTCCGAGACGTTGCTCGCAGTGCCCCTATTCGTCATTGCTGCAACATTCATGCAACGTGGAGGCGTAGCAGGGGCGCTGATCGACTGTGCCCAGGCATGGGTCGGGCGCGCTCGTGGCGGTCTCGCGCTGGTTTGTGTCGTGGCCTGCTCTATCTTTGCCGCGATTTGCGGATCGTCCGTCGCGACCGCCGTGGCCATCGGCTCGATCCTCATTCCGGCGATGGTGAATAGAAACTACGAGGCACATTTCGCCCTCGGAACCATCGCGGCAGCCGGCACGCTTGGAATTCTCATTCCGCCCAGTCTGGCCATGATCGTCTATGCGGTGATCGCGGAGGAGTCAGTGCCAAGGCTCTTTCTTGCAGGAGTAGTTCCGGGACTTCTCCAAGCGTTTATCTTCATCATCTACATTGTCGTTTATGCACGCTGGCGGAACTACCCCACCGAACCCGCGATCAGCCGCGATAAGTTCTTGACCGACAACATCCGGGCGTTGCCTGCGTTGTCCATTCCCGTGATCGTCCTCGGCGGGATCTACGGTGGCATCATGACGGTGACGGAAGCGGCCGGTGTCGCGGCCCTTGTCGCGATCGTTCAGGGGCTACTGATCTATCGGGGCGTCAGGGCCCGCGAAATCGTTGGAACGCTGTCGGAGTCCGTGAAGCTCACAGCCAGCATCGTCTTCATCATCATCGGTGCGCTGGCCTTCGGGCACTGGATCACTAGCGCCGGTGTCGCCGATCAGCTTGTGAAGTACGTGAAGGAGGCAGAGCTTCAGGCGTGGCAGTTCCTGCTCTTCATCAACGTGGTCATGTTGATCCTCGGGATGTTCCTCGAGGTCTTTGCGATCATTCTTATCGTAATGCCATTGATCCTGCCGATCCTCAAAGCCCTCGACATCAATCTCGTGCACTTCGGCATTGTCCTTACGATAAATATGGAGATCGCACTTATCTCGCCGCCGATAGGGCTCAACCTCTTCGTGCTATCGTCTATCTCGAAGCAGCCTCTCGGCACAGCGGTACGTGGTGTGCTGCCCTTTCTTCTCCTGATGTTAGCTCTGTTGTTCTTTGTCACGTACGTTCCGATTATCTCCTTGTGGCTTCCCGATCTTGTCTACGGCGCGCCCAAGTAGAGTGGACTACAGCGAACCTTGCGGTTCTCTCCTGCTCATTTTCCCCTGCCCGATGAGACATCCAGGAACGCCGACGATGGCGCGGCCTGATGTGCCGCCACCCAAAACGAAAGCGCGCCTCCCGTTTCCGGGAAGCGCGCGATCTGTCTGCTGGTCGCTCGGGCTGGCCTGATCAAGCCGCCTGACGCTGTCGCCGACGTGCGGCCTTTGCCCGGCCAAACGAAACCGGCTGTCGGGCGGCTGCCTGCCAGCGGCGCGGCTCCAAGGCCTCCCCGCGCCGATGCTCCTTCACCTGCACGTCGGCAGCATCGAAGGCAGCCTTGAGCAGGGGCACGACGAGGTGCGGCTTGGTATCGCCGCACATGAATACGTCGAGGGCCGCATAGCCGGCCTCGGGCCAGCTATGGATGGTGATGTGCGACTCTGCCAGCACCGCCACCCCAGCGACCCCGCCCTTCGGCGAAGTCGGGTGAAGATGCACGTTGAGCAGCGTCGCTCCAGCCGCCCGGGCACAGCGCTCGAGCGTCGTCTTGATGTAGGGCAAGTCGTCCAGGCGCTTGCCGCCAAACACGTCGATGATGAGGTGCGAACCCGCGAACCTCACGCCGTCTCGCTCGATGAAAAAATCCTTACGATCATCGTTTGCGACGGGTGCAGCGTAGATAAGGTCTTCCTTTTGGGCGGGGCTTGAACGAGTCAAGTCCATCCCCAATTGGAAGAGGGTGTCATCAAAGGCCATGTGACCCTCCCCAACCAGCAGACAGATGTGACCCGTCCGCTCCTTACCTTGGGGTTTCAGGAGATCCTTGACCTTTGGGG
>JAEZAW010000178.1 GCA_023430315.1 Pseudomonadota bacterium | reverse complement strand
CCGGCAACTCCATGCCGACGCCCTGGCATCAGGATCAGCCCTACTATTTGGTGGAAGGGCAGAAGTCGGTCAGCTTCTGGGTGCCGCTCGACCCTGTGCCGTCGGAGATCGCCCTCGAGTACGTCGCGGGCTCGCACAAGTGGGGCAAGGATTTCCGCCCCGAGCGGTTCGACGGCACGAGCCTCTACGCCGGCGATGAAAGCGAGCGCGTTCCCGACATGGCGACGCGCAGAAACGAGTTTCAGATCCGCTCCTGGCCCATGCAGCCGGGTGATGTCGTCGCCTTCGACTTCCGCACACTCCACGGTGCGCCGGCCAACACGACGAAGAACCGTCGTCGGGCCATTTCCTTCCGCTGGGTCGGGGATGGTGCGACGTTCGCGAAGCGCAGCGGGCGCACCTCGCCGCCGTTCCCGGATCTCGAGTTCGAGCACGGCGCGCCGTTCGAGGGCCCCGAGTTCCCGCAGGTCTGGCCGCGCGCCTAGCTTTTTCCGAAAGCGCCGGTGCCCGTCTGCCGCAGCGCCTCGCCGAGAACCATGGCCGCCGCGACGGCGATGTTGAGCGAGCGCAAGCCCTCTCGCATGGGAATTCTGAGCCGCGCGTCCGCGAGGGTGTGCACGTTCTCCGGCACGCCGGCGCTCTCGCGGCCGAGCAGCAGCACATCGTCGCGCGTGAAAGCGAAGTCCGTGTAGGCGGTGTCGCCGGCGGTCGTGAGCAGGACGAGACGGCCGCGACGCGCCGCCAGAAAGGCCGCGAACGATACGTGGCGGACGATCTCCACATGATTGAGATAGTCGAGCCCGGCGCGGCGCAGATTGCGGTCGCTCATGTCGAAGCCGGCCGGCCCGATCACATCGACGGCGACGTCCAGGCACGCTGCAAGTCGCAGAATCGTGCCTGCATTCTGAGGAATGTCAGGCTGATAGAGAGCGAGGCGCATCGGGTGACGCTCCGGTCCATTTCCGGCGTGCGGTGCACGCATCCCGGCGGCCCACATTGATCCCGCGCAGCCATGCGCCAAATTGCCCCTCGGCCATGCCGGCGTACATGCTTGTGCCTGCTTAGAAAGGATGCAAAAAGTACGCGCGTCAAATCGCCCGTTCCGGGGAGGAGCGGGCTCACGCCAGAGTACGGGGACACCGCGTCAGGGGTATGGCTGTTTGATGGCGCCGCTGGCGTCATGGGGCGAGTGTAAGCCGGTTTTGGGCGGCGTCGATGCCGGATGGCACTCCGGACGTGGAAGACGGGGCAGGTGATGTCCCGGGGGCATGAAAGAGGAGGCTGACTTGGCGGCCCATACGGAAGATGCGACACGGCGCGACTTTCTGGTGGTTGCGGCGAGTGCGTTCGCAGCCGTCGGCGGCGCGGCGACACTCTGGCCGCTGATCCAGCAGATGAACCCCGATGCATCGACCCAGGCGCTGGCATCGACCGAAGTCGACGTCGCCCCGGTCAAGGAAGGGCAGGCCATCACGGTGATGTGGCGCGGCAAGCCCGTCTTCATCCGCCACCGCACCAAGAGCGAGATCGAGCAGGCGAACGCCGTCGATCCGAGCACGCTTCCCGACCGCAGCGCCCGCAATGACGCGCTTCCCGACGCCGCGCCGGCGTCGGACAAGAACCGCACCAAGGCCGGCAAGGAGCAGTGGCTCGTCATGGTCGGCATCTGCACCCATCTCGGCTGCATTCCGAAGGGGCAGGGCATCTCCGACGTGAGGGGCGACTACAACGGCTGGTTCTGCGTGTGCCACGGCTCGCACTACGATACGGCGGGACGCATCCGCCGCGGTCCGGCCCCGCGCAATCTCGAGGTGCCCGCGTACGAGTTCCTGTCCGACACCATGGTCAAGATCGGCTGAAGGCTTCGCATTCCCCATGTCTCAGCATGAATCCTCATACAAGCCCGGATCCCGCGCAGAGCAGTGGCTGGACGAGCGCCTGCCGATCGTGCGCCTGGCACACGACACCGCCGTCTCCTATCCGACGCCGCGCAACCTGAACTACCTCTGGACGTTCGGCGGCATCCTCACCTTCTGCCTCGCCGTGCAGATCGTGACGGGCATCGTGCTCGCGATGCACTACATTCCCAACGACCTCATGGCGTTCGACTCCGTCGAAAAGATCCGCCGCGACGTCAACTACGGCTGGCTGATCCGCAATGTGCACGCGGTCGGCGCCTCGATGTTCTTCTTCGCCGTCTACATCCACATGGCCCGCGGCCTCTACTACGGCTCCTACAAGGCGCCGCGTGAGGTGCTCTGGATCATTGGCGTGCTGCTCTTCCTGCTCATGATGGCGACGGGATTCCTCGGTTACACGCTGCCTTGGGGGCAGATGAGCTTCTGGGGCGTCACCGTCATCACGAACCTTTTCTCGTCACTCGATGCCGTCATTCCGGGCCTCGGCACCAAGATCGTGACTTGGCTGTGGGGTGGCTTCTCGGTTTCCTCGGTCACGCTCAATCGCTTCTTCAGCCTGCACTATCTGCTGCCGTTCGTGATTGTCGGCGTTGTGATCCTGCACATCTGGGCGCTGCACGTCGTCGGCC
>JAEZAW010000157.1 GCA_023430315.1 Pseudomonadota bacterium | reverse complement strand
TCGCGCTGGAAGCGCGCCTCTGGCGCGACGAAGGACAGGGAGAAGGGACAAGGAGGCGCTCGTTGCGAGCTACGCGCCCCTGAATCGCAGCTTCACTACCTGTGTGTCTCCCCACTCGCGCTGGTCGAGCACGTCGAACGCATGGGGAAACGCGAGATCGACGCCCTTTCGCTCCTCGAGCACGCACAACGCGTTCGGTACCAGCCATCCCCCGCCCGCCAGCGCCATGAGCGCCTTCTCGCCGAGACCCTTGCCATAGGGCGGATCGAGGAAGGCGACGTCATAGGGCGCCATATTGCCGGCTGGCCCGAGGTCGGTCGCATCGCGCCGCCAGAGCTTGGTGACACCGGTCAACCCGAATGCCTCGATATTGCGCCGGATGAGCCCGCGTGCCTCGGCGGCTTCCTCCACGAACAGGCAGAAGGCAGCGCCGCGCGAGAGCGCTTCGATCCCCATGGCGCCCGTGCCGGCAAAGAGGTCGATCACACGGCCACCATCGATGCGCGCAACGGGATCACCGTGCAGGAGCCAGTTGAAGACGGCTTCGCGCACGCGGTCCGAGGTCGGCCGGATGGCATCGTCGCTCGGCGTCGCGAGATTGCGTCCGCGCAGCTTGCCGCCGACGACCCTCATGTCTCATCCTTGTCCTTGGGTTTCTTCGCCCGCGTGCGCCGTGCCTCGGCGTCGTTCTCGCGATCGGTGAGGCCAAGCTCACGCGCGACCGACGGTCCGAGCTGATCGGCGATGACCTTGCGGCGCACGGTCTCGACGGCGCCGGGCGCGAGATCGAGAAGCTGGAAAGGCCCGTACGACACGCGGATCAGGCGGTTCACGTCGAGCCCGAGCACGTTGAGGATCTTGCGCACCTCGCGGTTCTTGCCTTCGCGCAGCGCCATGGTGATCCAGATATTGTGGCCCTGCTCGCGATCCATCGTCGCCTCGACGGGGCCGTACCGCACGCCTTCGATCTCGATGCCGTTCTTCAGCTTGTCGAGCGCGGCCTGATCGACTTTGCCGTACGCGCGCACGCGATAGCGGCGCAGCCAGCCCGTCGCCGGCAGCTCGAGATGACGGGCGAGTGCGCCGTCGTTGGTTAGCAGCAGCAGGCCTTCGGTGTTCAGATCGAGGCGGCCGATGGACATGACGCGGGGCATTTCGGGCGGCAGCTTCTCGAAGACTGTGGGCCGTCCTTCCGGATCGCGGTGCGTCGTCACGAGGCCGCGCGGCTTGTGATAACGCCAGAGGCGCACGGGCTCGGCATCGGGGAGCGGCTTGCCGTCCACCTCGATGCGATCTCCCGGGCCCACATCGAGCGCCGGGCTTTTGATCGTCTTGCCATTGACGCGGACGCGGCCTTCCTCGATCCAGCGCTCGGCTTCGCGGCGCGAGCAGAGTCCGGCGCGGGCCAGCGCTTTGGCAACGCGCATTTCCTCGGTCGGGCGGCCTGAAGCCGGTGGCATATTGCGTGGCCGGCGCTGCGGCGTCGGGACATGCGGCGCCCGCTCGGGCTCGGCTTTGCGAGGTGTATGTCGTGTGGGCTTTCGGCTACCAGATGCCTCTTCGCGCTCCGTTTTCGGATTTGCACCGCGTCCGGGCCTCTGGGGGCGTCCCGGAGCGCCCACAGCACTGCCGTCCCGGCGGGGCCCCCGCGGGGGACGGGCGGATCGTGGCGGGCGCATGGTTTCCAACTCCGGGCTTGAGGCGTGGTCGCGTTGGCTGTATCGCCGACCGATGGATCGGGTCGAGAGCTTATGACATCACCCAACGCTGCAAGCCATATGGATCGCGCACTGGCGTTGGCGCGTGCCGCCGCTGATCTCGGCGAGGTACCGGTCGGCGCGGTCATCGTCGGCCCCGATGGTAGCCTCGTGGCCGAGGCGCACAATCTCACGCGCACGCGCAAGGACCCGACGGCGCACGCCGAAATGCTCGCAATTCAGCAGGCGGCGAAAGTCCTGCGGTCCGAGCGTCTCATCGACTGCGATCTCTATGTGACGCTGGAGCCCTGCCCCATGTGCGCGGCGGCGATCTCATTCGCCCGCGTGCGCCGGCTCTACTACGGCGCGTCAGACCCCAAGAGCGGCGGCGTCGAGCACGGCGCCCGCGTCTTCAGCCACGCGACTTGCCACCACGTGCCGGAGATCTACCCTGGCCTCGGCGAGAGCGAGGCGCGCGTTTTGCTGGAGCGCTTCTTCGCCGGCCTGCGCGAGAGCTAGTTTCGCCATCCTCGCCGTCGAGCTCTGCCCGTCGCCGCTCGGCTTCGATCGCGATCAGCTCCGGCGCCGGCATCATCGGAAAGATGCCGTTCTCAGTGAACAGCGCGCATAGCGGATCGCGATCCATGACGACCGTGCGATAAATCCAGCGATAGCCCCACGTCGTGTCGGCCATGCGGTTCGCCCGTTCGCGCCCGATCACGGCCGCTGCGGCCTCGATCTCCAGCCAGCACACGACGAGGTGGACGTACGTCTGCTCGTAGCTGCGTGCACCCTCTGGCAGCCAGATGGGTGCTTGCGGATAGCGGCGCACGAGCTCGTCGAAGATGGGCGCGACCGGATCATGATCTGGCCCTCCGAGCAGCCAGAGATACCAATGCATCTGCTCGTGCAGATATGTGGAGAGCAGAAGATCTTCCGTCTCCGTGAAGCGCGTACCGAGCGTCAGGATCGGATGGCTGTAAGTTGGGCCGGCGGGCACGATGCGCACATGCCGCGTATATTCGAAGCGTTCGAGATCATGGCGGCGACGTAGCGCGGCGAGCCACGTGCGAATGCGTTCCGCTTCGCGCTCGGCTTCGCCCAAGTCGATATCAATGCGGACGCCGTCGTCCGAGCCCGCCATCGCATCCCCCACAGAATAGGGACAATGCCGGATAGACGCGCGCGCGGGAATGTGGCCCCTGCAACACTGTGGATAAGTTGATCGGTCGTGCACGCTGTGCAGTGCGCAATCATGCTTGTGCGGATGGGAGCATGGAACTAGCTCTTGTGTGTGGGCTTCGCAGATCGCTGCGCGGCGGTGGCGACAAGTCCACGATCACAAATTCAGTATTGCGTTTCGGCAGTTGGAACTTGCCGGGAAAGTCAGGGTTTGCCTATTGCGGCAGCCCTCGAGATGGCTTGTGCGCGGAAGAGGTGGGCCATGCGGGATTGGAAAACTGGAATGACCGCGGGGACGTTGGCAGCTCTGCTGCTGATCTCCGGTCCGGCTCAGAGCCCGGCCCAGGGAGCGGCGCCTGGGGCAGTGGCGAGCAAAGACTCCGCCTCGCTTGCAAATGAAGTGGCGGCGCTTCTCGACGACTGCAAGGATGATGAGATCAAGGGCGCCGAGCGGCAGCACATATGCACGGAGTTGGTCGGCAATACCCAGCTCCCTGCCGCCGTGCGCGCGGAAGCATTGGTGTATCGCGGCATCGGTCTGCTCGACGATGGCCATGTGAACTTGGCCATGGCCGACTTCGACGCGGCAATCGTGCTCAATCCGCATGATCCTGTCGCCCACGCCTACAGGGGCGAGGTGTTCAAGGCGCGCGGTCAGCTCAAGGATGCGCTGGCGGCCTACGACACGGCGATTTCCTTCGACGACAAGAGTGCCGATCTCTTCGCCAACCGTGGTGATCTCCATCGCCAGCTTGGCGTGCCGGCTAAGGCCAAGGCCGATTTCCAAGCGGCCCTGAAGATCGAGCGCGAGCACGATATTGCGATCGCCGGACTGCAGGCCCTCTCCAAGAAGTGAGGACCTGCGCCACCTCTCAGTGAGAGTCTTTGATACCCGCTTCTTTCCGGCGCTGGCGGGCACGCCGGTCCAGCATATTCAAACCCTCGATGAGCGCCGAGAAGGCCATGGCCGCGTAGATGTAGCCCTTGGGCACGTGCGCGCCGAAACCTTCCGCGATCAGCACCGTGCCGATCATGAGCAGAAAGCCGAGGGCGAGCATCACAATCGTCGGGTTGCGCCCGATGAAGTTCGACAGCGGCGTCGCGGCGACCAGCATGGTGATGACCGCGATGATGACCGCGATCACCATGATCGGTACATGCTCCGTCATGCCGACGGCCGTGATGATGCTGTCGATCGAGAACACGAGATCGAGCAGTAGGATCTGAATGATGGCGGCCCCGACCGTCAGGCCTGCGACCTTGCCGAATGCATCGGGGTCCGGGTCCGGATCGACGCGGTGATGGATTTCCTTCGTCGCCTTCCACACGAGGAACAGGCCGCCGGCGATGAGGATGAGATCGCGCCAGGAAAAGCCTTGCCCGAAGACTGTGAAGAGCGGCGCGGTGAGCTTGACGATGATCGCGATCGTGGCGAGCAGCAGCAGGCGCAGGATGAGTGCGCCGCCGATGCCGACGCGACGCGCCATGACGCGGTGCTCCTCGGGGAGCTTGTTGGTGAGGATGGCAATGAAGATGAGGTTGTCGATGCCGAGCACCACCTCCATCACGACCAGGGTCACGAGCGCGGCCCACGCCGCAGGGTCAGCGGCGAGTGTCAGCAGGTAATCCATCGGTCGGCGGGTCCCCTCAAGTTCATCTGGCGGTCAAGACAATAGGATGTGATGTGGAGGCTCGCCCTCGATCGTGCAAGGGGCTTTTAGCGCATAAGCTCCTTCATCGCCTTGTCGAGGCCGTCGAGGGT
>JAEZAW010000117.1 GCA_023430315.1 Pseudomonadota bacterium | reverse complement strand
GCCTCGAGACGCCGATCGGCGACGAGGAGGATTCACATCTCGGCGATTTCATCGAGGACAAGAATGCGCTGCTGCCGATCGATGCGGCCATTCAGTCGAACCTGCGCGAGACGACGACGCGCGTGCTCGCGTCGCTGACGCCGCGCGAGGAGCGCGTACTGCGTATGCGCTTCGGCATCGGCATGAACACCGACCATACGCTCGAAGAGGTCGGCCAGCAGTTCTCGGTGACGCGCGAGCGCATCCGCCAGATCGAAGCAAAGGCGCTGCGCAAGCTCAAGCATCCGAGCCGCAGCCGGAAGCTCCGGAGCTTCTTGGATAATTGACGGCAGACAACTGTTGAACAGCTTAAAGCCCCGGATCTCCGGGGCTTTTTGCCTTTCTGGGAACAATCGGCTGCGCGGGTCATTCCTCAAGGAAGACACACCTGAACCGCGGAGAACGAACATGCCGGGAAAACTGGACGGAAAACGCATTCTCATACTCGCCACCAACGGCTTCGAGCAGTCCGAGCTCGAAGTGCCGCGCGACAAGCTCAAAGAAGCCGGCGCCAAGGTCGACGTCGTCTCGCCGGAAAAGGGCGAGATCAAAGGCTGGGACAAGAAGGACTGGGGCCGCGCCGTGAAGGTCGACAAGGCCCTCGCCGAGGCGAAGGTGGATGATTACGATGCGATCGTTCTCCCCGGCGGCCAGATGAATCCGGACACGCTGCGCGCCGAGCCCAAGGCCGTGAAGCTGGTCAAGGATTTCTACAACTCGGGCAAGCCGGTGGCTGCGATCTGCCACGGGCCTTGGCTTCTCGTCGAGGCTGGCGTCGCAAAGGGCGTGAAGATGACGTCCTACAAATCGATCAAAACCGATGTGATCAACGCAGGCGCTCAGTGGGAGGACGCTGCGGTCGTCACCGATAAAGGTCTCGTCACGTCGCGCAATCCCGGCGATCTCGATGCCTTCTGCGCGAAGGTGATCGAGGAGGTGCAGGAAGGCAAGCACAGCCGCCGCGCGGCGTAGCGGCAGCGTTTGCTTCGACATTGTTGCCCGGAGGTTGTTCGGCCTCCGGGCAATTTTATTTGTGCTCCCCTACAACTCTGAAAAGCCCTCTCGAAAGCCCGCATTAATCTTCCGCGTGCGCGATCATTGTCAGCAATCTCAAGTTGATTGATTGGATACACTCGGTCGTTCGTGCATTCGAGGGAAGAATGGCGCTCCTTGGCTACGATCTCTGGGCCTTGCTTCTTGGTTTGGCCGCAGGCCTCGCGTGTGGGTTCCTCAACACCGCCGCCTCATCGGGCTCTGCCGTGTCATTGCCGGTTCTCATGATGATCGGCCTCGATCCCGTGTCCGCTAATGCGACGAACCGAGTTCCGGTTCTGATCGGCGCCTTGTCGGCGACGTGGAGCTTCCATCAGAAGCGCGCACTGCTCTGGGATCTGGCGGTCAAAGTGAGCCTCCCGGTAGGGCTCGGGGCGATCGCTGGCGCCTTTCTTGCGGAGATGCTGTCGCCACGCAATCTCGCGCTCGTGATCACCGCGGCGGTGCTGGTGGCACTTCTGCTGCTGTTCACCAAGCTCAAGCATGCCATCGAAGCGGCCGCATCGGAGAACGTGCGCTATGGGCTGCGCGAATTCCTGCTGTTCGTCGGTATCGGAGTCTGGCTCGGCTTTATCGTGCTCGATGGTGCCACCTACATGCTGCTGGCGCTGACGCTCGTGGTCGGGTTGCCGCTCATTCAGGCCAATGCGATCAAGAGCGCAGCGCTGGTGCCGGCCACGATCGTCGCCATGATTGTCTTCGCGGCCAAGGGCGACGTCGATTGGACGCTCGGCGCGATACTCGGCGCAGGCAGCATCGTCGGCGGCATTCTCGGGGCACGGCTTGCCGCCTCCCCGCACGCGCGCACATGGGTGTTCCGACTGCTGGTTGTCGTGATCCTCGCCGAGCTTGTGCACTTGACCATTCACTACGTGTTCGAGACTCATTGAGTTCGACGCACCGGAACGCTTGCGACAATTGACTCGTTTCTGCCCGGGCGCCACAACGGCTCCCGGGCAGAATGCTTTTCGATGACGGATGAACCCGTGCGCCTGACAATCGTGGCCGTGCTCGCGTTCCTGGCGTCGTGCGTCTCGGCGCCCCTGTCGGCACAGCCGGCGCCGAGCTTCCAGGCGCGCTGCAGCGAGCTCAAGAAGAGCATGGCAGCGCTGAAAGGCGAGGAAGAGCGGGAGCTCGTCACGATCGAGGTCGTTGGGCCGCTCGAGATCGTGCGCGAGCAGAACGGGCTGGTATTTCTCGGCCTGTGTGGCCCGCCGCACCCGCGCGTGCTCTGCATTACCTACGAAGCCAACGGTCGGCAGCCTGGCGAGCGCGTCGTCGTCGTCGGGACCATTCAGCCTACGGGCGAGGACTTCATTCAGCTCGACCCTTGCCTTCACTTTACGCCGACCCCTGAGGACAAGGAATGAGCTCGCGCTGAGCGGAGAGGTTCATGGCCGACGACTACGAGTATCTCGGTGAGCCGTTGGCGACCAGGACGCGCTTCTTCCGCCGCCTCGGCGTGAACATCCTGCTGGCGCTCGCACTCATCGGCGCCTCACTCTTCGTGGGCATGGCCGGATATCACTGGCTCGGCGGTCTCGGCTGGGTGGACTCCTTCCTCAATGCTGCGATGATCCTTTCCGGCATGGGGCCGGTCGACACGCTTCGAGATGATGCGGCGAAGATCTTCGCCGGCCTCTACGCCATCTATTCTGGTCTGCTCATCGTGGCGACCACGGCCCTCATCCTCGCGCCGGCCCTGCACCGTCTGCTGCACCGCCTTCATGTGAAGGACGAGCAGGACCCCGACGACGACGATGACGACCCTCCGGCATCGGGTTCGCACCGGTAGCGCAGTGCTGCGCGTGCGGTTAGGTTGGTGGGTGATCACCTCGCGAGGAAATGCTCATGTCATTCTGGAAGAAACTTTTCGGGGGCGGCAGTGGCGAAGCCGGCGGCGGCGCGCCCGCGCGCTCGGCGGAGCACAAGGGCTACACCATCGAGGCACGGCCCTATCAGGAGGGCGGCCAGTACCAGGTTGCCGGCACGATCAGTAAGCAGGTGGGCGAGGCGAAGAAAGAGCACCGCTTCATCCGCGCCGACCGCTTTCCTTCACAGGATGAAGCCGCCGACTTCGCGCTGATGAAGGCCCGCCAGATCATCGACCAGCAGGGCGACCGCATCTTCGATTGATCGCTCGAGCCGCAAAAAAACAACCGCACGAGCCGAGGCCCGCGCGGTTGTCCATATCCGCATGATCCGGGCGGCGCCTGCGCCTCAGGTGCCGTTCATCAAGGTCTTGAGTGTCGAGACCATGCCCTGCTTGCAGACCTCGGGAGAGACGTACAGGCAGCCGAGGTCGTGGATGCCAGTCCATGACATCTGGGCCGCGACGTACACGATGATCGCGAGACCGAGCCAGCTGATCCACGGGTAGGTCGCGAGCAACTTGGCGATGTAGTTGGCGGCGATGGCCATCAGCACGATCGCGATCGCGAGGCCGATGACCAGGATGACGGTGTTGCCCTTGGCGGCGCCGGCAACGGCCAGCACGTTGTCGAGCGACATGGAGACGTCGGCGATGGTGATCTGGGTCACGGCCGCCCAGAAGCTCATCTCCTTGATCTTGGTTCCGTCGCCCTTGGGGTCTTCGACGGCAGCGGCGCCGAGCGAATGCGGTTCCGGCTCATGGCCGCCGCGCAGCTCCTTGTACATGTTCCAGCACACGTAGAAGAGCAGGAGCCCACCGGCGAGCATGATGCCCTTGATGGCCAGAAGCTGCATCGTGACGCCGGCGAAGAGGATGCGGAGGATCACCGCGGCCGCGATGCCCCAGAAGATGACCTTGCCCCGAATGATGGGACTGACGCGGGACGCTGCGAGGCCGACGACGACGGCGTTATCGCCAGCCAGGACTACGTCGATCATGATGATCTGAAGGAGTGGCCAGAGCTGGGGCGCCAACAATTCCCACATAGCGCGATGAATCCTTCCCTATGCGGCCTCAAAGGCCGTTGCGCCCTTGGATCTCGCGGGCGTGCTACATTCCTCGCCTCAGGCGAAATAGGCGACGCGCCGGGCGGCGCTGCCATGCTGCCCCTGTCCGTGCCGCCGCGTAGGCCGGCCTTGAACAGTATATTCCCCCGTGAAGAGCAGGCAGAAGTCTCTGCTCCGCCTAGCACATCCGCGGCGCCCCCATGCGGGCAGCGGCACTATCGTGTGAACGCGCTAGAATTGCAACACAATGTCGTGATGCTACCGCCGCCTTTCAATGGCCCGGCCAGGAGTTCGTGACATCATGTCTCAGACTACACTCGTGTACTCGACGCAGGGGCCTGGGCTCTACGAGATCACCGACAGGATCGAGGCCTTCGTATCCGCGAGCGGCGCCGATGTCGGCCTGCTCACGGTATTCGTCCGGCACACCTCCTGCTCGCTGCTCATCCAGGAGAATGTGGACCCGGACGTGCGCCGCGACCTCGATGCCTTTTTCAGCCGTCTCGTGCCCCCGGCCGATGACCCGTCCATGCGCTGGATCGTTCACACTACCGAGGGACCGGATGACATGCCGGCACACATCAAGGCGGCGCTGACCCAGACCTCGCTCGGCATTCCCGTCGCCCGCGGCCGCATGGTGCTCGGCACCTGGCAGGGCATCTACCTGTTCGAGCATCGCGCGCGCCCGCACAGGCGTGAGATCGTGCTGCATCTGAGCACCTAGCCGTGACCGGAGGCATGTGCGGTTGTCCCCGAGATACCATATCTCGTTGATATCATTGCGATCCGAGGGTACTCACTTAAAGAATTCGATTGACGCTGATGGGGTCCGGGGATTTTTCGGCCTATGAATTTTCGGGATCAGTGGCTCTCCATCGGGGCCTTCGGGGGAGTCTGCGCGGCCGGGCTGATCGGCGCGTTCATCGGTCTCGGTGTCAGCAGCTTCTGGTACGACGAGCTCTACACGGCCTGGGTCGCGGGAACGGACAGCAGTCTCGCTGACGTCGTCCGCCGTGCCACGACCGACGTTCACCCTCCGCTCTACTACTTCTCGATTTTTGGTTTCTCGAAGATCGCGGGAACGTCGGACGAGGCCATGCGCCTCTTCAGCACGATCTGGGCGACGGCCGCCATTGTGCTTTTCATTATCGCGACAGGAAGGGCCTTCAGCCTTCCGGCGCGTCTCTTCGGCGCGGCCTTGGCGACGGTCTCGAATTTCTGGTTCTACCAGGCTCAGAACGCTCGCTTCTATTCACTGGGGTTCTTTATCGCCACCGCCATTCTGGCGATCAGCATCGTGCTTTTGAAACCGCGCGATCTGCAGGAGCAGCAGGCGAAGTGGCGCATCGCGCTCCTGTTCGGGCTCATGCTGTTCGCGTCCTTCATGCACTTCTATTTGATGTACCTCAGCCTCGCCGTGCTGATCGTCATCGCGCTTCTCGAGCCGCGTCTGCGCGTCGTGATGGGCGTGTTCGCGCTGACGCTGATCACGCTCGTCTCCCTGTATCTGAAGATTGTCATCGGGACGTACGCGCAGTTCCGCATCGAGCATAGCTGGATGGGGAGCGGTTTCAGTTGGTACCTGTATCAGCTCAATGCAGCCCGCCAGTTGATGGTCAACAAGTGGACCTTGCTGGCGCTTGCGATATGCGCTGGGGCCTGGCTGGTGGGACTGGTCCTGCGCCGCGGTGCGCCGCAGTCCGAGCCGCCGCCGACGGCATCCAGGACGTTGGTCGTGCTCGGCCCCTTGCAGCTGCGGATCGATCCGGTTGCCGCCTTGGTGTTCGGCGTGCCCTTGATCATATTGGGGGGTGGCATTGTCAGCTCGATCCTCCTCTCGCCGAACTTTCAGGACCGTAATTTTCTGGTCTGCGCCCCTTTCCTCTGGGGAGCCTTTGCCAAGTTTTATGATGCTGGCGTCGGCGCACTGCAGCCGCGGCCGCGCTTGCTGGCCAATGCGGCACTCGCGCTCGCTGTCCTTGCCGCGTCGCCGATCGTTCTCGGGCGCACGTTGCCGCGCAACACGGCGGTGCGTGAAGTCGCGCAGAGGATACTGGACTTCAAGAGCTGCAAAGGCCAGATCGTGCCCGTCGTGGATGGCACGTCGACTGAATGGACCAAGCCCGGATACCTGGAGACCATTACGCCAGCGGTGTTCGGGCGCTACCTCGCCGGCTTCGCCGTCCCGACTCACCTCTACCGGACATATCTGGCGGAGAACCGTCTGCCAGCCGAGCTTCGATCGGAGATCCAGCGGCGCATTGATGGGCAGGGCTGCCCGGTGCTGC
The DNA here is from genome assembly GCA_023430315.1 of Pseudomonadota bacterium. GTDB lineage: Bacteria > Pseudomonadota > Alphaproteobacteria > Rhizobiales > Hyphomicrobiaceae. The sequence goes on along the minus strand of JAEZAW010000117.1, from coordinate 5,352 downwards.
TGTGGTACGGGCACAGGGGGCCGGCATCGAACATTCCGATAGCGACCAGCGAATTGCTCGCTGCCGTTGATCGCCCGCAAGCGGCACCTGCCGTGCGTTCAGAATTCTTCAGCGCGTACAACTATGGTCTCGACCGATCCCGATCCGAGTTCGGAATCTTCATCCTCTATGTAGACAGGGCCGCAAAGCCGGCCGGCGGCTGAGGCAGGCTGGACGAGACGCCTATCGGGTGCGATAAGCCGTTCCGACACGTCCGGCGCGCCAACGCCGGCGCATGAGGTGGAAGATGGGCATTTTCAGCGAGATCTTCAGCTGGTGGGGCGGGAATACCTGGTCCAACCGCATCTATACGACGCTGCGTGGCCGGCACGTTGGCACGGATGACGAGGGCAACCGCTACTATATCCAGACGAAGGGTGTCGGTCCGCTCGGTGTGCCGCGCCGCTGGGTAATCTACAAGGATGGCGCGGAGGCCTCTAAGGTGCCCCCCGAATGGCACGGCTGGCTCCATTTCACGGTCGATACGCTGCCGACCGACGAGAAGTACACGGCGCGTCCCTGGCAGAAGCCGCACCAGGAGAACCTGACCGGAACGCCGGCTGCTCACCGCCCGTCGGGCTCCATTCTGGCCTCGGGAACGCGGCCACGGGCGACGGGCGATTATAAGCCCTGGCGTCCACAGTAGGGTGCGCTGGACCGGGCCAGCGTGCCACGGCGCGGCCCATTTTGGGTGGTTGCGTCCTAAGTCACTTCGGGTGCCGCCCGGATAGGGACCGACAGAGACACGATGTCACGCGCGACGCGATACGGATCAGCAGCTTGGCGAGGCGCCGGCGTGGCGCTCGCGGCAGTTGTCAGTGTCATCCTGTCAGCTACGGGCGCCGCCGCACAGCGCATCGAGAACCAGACGGCCGTGTTTGCCGCCCTGGACAAGGTCACGGCGCGCATCAGCCCCATGAATGCCGCGCTCAACAGCACCGAGGTGTTCGGCGCGCTCAAGGTGACCGCGCGGGTCTGCTACTCCCGGCCGCCGACCGAAGCGCCGAAGACCTCGGCTTTCGTCGAGATCGACGAGGTCATGCTCGACGGTTCCACGCGGCGCATTTTCTCCGGTTGGATGTTCGCCGAGAGCCCGGGGCTCAATGCTGTCGAGCACCCGGTCTTCGATCTCTGGCTGACCGATTGTGCCAACCCTACGCGCACGACCGCATCGCCACGCGGCGGCAGCACGCCTGCTGCAGCAGCAGGGCAGGCGCCTCAAGGTGGCGCCGAGGAGCCCTATCGCCGTCGCGTGCGGCGTTGAAGGTTCCTATCCCCCGAACGCCTTCGACTTGATCTCACTGAGCTTGCCGCCGCGCTCGGCCGTCTCGCGCAGCAGCGCCGATGGCTTCCAGTGGCGACCATACTGCTGATGCCAGGCCGCGATCTGATTGTAGACCTCGCGCGCGCCGATCGTGTCGCCCCAGAACATGAGGCCGCCGCGCCAGCGCGGGAAGCCGAAACCGTGCAGCCACATCACGTCGAGATCGCTCGCTCGGATGGCCTTGCCTTCCTCGAGGATCCTGCAGAACTCGTTGATCGAGCTGAACAGCAGACGATGCAGGATCTCCTGGTCCGAGAAAGTCTTCGGCTTATTGCCGAGCTTTTCGGCTTCCTCGCGGATGATCTCCTTGACCACGGCCGAAGGACGCGGCGTGCGGTCGCTCGGCTCGTAGTCGTACCAGCCGGCTGATGCCTTGAGGCCCTTGCGACCCATTTCCACGAGCCGATCGGGAATGGCGAGCATGCGATAGTTGGGATCGGCGGCTTTGCGGCGCTTGCGCGTGTCGTAGCCGATATCGAGACCCGACATGTCCGCGACGGCAAAGGGTCCGACCGGGTAGCCGAAATCGACCATGACCTTGTCGACCTGCTCGGGAAGCGCGCCCTCCTCGATCATAAGATTCTGCTCGAGCGTGAAGGGAATGCGGCTGCGGTTGGCGGCGAAGCCATCGCAGTTGCCGGCATAGCCGCTGACCTTACCGATGTCGCGCCCGAGCTTCATGGCGGCGGCGAGCGTTGTCGGCGCGGTCTTCGTCGCGTTCACGACCTCGAAGAGCTTCATGACGTTGGCGGGCACGAAGTAGTGCGTGCCGGCGACCATCTCGGGCCGCTTCGTGACGGCAGCGATCTGGTCGATGTCGAGGGCGGACGTGTTCGTGAAGAGCAACGCCTCGGGCTTCATGACCGCATCGAGCTTCTGGAAGACCTCCTTCTTCACGGGCATCTGCTCGAAGACGGCTTCGATCACGGCATCGCTGTCGCCGATCTCCTCGTAGGTCTCGACGGGCGTGATGAGGGCGAGACGCTTGTCCATTTCCTCCTGCGAGAGGCTGCCGCGCTTAACGCTCACCGCGTAGTTGTCGCCGATGCGCTTCATGCCGCGCTCCAGCACTTCCTTGGAGGCATCGAGCAGCTTCACCGGAATGCCGGCATCGGCGAAGCTCATGGCAATGCCGCCGCCCATGGTGCCGGCGCCGACCACGGCCATGCTCTTGATCTCGGGAAGCTTGAGATCCTTCGGCAGGCCCGGAATGCGGTTGATCTCGCGCTCGGCGAAGAAGGCATAGCGCAGGGCCTTGGCTTCGTCCGAGCTGACGAGCTCCAGGAAGAGGCGGCGTTCTTCCGCAATGCCGTCCGCAAAGGGGAGCATGGTCGCGGCTTCGACGGCGGCAATGCAGTGGTAGGGCGCCCGCTGGCCGCGCGCCTTGCGTGCGATCGACTTCCGCATGGCTTCGAACATGCCGGGATCGGCCTTGGCCTCGGCGATCTTGTCCGTGCGGGCGCTGACGCGGGGCAGCGGGCGCGCGTCGGCAATGCGCTGGGCATAGGCGATCGCTGCGCCGCGCAGGTCCTTGCTATCGACGAGATCGTCGATGATGCCGAGATCCTTGGCTTCAGGCGCGGGCACGTGACGGCCCGTGACGATCATATCGAGGGCAGCCTTCGGACCGATTAGGCGCGGCAGGCGTTGCGTACCGCCGCCGCCAGGGATGATACCGATGAGCACTTCCGGCAGACCGACCTTCGCCTCGGCAACGGCAATACGATAGTGGCAGCCGAGCGCGTGTTCGAGACCACCGCCGAGGGCGAAACCGTGAATGGCAGCGACGACGGGTTTGCTCACCTCGTCGAGCAGTTCGTAGCTGCGCCGCTTGGGCGGTGGGCGTGCTGCGTCGAAGCCGCGAATGTCAGCGCCGGCAATGAAACTGCGTCCCGCACCGATCATCACGAAGGCCTTCACGTTCGGGTCGGCATCACCCTTCTCCAGCGCCGCGACGATGCCATCCGTGACGCCGGGGCCGAGCGCATTGACCGGCGGATTGTCGATCGTGATGACGCCGATGCCGTTCTCGACTTCGTAGCGGACGACGGGCTTGTCGTTCATGGCGCGTACTCCTGTCTCTTCTTCTTGTTTCAAACCACTTCGGCGGCGAGCTGCTTCAGATACCACTCGCCATCGCCGAGCAGCGTCTCGCAGAGCACGAGGCGCTTGTAGTAGTGGCCGACGATCAGCTCGTCGGTCATGCCCATGCCGCCGTGGAGCTGGATGGCCTGTCCTCCGACGAAGCGGGCACATTGCGCTGTCTTGATCTTGGCCTTCCACACGGCCTGACGTGCTTGCGGATCGTTGTCGTCGAGGGCCTGCAGCGCGGCGTGGACGAGCGCGCGTGCTTCCTCGGTCGTCACGCTCATATCGACGAGCCGGTGCTGGAGCACCTGGAACTGCGAGAGGAGCTGGCCGAACTGCTTGCGCGTCTTGAGATAGTCGACGGTGATTTGCGTCACGGCCGCCATGGCGCCGACGGCTTCGGCGCACACGGCAATGGCACCGCGATCGAGGATCATGCCGATCGTGGGCAGGAGGTCGGCATCGCCGCTTCCGAGCTTCGCGCTTGCAGGCACGCTCACGCCGCTGAGCGCCACCGCAGCACCGCGGCGGCCGTCGAGTGCCGGTGCCGGAGCAAGCTTGATGCCGGCGCTCGTGCGTGGCACGAGGAACAGCGCGACCGGTCCCTGGTTTGATCCGAGACGCGCACTGACGACGAGCGTGTCGACAGCATGAGCGGCGATCGTGTGCGCCTTGGCACCGTCGATCACATAGCCATCGCCATCGCGCCGCGCGATCGTGCGGACATAGTCACGGGCATAGCCGCTATCGGGCTCGTAGTGGCAGAAGGCGAGCGTGAGCTTGCCCTCGGCGATGTCGCCGAGCAGCTTCTGCTGATCGGGTGTTCCCACCTTCTCGATCGCGCCGGCCCCAAGCACGATCGTGCCGAGCAGGGGCTCCAGCAGCAGGAAGCGTCCTGCGCCTGCCATGACGATGCCGAGCTCGGTCGCGCCGCCGCCGGCTCCGCCCGCGCTTTCGGGCAACGCCACGCCGAGCCAGCCCATCTCGGCGTATGTCGCCCAGTCGGCGCGACCGAAGCCATCGCCATCCTCCGCGCGCGCGAGCTTCTTGAAGTGCTCGAAAGTGTACTTGTCGGCGAGCAGGTCGCGGAGGCTGTCGTTCAGGAGCTGGCGCTCCTCGCTGGAAAATGCGGGCATTGGACTTAAACCTCAGAGACCGAGAGCGCCCTTGGCGATGATGTTCTTCTGCACCTCGCTCGAACCGCCATAGATCGTCGCGGCGCGTCGGTAGAGGTGCTCGTAGACGAGCCCGGTCGTATCGGCAGGGCCGATCAGCTCGCCATTCCAGCCGCCATGCAGCGCATCCGTCTGGTAGACTTGGCCGTAGCGGCCGAGGACCTCCATGTTGGATTGATGGATGGCCTGCTGTAGTTCCGTGCCGCGCAGCTTGAGAGCTGCCGCGCCCATGAGCGTCGGCGCGCCACCTTCCTCGGCGGTGGCCGCGAGCTGGTCTGCCATGAGGGCCTTGACGGTCGCGAGACCGACCTCGTGCTCGGCGACCTTGCGGCGCCACAGCGGATCATCGGCGAGTGGCTTGCCGCCCTCGCGCGTCTCGGCGAGCAAGCGGCGTAGCGCATCGAGCGCGTGCTCCAGCCGCGAGATCTCGACATTGCCGACGCGCTCATTGGCGAGCAGGAACTTGGCGTACGTCCAGCCCTTGCCCTCCTGGCCGATCAGGTTCTCGACGGGTACGCGCACATCGTCGAAGAACACCTCGTTGAGGTGATGGCTCATGGTGAATGCGATGATGGGGCGCACGGTGATGCCGGGCGTCATCATGTCGATCAGCAGGAAGGAAATGCCCTCCTGCTTCTTGCCGCTGTCGTCCGTGCGCACGAGGCAGAACATCCAGTCGGCCCAGTGCGCGAGCGAGGTCCAGATTTTCTGGCCATTGACGACATA
>JAEZAW010000097.1 GCA_023430315.1 Pseudomonadota bacterium | reverse complement strand
ATCGAGGAGCCGATCGTGATCTACTCGACCTCGGAGCCTCGGGCGTAGACACGATCCGAGGGACGGCTTATCGACGTGGTCGTTCCCTCTCCCCATTGAAGGAAAGGGGAGAAAACAAGGAGCCTCCAATGACGACGTGGCTCGAGCCGCACGGCGGCACGACAGAGGGCATGGGCGAGCGGTTCAGGCAGCGCCTCGCGGCCGGCGGGATCATGCGGGCGCCGGGTGCGCACGATGCCATGGCGGGGCTTATTGCACGCGAGGCCGGCTTCGATGTGCTGTACGTGTCGGGCGCGGCAGTCACGGCCAGCCGCGGACTTCCCGATCTCGGCGTTCTCACCATGGAGGAGCTGACCGGCACCGTCCGTTCGATCGCGCGAGCAACAGGCCTGCCGCTGATCGTCGACGGCGATACGGGCTATGGCGAGGCGCTCAATGCCATGCGCCTCGTGCGCGAGCTCGAGGACGCGGGTGCGGCGGCCGTCCACATCGAGGACCAGATCCTGCCGAAGAAGTGCGGCCACCTCAATGACAAGACGCTCGTCACAACCGAACAGATGGCGGCCAAGGTCGCAGCCGCACGAAAGGCGCGGCGCCATCTCAGGATTATCGCACGTACAGATGCCGCGGCCTCCGAGGGCCTGCAAGGCGCCATTGCTCGCGCGCGTACCTATGCGGCGGCCGGTGCCGATGTCGTGTTCCCCGACGCGCTGACGAGCCTCGAACAGATCCAGGCGTTCGCGTCGGCCGTTCCTGTGCCGACCATGATCAACATGACCGAGTTCGGCCGCACGCCGCTGATCGACGCGGCAAAGCTGGAGTCCGTCGGCGTCAGCATTGTCATCTGGCCTGTTTCCTCGCTGCGCATTGCCGCGCATGCCATGGAGACGTTCTTCGCGGCGCTCGCACGCGATGGTACCAACGCCGGGCAGCTCGATCGCATGCAGACGCGCAAGCGCCTCTACGAGCTGATCGGCTATCACGATTACGAGGCGCTCGATGCTTCGATCGTGAAGAGCGTCGCGCCGGAGCAGCCGGGTTAGCGTCCGCGCACTTTCCGAATGTGAATGTAGAGGGCACCGCTGCCGCCATGGCGGACGTGCGCGGGCGCAATGCCGGCGACGCACTCGCGGAGATCTACAGCTTCGAGCCACATCGGTACGCTCCGACGGAGGATGCCGCGCGCGCTTCGATCCGATGCAGTGTGCTGGTCATCCGAGCCCCGCTCGCCGCCCTTTCCGGTGATGACGAGCACGGTGCGCAGTCCATCCGCGCGAGCGCGCAGAATGAACGTGCGCAGCCGGCGCTCGGCATCGGCTTGGCGCAGGCCATGCAAGTCGAGGTGGGCGTCGATTTCGACATGACCACGGGCAATGCGGCGGTGTTTGCGCCGCTCGATGGGCACCAGCGGTGGCGGAGCCTTTGGGAGCGTGGCGCGTGTCGGAGGAGACGGCGGCGTGATCTTGGATGTGTGGTGTGAGACGCCGGCTTTGGGCGTTGGTGCTCGGGGCAGTGCGGACTGGGACTTCGGCTTTGTCTCGCTCGGCGCCCCGACTTCGGGCACGCGGGCTTTGGCTCTCTTCAGCGGCGTCACGGATCGCGCCGTGTGGTGCCAGAGCGCCAGATCATCGGGAAGTGTTTCGTTCTTTGCCGGCCGTGATTTGCCCGGGCCGGCGCTATCCGCCCGGCCGTCGCGTGGCCGTTTGGTCATTGCTTCGCCTGTCGCGATCCGCCCTTCGTGGCGGCTTCGATCGTGTCGGTGGCGCGCGGCAGGAGCACGAAGAAGCGGCCGGGATGCTTGGTGACGCCGGCAAGCTTGCCTGCCTTGTCGCCCGAGCCGAAGTAGATGTCGCCGCGCTCCGGCCCGCGAATGGCCGAGCCCACGTCATGGGCGATCATCAGGCGATGAAATCCATCCTTCTTCGTGCGCGAGGCGTGCGTGAGGGTGGGCGAGGAGACATAGACCGGTGTGCCAATCGCGTGCGTTCCGGCATCGACAGCGAGACTGCGACCGGCGACGAGCGGAATCGAGAGCACGCCGAGCGGCCCGTGCGCCTCTTCGCTCTTTAGCTCGCGGAAGAAGACGAACGACGCATTCTGATGCATGACGTGGCGACCGCGCTCGGGATCGGCGCGCAGCCAGCGCCCAAGCGCGCCCATAGTGATCTTGTCGGCGGCGAGCATCCCCGTGTCGATCAGGTAGCGCCCGATGGACGTGTAGGGGTGTCCGTTCTTGCCGTCGTAGTGGACGCGAGTGGTCGAGCCATCCGTAAGACGAATGCGGCCCGAGCCCTGGATGTGCATGAAGAAGGTATCGACGGGATCGGCGAGGTAGAGAAGCTCGAGGTTCTGATCCTTGAGCGCGCCTGCCTCGATCTCGGAGCGTGTCGAATAGGGTTCGGTGCCGGTTGCGGTTTTGCGTGCGTGCGTCAGCTGGTTGGCTTTGGCGCCACGCTCGGCCTCGTGCACGAGATTCACGAGATCAGGCGGGCGGCGGTAGATCGGCGTCGCGAATTTCTCGTCCTTGGTGCGCGAGCCGTTGAGCACGGGCTCGTAGTAGCCGGTCAGCAGTCCTTCCTTGGTGGCGTGAACGACGCGATGAGGAACGAAGCTGCTCTCGAAGAAGACGCGGGCAGCAGCACGCGTCACTGGCTCGGGCAGTGCCGCCGCGGCATCGCAGGCCGCAAGCAATGCGGCGGGGATATCGATCGCACCGGCGCGGTTGCCGGCGCTTACGGCGGCCTTGAGACGCGGGCAGGAGGCCCGGAAGGCCTTGAAGGCCGCGAGATGATCGTCGGTGTCCCAGCCGGGAAGATCGGCGAAGGCCACCGGCTCGAAGCTCGCGGTTGGGGTTGTGGTCGTGCTGACTGGTGCTCCGCGTGGCACTTCGGCGCTCCCGTTCGACACATACGGACCCACTGTGAGAGAGGTGGCGAGAAGAACGCTCAACGTCAGGACGACGCGGCGGTTTGCTCTTGCGATGGGACGCAGCAGCGCCGTGCATTTGTCCGGCTGATGCACGAGCCCCCCTCGATACGCACCCCACTCGGTCGGCGTCAACCGCCCCCGCGGTCAACGCCGATGCAACTCAGAAGTCCGCGCTCAGCTCGGCGCCTGCGTGGCGATCAGGCGCCAGTTCGGGTCACGCGAGGCGACCTCGCGCGCAAACGTCCAGATATCCACGACTTCCTTGATCTTCTTGGTGTCGCCGTAAATGACGGCGCCGGCCCGGTCGCGGGTCGCGGAGATGAGCTCGCTGACGAATTTCACGGTCACGTGGGCCGTGCCGTTCTTCAGCTCGGCCTCCAGCAGGTCGGCCTTGTTGATGCCGACAAAGCTCTGGTCGATGATCTCGCCGCGCGCCTCGCGGTCGCTGATCGCACCGGCAAAGCCGTCGAAGACCTCTTTGCTCAGCAGCGTGCGCAGCGCCTTGCGATTGCCCTCGGCAAAGGCCGTGACGATCATCTCGTAGGCCTGCCGGGCCCCCTTGAGGAAGCCCTCCGGATCGAAGCTACGGTCGGCACGCACGATCGACAGGAGGCCGTCCTCGAGATTGCCGTCGCCGCCGGCAAAGGCACGCACGCGCTCTTCGGCCGCCGCTGCTGCCGCGGTGGCTGCCGCCGTCGTCTCGCCCGCCTGATCGGGGCGGTCCCGGCGCGGGAGAGCCACGACCTTGTCGTTCGCCGCCCCGTTCTTGCCCGCCGCCTGAGCCCGCTCCAGCGCCCGCTGGCGATTGCGATCGATCCGCGCCTCGTCGTCGCCCGTCCGTCGGCCGAGTACGCTCCTCAGCTTCAGGATGATCACCACCGCCAAGACCAGGAACATGATGGTGAAAATGTCGATCTTGCCGTCCATACCGTCAGCCGCTTTCCAAAGATGAGGCCTCTCTCGCCAGCGTCGGCCGCAATCCTATGATGTAGGAGTAACCAAGCCTAAGGTCCAGGCCTCTACCTGCATTCTTTGCAGGGCGCTCAAGGACCGTATAAGGGACCGCCGCCGCTGGTATTCTCTTTGAACTTACGGCATTCATGGGGTGAAGCCAACCGGAATGCTATGCCTGATCGCGGCCCCATTCCGGCCATATGCAGCCCAGATTCCTGCTAGGATCCGCTCATGCGCTTGGCACTGTTCGCGCTGCTGACGGCACTTCCGCTCATCGAGATCGCTGTGCTCGTCATGTTCGGCCAGTGGGCGGGCGTGTGGGTGACGCTCGCTGTCGTAGTTGGCACCGCCTTCCTTGGCATCGGCGTGCTGCAGCGCCAGGGGTTCACCATGATGCTGCGCACCCAGGAAGCGATCATGCGCGGCGAGCCGCCCGTCGGCGCCATGATGGACGGCGCGATGACGGTCATGGCCGGCTTCTTCCTGATCATGCCGGGCCTCATCACCGATACGCTCGGCTTTCTGCTGCTCATCCCGCCCGTGCGCCATTTCGTTGCCGGACGGCTTGCTGCCGGCATGTTCGGCTTCGGCGACGTGCACGTCGAAGTCTACGAGAACGAGCGCCCGCGCGAGCGCCGGCCCGGCAACGGCAGTCCCGGCGTCGAGAACGGCGGGCCCGTGATCGAAGGCGATTTCGAGCGCCTCGACGAGCGCACAGTCGATCCACGCAAGGGCCGCTCGGACGACAAGAGATAGACGGTAAGAGCTGAATACTTCCCACCCAATGCCCGCGCGACAGTGGGCGTCCTCATGACCTGGAGAAGAGCCGCCATGCCGACTGCGGGGCCACTTGCCTATGTTCTGCCGATCCTTCTGCTCGTAGCCTCGAACATCTTCATGACGCTCGCCTGGTATGGGCACCTGAACTACAAGTCCAAGCCGCTAATGCTGGTGATCGTCGTCGCCTGGGGCATTGCCTTCGTCGAGTACTGCCTCGCCGTGCCGGCAAACCGCTACGGCCACGCGGTCTACTCGGCAGCCGAGCTCAAGACCATCCAGGAAGTGATCACGCTGATCGTCTTCGCCGGCTTCTCCGTCCTTGTGCTCAAGGAGGGGCTCGGCTGGAACCATCTCATCGGCTTTACGCTTATCGCGGCCGGTGCCGCGTTCGTGTTCTTCGGCAAGGCGGCTTGATCATGGATCCGGGCGCCATCGCACTTCTGTGCCTCGGCGCGCTCGGCGGTGCGGTCGTGCAGGCGGCGACGGGATTTGGTTTCGCGATCGTCGCGGCGCCCCTGTTTCTCATCGCCATGAACTCTCACGCGGCATTGCAGGTGCTCGTCGTCGTCCATCTCGTGCAGACCGTGATGATGCTGAGAGGCGTGTGGTCGCTCGTGCCAATGAGGATGCTGAAAGTCCTCGTCGCGGGAGCGCTGGTCGGCAGCCCGATCGGGCTTCTCGTTTTCATGCGCCTCGACGTCAATGCACTGAAACTCACCGTCGGCTTGCTGATCCTTCTGTTCACGACGCTTCTGATCGCACGCGAGGCGGGATGGTTCGCGCGCAGGGCCTCGCCTCAAGGGAACGGCGGTGCAGGCGTTGATGCGACGCCATCGCCGCTGGCCTATCTGACGGGTGCGATTTCGGGTGCCATGACGGCGCTGCTCGTCATGCCCGGCCCGCCGCTCATGCTGTACCTCTCGCACGCGCCGCTGCCGCACGTGAATGCACGTGCGCTGGCTGTCTCTTTCTTCGGGCTCTGCTATCTCTTCGTGACGGCGCTCAATACGTTCTGGGCCGGGATGGGTGAGGGCGTGTGGTGGCTCGCGCTTGCCCTCGCGCCGGTTGTCTACATCGGCACGCTCGTGGGGCTCAGGCTCTCGCGCTACCTCACGCAGGGAGCGTTTCGCGCTGCCGTGCTGGTGCTTCTCGTGCTTTCGGGCCTCGGCGCGATTCTTTCGGCGCGCTGAGGCGGAACGTCGGTGAGATCTCCCGCGTTCGGCGGCTGCGGGATACCGCTGCGATGCGCGCGAGACACGTCGCAATGGATAACGGCGTTCCGTGCCCTGCGGTATCGGGAGACCTCCATACCTGACCGAGGATGGCTCAGTTTGGAATAGATTGTTAATCACCCGATGGCACGGTTAACCACGACACATATTCGACGTAAACGCACCCTACCTCATATCTCAGGCCGGTGGGTTCGATAGCGTCGTCTTTCGGTGCGTTTGTTTCCAGTTGCGAGGCAGCGTCAATGGCCAGGTTTTTTGCGTTGAAATCAGTGCAAGTGTCGATCTGCGCCGCGCTTGGCCTTGCGGTCGTCTCGAGCATTTCCCTCGCGCCTGCAGCGCACGCCTCGGAGCCTTGGCCGGCTGAGATCCAGGCCAACTACCGCATCCAGTTCGGCGGCATCGAGGTTGGCCAGTTCACATTCAATTCGAGCGTGCACGAGCGGACTTATGCCGTCTCGGCCAATGCCGACATTTCGGCTCTGCTCGGCCTCAT
>JAEZAW010000043.1 GCA_023430315.1 Pseudomonadota bacterium | reverse complement strand
ATTGAAGACAATGGGGAGAGGGGGAGATATCGGGACAGGCTATGAGCACAGCCAAATTCACGCCCAAGGATCCGAATTTTGATGCTCGCGTGCGCGCTAGCTTTGCGCGGCAGAACGTCATGGCGACGCTCGGCATCGCGATCAAAGCGCTGAGTCCTGGCGAGATTGAGCTGGAGATGCCCTACGCATCGGAGCTCACGCAGCAGCACGGCTTCATCCACGCCGGCATTCTCTCGGTCGCACTCGACAGTGCCTGCGGATACGCAGCCTTCTCGCTGATGCCGGCAGACGTTGCCGTGCTCACCGTCGAGTTCAAGACGAATCTGCTCGCACCTGCTGCCGGCTCACGCTTCAGCTTCCGTGCGCGCGTGATCAAGCCGGGCCGCACGCTCACGGTCTGCGACGCGCAAGCCTTTGCATTCGACGGCACGAGCGAGAAGCTGATCGCGACCATGACTGGCACGCTGATGGCGGTGCCGGAGCGCGGGACGATCAGTCAATAAGGTCAGCCAAAAAAGCTGACGGCCCGGAGCCAGCTCCGGACCGCCATGCTTTTCTCAGTCATTCAGGTAAGCCGATCAGGGCTTCGCGACCGTGATGTCCGGGAATACCGTCTCAGTGAAGGGAAGGGCCTGACGGAACTGGTCACCGCTGATCACTTCCGAGCGCGGCAGAGCCTGACTATAGTCGTCGTTGCTGAACTCGGAGCGCGGCAGCGCCTGGGCCGGATCGTTGAAGGGGTTGAAGGTCTCGGCGTGCGCGGCACCAGCCAGAACGCCGAGGGCGAGAAGGGTGCTCATGATCGTCTTCATGGGAATTCTCCGTTTTCTTTAGAGGTCGAGATTGGGGTTAGGATTCATTCAGGGCTTCGCGACTGTGATGTCCGGGAATACCGTCTCGGTGAAGGGAAGGGCCTGACGGAACTGGTCACCACCGATCGCTTCCGAGCGCGGCAGCGCCTGACGGTAGTCGTCATTGCTGGACTCGGAGCGCGGCAGAGCGAGGCTCGGATCGCGGAATGGGTCGTAGGACTGGGCGTAGGCGGTGCTGGCAAGTACGCCGGCGAGGATGAGGGTGCTCATGATCGTCTTCATTGGTTTTCTCCGTTGAATTTCTTGGCCGCTTGAGTTGGGCGATCCAGGCTGCGGTCTGTGCCCCAAGATCGTCACCAGCTCGTCTCGGCCGGTGAAGAGAAAATGCCTCCAAACCCCCGTCGCAAACATTCTACGAGAGGTCATTCCACTAACGTCCGGGTTTGACCGGCACATACCTGGGTATAGGGGGCCATTTAAAAAAAGCGGCCCACGTGGGGCCGCAAATTGAATAAAAACCGGCGTTGCAGCGTGCCAACAAGCGCTGAGCTGCCGGCATGGCCGCCGCGGGCATGGGCATCACGGCGGGATGCGAAGCACCCCTTGCACACATCGCCTCTCGCGCGCCTCCGGCGCGACGCAGCCCGCGGCAAAGAGAATCAAGGCACCAGGATCATCCGCACTGTCCCGCCGTCCGCGAGCTTGTCGAAGCCCTCGTTGATCTCCTCGAGCTTGATGCGCTCGCTCATGAGCCGATCTACGGGCAACAAGCCCTGCTGATAGAGCGAGATGAAGCGCGGGATATCGCGCGAGGGAATGCACGATCCGACGTAGCTGCCTTTGACAGTGCGTTCCTCGGCAACGAGGTGTGTACCCGGCAGCGGCATGGTGTGCGTCGGGTGCGGAAGGCTCGCAGTGACGGTCGTGCCGCCGCGCTTGGTGATCTTGTAGGCGAGCTCGAGCGCCTTGATGGAGCTGGCCATCTCGAAGGCGAAATCGACGCCGCCGCCCGTGAGATCCTTCACCTGCTCGACGACGTTCGGATCGCGCGCGTTGACCGTGTGCGTCGCGCCGAGCTGCTTGGCGAGCTTGAGCTTGTCATCGAGCATGTCGATCGCGACAACCTGCCGGCAACCGGAGAGCTTCGCGCCGAGCATGGACATGAGGCCGACGCCACCGAGACCGACAACTGCAGCGGTCGTGCCGGGCGGTACCTTAGCCGTGTTGATGACGGCGCCCGCGCCCGTGATGACCGCGCAGCCGAAGAGCGCGGCTTCCTCGAAGGGCAGGGACTTGTCGATCTTCACGGCGCTGCAGCGCGAGACCACGGCATACTCGGAGAAGGCCGAAACGCCGACGTGATGATAGACGGTCTTGCCATCGCGCTTGAGACGCGTGACGCCACCAAGTAGCTGACCTGCGCTGTTGGACTTGAAGCCCGGCTCGCAGAGTGCGGGGCGACCCTCCTGACAGGGCGCGCAGCGGCCGCAGTTCGGAACGAATACGAGGATGACGTGATCGCCGACGGCGAGATCCTTGACGCCGGGGCCGAGTTCCATGACCTCGCCGGCCGCCTCGTGGCCGAGCACCATGGGCATCTGCCGCGGACGGTCGCCGTTGATGGTCGAGAGGTCCGAGTGGCAGAGGCCCGCAGCGCGGATGCGCACCAGAATTTCGTCCTCGCCCGGCGGGTCGAGGTCCAGGGTCTCGATGACCATGGGCTTGGACACGGCATAGGGGCGCGGCTTTTCCATCTCGTAGATGACGGCGGCGCGGGTTTTCATGGGGCTCTCCCTGGGCGTTCGGTGTCTGTTGCGGAGGATGATAGCCGCCTGTGGCCAAGGGGCAACCGGTACTTGTGGCATTAGCGCCGGCGCGGCATGATGCCTGCGCTGGTGGGGTCTATTTGGACCATTACTTGGGGGTAGCAATTATGCGGATGATGAAGATCGGACTGGCGGTTGCGTTCGCGCTCGGCATGAGCGCGCCGGTGATGGCGCAGCAGAGCGCGCCGAAGGCGAAGGCGCCGGTGGTGAAGGCCGGCAAGGGCGAGAAGGTCTGTCGCCATACGTTCCCGAGCGGCGAAAAGCGCGCCTGGGTGTGCAAGCAGGAAGAGCCGTGCTGCGCGTGGGATCTTATCAACTACGTGAAGTGCGGCTCGACCATTACCAAGTGCTTGTAAGCGCACGTGCGCTGAAACTGGCACCACATATCGGGAGGATGCAGTGCTGAGGCTCGGATGTGGGGCCGGCTTTTCGTCGGACAGGCTGGAGCCGGCGATCGATCTCGCCGAGAAGGGTGCGCTCGACTATCTCGTCTTCGAGACGATCGGCGAGCGCACGCTGGCGTTCGGTCATCGCGACCGCCAGCTCGATCCCAAGCGCGGCTATAATCCGCAGCTCGCGGCGCGGATGCGCGGCGTGCTCGGTCACTGCAAGCGCAATGGCACACGCATCGTCACGAACATGGGCGTCGCGAATGTTGCAGCGGCTGCCGATGTGGTGGTCGATGTCGCGCGTTCGCAGGGGCTCAGCGGCCTGACGGTCGCCGCCATCGAGGGCGATGACGTCTCCGATCTCATCGGCCCCGATACCGTCCTCTTCGACAATCACGACAAGACGGTCGCCGAGGTCGGGCGGCCGGTGGTCGGCGCCAATGTCTATCTCGGCATTGATGCCATCATTCCCGGCCTCGAGAGCGGCGCCGATGTCGTGATCACCGGGCGGGTCGCCGATCCTTCGCTCTTTCTGTCGCCGCTGGTGCACCGTTACGGTTGGAAGCGCGACGACTGGCAGAAGCTCGGCCAGGGCACGCTCGTCGGGCATCTCCTGGAATGCGGCATGCAGATCACGGGCGGTTATTTCGCCGATCCAGGCCGTAAGGACGTACCGCGGCTTGCCCAGTGCGGCTACCCGATCGCCGAAGTGGATGAGCGCGGAAACTGCGTCATCACCAAGCTCGCCGATGCTGGCGGCATGGTGACCCCGCGTACGGTCAAAGAGCAGCTCATGTACGAGGTGCACGACCCCGCCGCCTATCTTACGCCGGACGTGACGGCCGACTTCAGCCGCGCCACGGTGCAGGAAGCCGGGCGCGATCGCGTGGCGGTGGCGAACGGCAGCGGTCACAAGCGGCCCGACAAGCTCAAGGTCACGGTCGGCTTCGACGGCGGCTTCTTCGGCGAGGCGGGCGTGAGCTACGCAGGGCCGAACGCGACGGCACGCGCGGCGCTCGCGCGCGACATCCTGCGTGAACGTCTCGCACACCGTCCCGGCTTCGAGGCGCTCCGCATCGACCTCATCGGCATCAATTCGCTACACGCGACAGCGCACGGCCCCCGTGCAGAAAGCGCCGACGTACGCGTGCACACCGCCATGCGCTCGGCCAATCGTGACGATGTCGCGACCATGCTCTGGGAGGTCGAATCCCTGCTGTGCTGCGGACCGGCAGCGGGCGGCGGCTACCGCGGCCAGATCACGCCGAGCGTCATCACGCATTCGGCGCTCATCGACCGCGACGCCGTCCGCCCCACCGTGAAGGTGCTCCGCGCATGACCCGCCGCATCAAGCTGCACGAGATCGCGCACGCGCGCGCCGGCGACAAAGGCAATACGTCGAACGTGTCCGTCTGGGTATATGATCCGGGTCACTATTCTCTGCTCAAGGAGCAGCTCACGCCCGAACGCATCAAAGCGGCCTATCCGGCCCTCATTCAGGGCGCCATCAAGCGCTATACGCTCGATCATCTGCACGGCCTGAACTTCGTTATGCAGGATGCGCTCGAAGGTGGCGTGAATACCTCGCTCGGCCTCGACAGCCACGGCAAATCGTGGAGCTTCCTCGTTCTGGACCTCGACGTGGAGGTCCCTGACAACCGCGCAGGTTGAGTCCCTCACAATCTCGCATAACTCGTGGGATGGGCGGGACCAGATAGCGCAGCCCAGTCATGAACCCTGGACATACTTGTGTCGTAGTGCTGTTGAACATCGGCGCCGGCTGGCCGGCGAAAGCCACTACACCGCACCGCGGGAGCACTGAATGAAGCAAGCAGGCAGGATCATCGCCGCCCTCTGGCTTGCCGTCGCGGCCGCCTCTGCAGCACGGGCGGACAGCAATGCGGCCGACTGCCTGAGCGACGACAACGAGCGGCGCATCCTCGGCTGCTCGATCATCATCGACAATCCCGCGACGCCGCCCCTCGAGCGCAGCAACGCGCTCGCGATTCGCGGTCTCGCGCTGGCCATCAAAGGCCTGCTCGATCGCGCCATCCAGGACTACGACGCCGCTCTCGCCATCAATCCCAATTCGCCCTCGGCTCTCAATAACCGCGCATGGGCTCACTTCCGCTCCGGTCGCGGCCCTGATGGACTACCCGATGTCGAGCGCTCGCTGCTGCTCAATCCCGACAGCGAGCACTCCTGGGACACACGCGCCCACATCCGCCAGCTCATGGGCAACCCCGAAGGGGCTATCCGCGACTACGAGATGGCCGTCCACCTCGGTGGCGAGCGCATGGTCAAGCTCTATCAGTGCGGCCTCGCCGAGCGCGGGCTTTACCGTGGGCAGATGGACGGCATCTACAATGCCGAGACCAAGACGGCGCTGCGCACCTGCGCGCGCGAGCGTGACTGCGATCCCCTGCCGGCGGACGAGCAGTGCAGGCTACCGACATCGTAAACGACGTGGCTGCCCGCAACACCCAGGACTGCCGTCTTTCTCTGAAATTTTGAAGATCGCGCTTGGATGCAGGTCGCCCCTGCACCATGAGCCCTCGCGCCCGCCGCGCGGGGAGTGATAGGCTCGGCCATCCGCCAGCATCACGAACCGGAGCCGTGAGCCCCATGTCCAAGTCCCCGAAAGCCGCCGCCGGTGCGATCACTGCCGCCGTCGAGAAGACGCTCGACGCAACAGAAGCGGCCAACAAGAAGCTCCACGCGCTCACGCAGATCACGCGCGAGAGCGCGCTCGCCGAGGCGCGCCTCGCCGATGTGCGGACGTCCGAAGGCGCGGCACACGGGCTGCTTCACGGAATGCCGGTCGGCATCAAGGACATTGCCGATGTCGAAGGGCTCGTTTCCGGCTGTGGATCGCTGACGCGCAAGCAGGCAGAGCCGGCGACGCGGGACGCGCATGTCGTGACCAAACTGCGCACTGCCGGCGCCATCGTGGTGGGCAAGACGCACACGGTCGAATATGCCTTCGGCGGCCACGGCACGAACGAGACCGTCGGCACGCCGTGGAACCCGTGGGATCTCAAGGTGCACCGCATCCCCGGCGGCTCGTCGAGCGGCACGGGCTCGATCGTCGGCGCGGGCGTGTTGCCGGGCGGACTTGGCACCGACACCGGCGGATCTGTGCGCATTCCAGCCGCGCTCTGCGGCTGCGTCGGCCTGAAAACTTCGATCGGGCTGATCGGTCGCTCAGGGATCGCACCACTCTCGCAGACACTCGATACGGCGGGACCGCTCGCCCAGGACGTGACGACCACCGCACGCATGTTCGCCGCCATGCTCGGACATGATCCGGAGGACCCATCGACCGAGGACTTCCGCGCGATCGATCCGCTGCGCGATCTGGAGAAAGGCATCGCAGGCCTGCGCATCGGCCGCGTGGTCGATGAAGATCTTACGCTCACGACCGAGGAGGTCCGAGCCGATCTCGCCAAGGCCGCCGCGACGCTCGAGAAGCTCGGCGCGCGCGTAGAGCCCTTCAAGATGCCGCAGTCCTTCGACAGCTTCACCCGAGCGACGGGCATCATCATCGCATCTGAGGGCTATGCGAACTGGCGCCGTCACGTCGACGATGCGAAGTCCGGCATGGCCAATCCGATCCGTGCGCGCTTCCTCGGCGGCAAGTCGATCTCCGCTGCCGACTATCTCGATGTGATGTCGGAGCGGAAGAAGTCGATCGATGGCTTCCTCTCGGCCATGGACCGTCTCGATGCCATCATCCTGCCGACGATCCCCTTCCCGGCCTTTCCTGTTGCCGAGGTCGACGAGACGAAGGCGCCCATGGCGCACTTTACCCGCTGGGCGAATTTGCTCGCGCTTGCAGGCCTTGCCATCCCAACGGCGCTCAGCAAGGGCAAGCTGCCCATGAGCATGCAGATCGTCGTCCGCCGCTTCGATGATGCACTCGCACTGCGTATCGGCCGCGCTTTCGAGAAGGCACGTGGCGCGTTCCCGGCGCCCAAGATCTGAGCGAGGCGAGATGACCGCCACGAACGACGAAGTCCTGATCCGCATCGAGGGCAAGGCCGGACGCATCACGCTGAACCGGCCGAAAGCGCTCAATGCGCTGACGCTCGGCATGGTCCGCGCCATCTGGCCGACACTGCTCGCGTGGAAGGACGATCCGGCCGTCGAACTCGTGATCCTGGACGGTGCCGGTGAGCGCGGCCTCTGCGCCGGCGGCGATGTGCGCTGGCTCTATGACTCGCGCACTCGCGGGATCGATGAGGCGCTGGCTTTCTGGCGCGAGGAATACGCGCTCAATGCCCTGCTTCACCGCTATCCCAAGCCCTTCGTGCCGATCATGGACGGCATCGACATGGGCGGCGGTATCGGGCTTTCCGCGCACGTGCAGGGCGGCACGCGCATCGTTACCGAACGCTCGCAGCTTGCCATGCCGGAGACTACCATCGGGCTCATTCCCGATGTCGGCGGCACATGGCTGCTCGGACGTGCGCCGGATTCATTCGGCGAGTATCTGGGTCTTGTCGGTGAGCGCATGCATGGCGCGGGCACGATCTTTTCCGGCTTCGCGGATGTTTTCGTGCAGTCGGCCAAGCTCGGCGAGCTGCGCGGGGCTCTGTGCGAGGCGCGCGCAGCAGATGTGAAAAGCTTGATCGCGCGCTTCAGCGAGCCGCCGCCGCATTCCAATCTCGCCGAGCGCGCGGAAGAAGTCGGGCGTACATTCTCGAAGCCCACGGTGCCGGCCATTATTGAAGCATTGTCGCAGGAAGAGAGCGAGTGGGCGCTCAAGACACGAGAGGCGCTGCTGACGCGCTCGCCGAAGGCGCTCGCGGCGACGCTCGCCGCTGTGCGGCGGTCGCGCAAGCTTGGATCGCTCGAGGAAGCCCTGAACGTCGAGCTGCGGCTCTGCATTCACCTCTTCGAGGATGGCGAGTTCTCCGAAGGCGTGCGCGCGCTGCTCGTCGACAAGGACAAGAACCCACGCTGGAAGCCACCGACGCTCGCGGAGTTGAGCGACGAGACGGTGGAAGCGTTGTTCGCCCCCCTGCCGGCCGAGCAGGAGCTGGGCTTGCGAGGGTCTGCGTGATCAGGCAGGCTTGGATACACGACTAAGAACAATACGGAGTCATCATGTCACAGCACAAACGCCGCGGTCCTCTCACGGGAATGCGCGTCATCGACCTTTCACACGTCATGGCGGGTCCGACCTCGGC
>JAEZAW010000027.1 GCA_023430315.1 Pseudomonadota bacterium | reverse complement strand
AGAGACCTGGCAGCGCATGATGCAGGTCAATGTCGAGGTCATGTTTCTCACCGCGAAGTACGCCATTCCGGCCATGATCAAGACGGCGGGCCGAGGCGCCATCGTCAATGTCTCCTCGATCTCGGCGCTCCGCCCGCGCGGTCTCACGATCTACACCGCGACGAAGGCCGCAATCATCGGCCTGACGCGCGCCATGGCCGTCGATCACGGCAAGGACGGCATCCGCGTCAATTGCATAGCGCCGGGCCCTGTCTACACGCCGATGGTCTATGCGAAGGGCATGAGTGACGCCGCGCGCGACAATCGCCGCCGCGCCTCCTCTCTCGGCATCGAGGGAACGGGCTGGGACATCGGCAATGCGGTGCGCTTCCTGATGTCGGATCATGCCCGCTACATCACCGGTCACACGCTGGTCGTGGATGGCGGCGTCACGCTCCAGGCGCCCGAGCGTGAGAGCGAGAGCGAATAGAAGGCCCACCGAGGAAAAACGCCCATGGCCCGCCTGCCCTATATCGAGAAGGCTGATGTCGCGCCTGAGAACCAGGATCTCATGAAGCGCGAGATCACGCTCTACAAGCAGCTCGTCAACAGCCCGAATGCGCTGCGTGCCTTCCAGGGTCTCGGTTACTTCATTCGTCACAAGAGCACGGTCGACTCGCGCCTTCGCGAGCTTGCGATCCTCCAGGTCGGCTGGCTCGCGCGCTCGCCTTACGAGTGGTCGCACCACATCAAGCTCGGCTATGAGTTCGGTGTGAGCGACGCGGACATTCAGGCGCTTATCGACGACACTGCGGGTAAAGCGACGTCACTCGGCGCACTCGAGCGGCTCGTTCTGCTGGCTGCGCGCGAGGCGACGAACGATGGCGCAGTCAGCCGTCCGACGTTCGATGCGCTGCGCAAGCACCTCTCCAATGAGCACATGATCGATCTCGTCATGACGATCGCGTTCTACAACGCGGTCGTGCGCGTTCTGGCGAGCCTCGAAATAGATGTCGAGCCTGACTATCAGAAATACCTTGAGAAATATCCCTTTCCCGCGCCGCGGGCCTGAAGGAGTGCATCCATGCGGATGAAGGATAAGGTTACGGTCATCATCGGCGCTGGCCAGAGCCCCGGCGAGGGCATGGGCAACGGCCGCGCGACGGCCATCGTCTTCGCCCGCGAAGGCGCGAAGGTCCTCTGCGTCGACAACCGCTTCGAGTCGGCGGAGGAGACGGCGAAGATCATCAATGAGGCGGGCGGCACTGCGGCGGGATTCAAGGCCGACGTGACGAAGGACGCCGAGATGAAGGCGGCCGTCGACGAGGCCGTGAAGCGCTGGGGACGCCTCGACACGCTGCATTACAACGTCGGCGTATCGCTTGGCGGCGGCGACAAGTCACCTCTCGAGATCACCGAGGAAGCCTTCGACAAGGTAAACGCGATCAACCTGCGCGGCTTCATCATGGCCTGCAAGCACGCGCTGCCGATCATGCGCGAGCAGCGCTCGGGCTCGATCCTGTCGATCTCGTCCGTTGCCGCCCTGTCGTCGAGCTACGCCACGGTCGCCTACAAGACGACCAAGGCCGGCATGATCGCCTATACCGAGCAGATCGCGCGTCACAATGCCGAATACGGCGTGCGCGCCAACATCATCCTGCCGGGGCTCATGGATACGCCGATGGCCGTCGACACGCGGTCCCGCGTTTGGGGGCAGTCGCGCGCCGAGGTTGTGGCAACGCGCAATGCCCGTGTGCCACTGCGAAAGACCATGGGCACGGGGTGGGACGTGGCTAATGCCGCGCTCTTCCTGGCGTCGGACGAAGCGAGCTTCATCACCGGGGTGGCTCTTCCCGTGGATGGCGGCGCGCTGCTTCGTTCGGGCGATTGAGCCGTGGCGGCGTTCACTATGACATGAAGCATTGATCGTGGATCGGTGAGCGACTAGCCTGCTCGCTCAACAGCCCGCCCTTTCGGGGCGAAGTGCTTCAATCGCTGAAACGGACATAGGAGACGAAACGCAGGCGCCCGGATTTATCGGGACTGGAAATGGAAACCGAAGGGTGCAATCGGGCCGAACTCGGCCACGAGCCCTAGGAACCAGACCTTCCGGCGCATGATGGAATACGAAGGCGGTCGGCATCCAACGTGGTGCCGATAGGGAAACATAAAGGAGGAAGCGCATGAAAGCGGTTTGGTACGCGACGGCGGCCCTGGGGCTTGCCGTCGGCATAGGCGACGTTGGTACGGCGTTCGCTCAGAAGCCCGGTGGCACGCTCCGCATCTATCATCGCGATACGCCGGCAAGCGCCTCGATCCACGAGGAGGCGACGGTATCGACGCAGCTGCCGTTCATGGCGATCTACAACAACCTCGTTGTCTATGATCAGCAGAAGAAGCAGAACAACATGGACACGATCGTCGCGGATCTCGCGACGAGCTGGGCCTGGGATGACAGCAAAACGAAGCTGACGTTCAAGCTGAACCAAGGCGTGAAGTGGCACGACGGCAAGCCGTTCACTTCGGAAGACGTCAAGTGCACGTTCGAGATGCTGCAGGGCAAGGGCAAGCAGCGCCTGCGCAAGAACCCGCGCGCCATTTGGTTCCGCAATCTCAAGGAGGTCACGACCAACGGCCCGCTCGAGGCGACATTCGTGCTCGAGAAGCCGCAGGCGGCATTCCTGGCCTTGCTGGCATCAGGCTACACGCCGATCTATTCGTGCCACGTGAATCCTGCCGACATGCGCACGAAGCCGGTTGGCACGGGCCCCTTCAAGTTCGCCGAGTTCAAGGGCAATGAGATCATTCGCCTGACCAAGAACCCGGACTACTTCAAGAAGGGCAAGCCCCTCGTCGACGCGATCGAGATGCGGATCATCACGAACCGATCGACGCGCATCCTCGCGTTCCAGGCCGGCGAGTTCGACATGACCTTCTCGCAGGACATCACCATCCCGCTGCTGAAGGATATGGAGAAGCAGGCGCCGAAGGCGATCTGCGAGACCAAGCCGCAGTACGTGCATCGCAACCTGATCGTCAATCGGGACGCGGCGCCGTTCGACAACCCCCAAGTCCGCAAGGCGATGGCGCTGGCGCTCGACCGCAAGGCCTTCATCGATATCCTGACGGAAGGAAAGGGCGACATCGGTGGCGCAATGCTGCCGTTGCCCGAAGGTGCCTGGGGTATGCCCCCGGAGGAGCTGGCGAAGATGACCGGTTATACGGGCGATATCGCCAAGAATCGCGCCGAGGGCCGCAAGATCATGGAGGGGCTCGGCTACAGCGCCTCGAATCCGTTGAAGGTGAAGATCGCAACCCGAAACATCGCCATCTATCGCGATCCTGCGGTGATCCTGATCGATCAGCTCAAGCAGATCCATATGGAAGGCGAGCTCGAGGTGGTCGATACGCCGCTTTGGCACGCGAAAGTCGCGCGTAAGGATTATCAGGTCGGCATGAACCTGACCGGCGTCGCGGTTGACGATCCGGATGCCAACTTGGTCGAGAACTACGCGTGCAAGTCCGAGCGCAACTACACGAACTACTGCAATCCGGAAGTCGAGAAGCTGGTCGATCAACAGTCGACGATCACCGACGTTGCGGAGCGCAAAAAGGTCGTGTGGAAGATCGAGCAGATTCTCAATGACGATCTCGCGCGCCCGGTCATCTACCACGATCGCGCTGCGACTTGCTGGTGGCCGCACGTGAAGGGTTTCGTCGGCCACGAGAACTCGATCTACAACAACTGGCGCCTCGAGGACGTCTGGCTCGACAAGTGAGGCCTGATGCCTGAGGACGGGCGCGGCAGGGAACACGGCTCCCTGTCGCGCTGAAGCTTACCCGGTCCTGCTGCGACAGGACCTCGAGCGGAAGCGGCGGTGAAACGCCGCCGCCTCCGGCAAGCACTTCAACCGATGTTCCTGACGACCTGAAGGAGGCTCCCGTGGGTGCCTATATGATCCGGCGATTTCTGCTCATGATCCTGACGCTGTTCGGGATGTCGGTGCTGATCTTCGTCATGCTCCGCGTCGTTCCGGGGAATATCGTCGACATCCTCTTCGACTCGGCGGGGATGGTGAACCCCGACGACAAGAAGCGGCTCGAAGCCGAGCTCGGCCTCGACAAGCCGATCGTGCAGCAGTACGTGACCTGGATCACCAGTATGATGAAAGGTGATCTCGGCTACTCCTATGTTTCCGAGAAGCCGGCGCTCGACGAGATTCTGCCGCGCATTCCGGTGACGGCCAAGCTCGCCGCGCTCGCGCTCTTCTTCTCGGTGCTCTTCGGCGTGCCGCTCGGCGTCATCAGCGCCGTCCGCCAGAATACGGGCCTCGACTACTTCCTGCGCGTGGTGAGCCTGTCGGGCCTGTCACTGCCCTCGTTCTGGCTCGGGCTGCTCATCCTCATGGCCTTTGTCCAGTACACGGGCTGGATTCCCATCTACTCCGATGCGCAACGCAACTTCTGGCAGGAGCTCTGGCTGCTCAGCATTCCGGCGGCCGCGGTCGGTTTCCGCGCATCGGCCCTGATCATGCGCCTCACGCGGTCATCCATGCTCGAGGTGCTCCGTCAGGACTACATCCGCACGGCACGCGCGAAAGGTGCGACAACGCGCTCGGTCAACTACGACCACGCGCTGCGCAATGCGGTGCTGCCTGTCGTCACCATCATCGGCATCGAGGCGGCCTTCCTCATTGGCGGGCTGATCGTTACGGAGACGGTCTTCAACATCCCGGGCGTCGCCCGCTTCCTGGTCGAGGCGATCCGCTGGCGCGACTATCCGATCGTCCAGAACCTCGTAATGCTGATCGCCGTCGTCACAGTCGTCGTGAATTTCATCGTCGACATGGCGTACGTCGTTCTCGATCCGCGCATCAAGTACGAAGGCTGAGGCAAGCCATGGCAACCATAGACCACAAGGCGGAATTGGCCCGAGCGGGCGCCGGCGTCAGCGGGTTCTGGGGCACGAGCCTGCATCTTGCCCGTCGCTATCCGCTCGGTGCGGCAGGCGCAGTCATCGTGCTTCTGTTCGTGCTAACGGCCCTCTTCGCGGGCTATCTCACGGCCTATGACCCGACCACGACGAATTCCCGCGCCTCGCTTGCGCGGCCTGGTCCGGACCATATTCTCGGCGCCGACTTCATGGGCCGCGACATGTGGAGCCGCATCGTGTACGGCGCCCGCATCTCGCTCGCCGTCGGCATCGGCTCGACGGTGCTCGGCTGCTTCTTCGGCGTGTTCATCGGCCTCATGTCCGGCTACTTCGGCGGCTGGCTCGATCTGCTGACGCAGCGCCTCATGGATATCCTGCAGGCGCTTCCGCTGCTCGTCATGGCACTGCTGATGGCAGCCTCGCTCGGGCCGTCACTCACCAACACGGTCATCGCGATCTCCATCCCGATCATTCCGAATGTGGCGCGCGTCATACGCTCGAATACGTTGGCGCTCAGGGAAATGCCCTATGTCGAGGCGGCGCGCGCCGTCGGCATGAGCGAGTGGAAGATCGCCGTGCGGCATGTGCTGCCGAATACGGTGGCGCCGCTGATCGTGCTCGCCACGGCTCAGCTCGGCTCGGCCATTCTGACGGAGGCCTCGCTCTCGTTCCTCGGCCTCGGCATTCCCGAGCCTCATCCATCCTGGGGCCGGATGCTGTCGGAGTCCGCTGCCGAGTACGTGCGCACCGCGCCCTGGCTCGTCATCTTCCCCGGAATTGCGATCTCGCTCGCAGTCTTTGGAACGAATCTTCTCGGCGATGCCGTGCGCGACCTCCT
>JAEZAW010000388.1 GCA_023430315.1 Pseudomonadota bacterium | reverse complement strand
GGGGGGGGGCCGCCCCCCCGTTGGGGCCCCGGGCCTAACGCCCCGTCGCGCCGCAGGCGCGAAGATCAACGCTGCATCTTGCGTTTGAACTGGGCGGGCGTCATGACACCGGTCGCTAGAATGATTCCGCCAAACAGCACGGCGCCGAATGTGACGAGCACGGCGAGCGCGCTTGCTTGCTTTGCGAGCCCGGACGCTGATTGCATCCAGGGCTCCAGCACGTAGTCCGCCGCGACGACGCCTACGCCCATGACCACGCTTGCCAGCGCGATGAGCGGCAGGTTCCGGGCGAGACGGCTGTCGGCGATGAAATGGCCGTGCTTCTTGAGCGTACCCCAGAGCAGGAAGGCATTGACCCAGGCCGCGATGGAGGTCGCGAGCGCGATGCCGACGTGCGGCATGAAGCCTGCGGCCTTGAAGGCGAAGAACAGCACGAGCGAACCCAGGGCATTGAGCACGAGATTGACGCCGGCGTAGCGCATGGGCGTCTTCGTGTCCTCATTGGCGAAGAAGCCGGGCTGCAGGACCTTGATGAGCACGAAGGCCGGAAGTCCGATGGCGAAGGCGGCGAGCGCCCAGGCGGTCGCGAGCGTATCGTCGTGTGTGAAGGCGCCGCGCTCGAAGAGCACGCGGATGATGGGTTCGGCGGCAACGAGAAGCGCTACGGCGGCCGGCAGCGTGAGCAGCAGGGCGAACTCCATGCTGCGGTTCTGGCTGTCCATGGCCGCGGTGTGGTTGCCGGCGCCGAGATGGCGCGAGAGGTCGGGCAGCAGCACGACGCCGATGGCGACGCCGACAATGCCGAGGGGGAGCTGATAGAGCCGGGCGGCATAGTAGAGATAGGCGACGGCACTGGCCTCGAGCGAGGCGATGATGGTGCCGACGACGATGTTGATCTGCGTGATGCCGCCCGCAATCAAGCCGGGAATGCCGAGCGCCACGAGGCGGCGCACGCCATCCGTCATGCGCGGCAGGCGCAGGCGCAACGCGAAGCCGGCACGCTTGGCCGCAATCCAGAGCATGGCGAGCTGCAGGATGCCCGCGGCGAAAACACCCCACACGAGCAGATAACCGGCGGCCTCGTCATTGCTGTAGCCGCGCCAGTGCGCGAAGAGCATGACGGTGACGAGCACGGCATTGAGCACGATCGGCGCGGCGGCGGCCGCAATGTAGCGATGCAGGGAATTGAGCAAGCCCGAGAGCAGCGCGACGAGCGACATGCACATGAGATAGGGGAAAGCGATCCGCGTTAGCGCAGTCGCGAGGTCGAGCTTCTCGGGATCGCTGGCAAAGCCGGGCGCGAGGCCCAGCACCAGCCATGGCATGGCGATCTGCGCAATCGCGGTAACAATGAGCAGCACCGCGAACAGGCCGGCCATGGCCTCTTCGGCGAACGAGCGGGCCGCATCGTTCCCGTCAGTTTCGAGGCGCTTAGCGAAGAGGGGCACGAAGGCCGCATTGAAGGCGCCTTCGGCAAAGAGGCGCCGGAAGAGGTTCGGCATCCGGAAGGCAACGATGAAGGCGTCGGCGATCATGCCCGTGCCGAGCACGGCGGCGATCAGGATGTCGCGCAGGAAGCCGAGGACACGGCTCACCATGCTGAGACCGCCGACCGTCGCGAAGGCTCTGTAGAGTCTCATGTGAGGGCCAGGTTGCGTCCAGTCGGGCGGGGCGTGCTCAGGTCGAATGATCGCCGGCGAGCACGTCGATCAAGCGCGCCCGAATGGCTTCCTGGCGCTGGGGTGAGGTGATCTTCTTGCGGGTGAGGTCGGTGACATAGAACGTATCCACGGCCTTCTCGCCGAAGGTCGTGATGTGCGCGGAATTGATGTCGAGATTGAGGTCGGAGAGCGCCGTGGTGACGTCGTAGAGCAGGCCGGGTCTGTCGAGACCCGAGACCTCGATGACGGTGAAATGATCGGAAACGACATTGTCGATGACAACCTCCGGCTCGACCGTGAACGTATCCATGATCGAAGGCATCGCAGCCTTCTTGGCCATAAGCGATCTGAGCCGCACTTCGCCGCGCAGAAGCTTCTCGATGGTGCCGGCAATGCGCGTCGCCCGCCGCCGCTCATCGTCCTCGTGCTCGAAAGCGCGCTGGAGGAGGAACGTGTCGAGGGCGAAGCCGTCCCTCGTCGAGGTAATGTAGGCGCCGACGATATTGGCACCCGCCGCCGCGCACGCGCCCGCGAAGAGCGAGAGCACGCGCGGATGGTTCGGCGCGACCAGTGAAAGCTCGGAGACGGCGGTGAAGGCATTCGTCGTAAAGCTGGTGCCGAACTGCTTGCCCGCCGCGTCCGTGCGCGACATGAGGTTCATGTGTTCGACCTGCTTGGGCAGTGACGTCTTGATCCAGTAGTCGTCGTACTGGCGATCGATGAAGGCCTGTACCTGCTCGGCTGGCTTATCCTTGATCTCCTGGCGGAAGGCCTCGACAGCAGAATCGACACGCTCGCTGAGCGCAACCGGCTCGTAAGCCCCCGAAAGCAGCGGCTCCGTCGCATAGTAGAGGGAGCGCAGAAGCTGGCCCTTCCAGCCATTCCAGGTATTGGGTCCAACGGCACGAATATCGGCGACCGTCAGCAACAGCAGCAGGCGCAGGCGCTCGACGCTCTGCATGGTGTCGGCAAAATCGCGGATCGTCTTCGGGTCGGCGATGTCGCGGCTCTGCGCGATATTGCTCATGAGCAGGTGGTTCTCGATGAGCCAGGCGACGAGCTCCGTCTCGGCATCGCTGAGGCCGAGGCGCGGGCAGACCTTGCGCGCGATGCGGGCGCCGAGTTTCGAATGGTCCTCGGCGCGACCCTTGCCGATGTCGTGGAGGAAAGCCGTCACATAGAGTACGCGGCGATTGATGATCGCTTTGAAGATATTGTGGGAGAGCGGATGCTTGTCCGCGCTTTCGCCGCGCTCGATCTCGGAGACGACACCGACCGTGCGGATGAGATGCTCGTCCACCGTGTAGTGGTGGTAGAGATTGAACTGCATCATCGCGACGACGCGGCCGAACTCGGGGATCATACGACCGAGCACGCCGGCTTCGTTCATGCGCCGCAGCGTCAGCTCGGGCGTGCCGCGCGCGGTCATGAGGCCGAGCATGATGCGGTTTGCTTCCGGGTCATTGCGCAGGCCGTCGTCGATCAGGCGCAGCGACTGCCGGATGAGGCGAATGGCCTGCGGGTGCAGCAGTGAGCCCGTCGCCTCCACCTGCGCGAAGTAGCGGAGCAGGTTGACGGGGTCGCGTTTGAAGACTTCCGGATCGGCCACATTGAGGCGACCGTTGTCGATGCGGAAAGCGGTCGTGCGGCGCACGCGCCGGCGCATACGCCAGCCCATGGGATCGAAGAGCGCATCGAGCGCCGGCGAGAGCTTGAGCTGCTGCACCTCGAGCCACGAGCACAGGATCGTCGTCAGGTCACCGACGTCCTTCGCGATCATGAAGTAGTGCTTCATGAAGCGCTCGACGGCCTTGAGGCCGAGGCGGCTCGCATAGCCGAGGATCTCGGCGAGCTGCGGTTGATACTCGAAAGTCAACCGTTCCTCGGGCCGGCCCGTCAGAAAGTGGAGGTGGCAGCGTATGGTCCAGAGAAAGTCCTCGCAGCGCCGGAACGTCGCCGCTTCCTCGGCCGTAAAGATCGGGGGCACGATCGGGTCGCCGACGCTCGGTCCGCCGGCCATGTATTTGGCGAGCCAGTAAAGCGTGTGCAGGTCGCGCAAGCCCCCCTTGCCGTCCTTGATGTTCGGCTCGACGCGATAGCGCGAGG
Source organism: Pseudomonadota bacterium (assembly GCA_023430315.1). Lineage (GTDB taxonomy): Bacteria > Pseudomonadota > Alphaproteobacteria > Rhizobiales > Hyphomicrobiaceae. The sequence continues at coordinate 6,642 of JAEZAW010000388.1, read as the reverse complement.
CGCCGGCGCGCTTGTGGCGGCTGTCGCGCTCGGCGAGCTTGGCCTCGATGAAGGCGCGCTCGCCGCCTTTGACCACCTCGCTGCTGAAGCGGCGTACGAGCTCGTCGAAAAGCGGCCGGTCACCGAGGATGTAGCGCGCATCGAGCAGCGCCGTGCAGATAGTCACGTCGGCGCGCCCGAGCTGCAGGCACTGATCGACGGTACGCGTCGCGTGGCCGACCTTCAGGCGCAGGTCCCAGAGTATATAGAGGATGTACTCGACGACGCTCTCGCCCCAGGGCGTCTGCTTGTAGGGAAGCAGGAAGAGTAGATCGATGTCCGAGCCCGGGGCCAGCATGGCGCGGCCGTAACCACCCGTAGCGACGATGGTCAGGCGCTCGGTGTCGGCAGGGTTGTTGCTGCGGTAGACGTGGGCGCGCGTGTAATCGAAGATGAGTGCAATCAACTCATCCATGAACGTCGAGAGGCCCTCTGCACAGCGGCGCCCTTTGCCGTCGCGCAGGAGCCGGGCATGAGCCTCCTCGCGCGCATCGGTCATGAGGCCGCGCAGGCGCTCGACGATGACCGGGCGCGCCGCTTCAGCGCTCTCGTCGTGGGCGCGGAAAATGGCCGTCAGCTCGCGGCGAAGCGCGACCGGATCGAAATACGGCGGATCGGGCAGCCGGTGGGATTCCCGCTTGGGGGCCAGCGCGTCCTTGACCAGTGTGTCCATGCTGTCCGCTCTCGCGGCGGGCCATGATCCCACGGCCACGCCGGGGGCGCCCGAATCGTCCGGGCGCCTTCATCATACAACTCGTAGGCCGGGCATAGCGTATTTCGCCCCCGCCGGGAATAGGCAGGGGCGGCAGGTGCGGCGTCAGCGCCCCCGATGGGAAACTCGGCCTGAATTGAGGCCCGGGCGCAACGGGCTGTGCATTACCCTGTTCCCGCGGAAACAGCGGTCCGGCCTCCGCGTTTGGCACAACAGAAGCGTGGCCCGGCGGTGTGCAGGCGTACCGGGCAAGCCCTCGATGCCCCTGGAGAGTGCCATGCGCAAGCCCGCCCGCGCCATCACTGCCGATGAGTACATCCGCCGCATCGATCGCATGCTGGTGGTTACCAGCACCGTCGTTATCGGGCTCGCCGCAGCCCTCTTTGCTCGGATGGTCTGATGATGAACCACGTCACCGCAGAGCGCGGCTCGGGTCTCGCGTACCTCGCTCAGCGGCCCAGCATCTGCTTGATACGGTAAAGCGCTTCGAGCGCCTCCTTTGGGCTCATGTCATCCGGATTGAGGGCGGCAACGGCCGCGTCGAGGGGGCTCGGCCCCTGAGTACGCGTGGCTGGTGAAGTCGGCCGCGAAGCCGCAAAGAGCGGCAGATCGTCGAGGGCCGGCGCGGCGCCATCCGAACGCCGGTCAGTCTTCTCGAGCAGCGCCAGCACCTCTCCTGCGCGCGAGATGACATGGCCGGGGAGCCCCGCGAGCTTGGCAACCTGAATGCCGTAGCTGCGGTCGGCGGCACCGGCGCGCACCTTGTGCAGGAAGACGATCTCGTCGTTCCACTCTTTGACTTCAATGGTGGCGTTGGCGACCTCGGCGAGGCGACTGGAGAGCGCCGTCAGCTCGTGATAGTGCGTCGCAAAGAGCGCGCGGCAGCGGCAAACGTCGTGAAGGTACTCGACGGTCGCCCAGGCAATGGAGAGGCCGTCGAAGGTTGCGGTGCCGCGGCCGATCTCGTCGAGAATGACGAGGCTTCTCTCGCCGGCCTGATTGAGAATGGCCGCCGTCTCGATCATCTCGACCATGAAGGTCGAGCGGCCGCGCGCGAGGTCGTCCGCCGCTCCGACGCGCGAGAACAGGCGGTCGACAATGCCGATGCGCGCGCGCCGCGCCGGCACGAACGCACCCATCTGCGCGAGGACGGTGATCAGCGCATTCTGGCGCAGGAAGGTCGACTTGCCGGCCATGTTCGGACCTGTGACCAGCCAGATGCGTCCCGATGCAGCTTCGTCGAAGCCGGTCTGTGCTGTCCGCTCGTTGCCGAGCACGCAGTCGTTCTCGACGAAGGGACCGGCCTTGGCGGCGCGAAGTGCCTGCTCGACGACCGGGTGGCGGCCGCCTTCGATGAGGAGCGATGTGGTCTCATCCAACTCGGGTCGGACGTAGTTCTCCTCTTCCGCCAGCTCGGCGAGGCCTGCCGCCACATCGATCTCGGCGAGCGCTTCGGCGAGCTTTGCCAGTGCCTGCTCCTCGGCGGCGATGGCGCGGGCAAGGTCGTTGAACACTTCCTGCTCGATAGCCAGTGCGCGCTCGGCAGCGCCGGCAATGCGTCCTTCGACCTCGACCAGCTCGATCGTCGTGAAGCGAACGGCATTGGCCATGGTCTGGCGATGCGTGAAGGTCTCGGAGAGCGGCGCTGCCAGCATCGGGCGCGCACCCTGGGCACCAACCTCGATGAAGAAACCAAGAATATTGTTATGGCGCACCTTCAGCGTTTTGATGCCCGTCTGCTCGATGTAGTTGGCTTCGAGCGTGGTCATGACGCGGCGGCTGTCGTCACGCAGCGCCTGGGCCTCGTCGAGATCGGCGCGGAAGCCTGCCCGGACGAAACCGCCTTCGCGGCGCTGATGCCCTGGCGTGTCGACGAGCGCGCGCGCGAGCAGGTCGGCCAGCGTGTCCTGCCCGCTGCCGAGATTCTCTACGGCGCGTGCGAGCTCGGAGGGAAGGCCGATGGCACCCCCAGCTGCTCCCAGGATCGCCCCGCACTGCTTCGCTGCCGCGAGCGCGTCGCGCACAGCCGCCAGATCACGCGGATCACCGCGACCGAGAGCCAACCGCGACGTTGCCCGCGCAATATCGGGCGCGCCCTTCAGGGCCTCGCGCAAGGCCTCGCGCGCCTGCGGCTCGGCAAGGAGGAAGGCAATGGCGTCGAGGCGCGCACCGATCTTTGCCGCGTCGCGCAGCGGACTTGCCAGCCGATTGGCCAGCTCTCGCGCACCAGGACCTGTTACGGTGCGGTCCATGGCCGAGAGCAGGCTCCCCTCGCGCTCGCCCCGCGTCGAGCGGAGCAGTTCCAGGCTGTTCCGCGTCGCCGCGTCGATGACCAGCGTCGTCGCCGGTCCCGTCCGCCGTGGCGGGCGCAGCACCGGCCGCGCGCCGATCTGCGTGAGGTCAACATACTTGAGCAGCGCGCCGACGGCTGCGAGCTCCGTGCGCGAGAACGTGCCGAAGCCGTCGAGCTCCGCGACGCCGAGGCGTTCGCGCAACGTCCGCTCCCCGCCCATGCTGTCGAAGAAGGAGGTCGCGAGCGGTGTCAGCGCGCTGCCCGTGTGGTGGGCGCAGGCGGCAATGGTCTTGTCGTCCATGAGCCGGTCGGGCAGCAAGATCTCGCCGGGCGCCAGGCGGACCAACTCGCCGGCGAGGTCCGCCGCCGGCACGCTCGCGATCTCGAACTCACCCGTCGAAATGTCGAGCGATGCGATGCCGAGCGCGGCGTCCGCCGTGGCTGCCGGCGCGAACAGCGCCGTGAGGTAGTTGCGTGCGCGCGCGTCGAGAAGCGTGTCCTCGGTTAACGTACCCGGCGTCACGAGGCGCACGACATCGCGCCTCACGACCGCCTTCGAGCCGCGCTTTCGTGCTTCCGCAGGGTCCTCGAGCTGCTCGCACACTGCAACCCTGAATCCCTTTCGGATGAGGCGCTGCAGATATTCGTCGGCGCGGTGCACGGGCACGCCGCACATGGGAATGTCCTGGCCGAGATGCTTGCCGCGTTTGGTTAGCACAATGCCGAGGGCCTGCGAGGCGACGACGGCATCGTCGAAGAACAGCTCGTAGAAATCGCCCATCCGATACCAGAGAATGCTGTCCGGATTGGCTGCTTTGATCTCCAGGAACTGCGCCATGGATGGCGTGACGTCGCCGACCGGCGCGCGCGCCTCCTCCGCGTTCGGCGGCGCGGTATCCTGCCCGTCGTTCTCGGTCTCGCCGCCCTTTGCGCGCCTTGCCATTCAGGTGGAACCCCCGTTCGCCTCCCGCCCGTCCACATGGCGCATGGTGCAGTGCGAGGCAAGTGGCGAGTTGTGCACAGGCTAGGCGCGGCTTATCGTCAAAGAGAAATCAAAGCATTGAGTGCGCCGCGCAATGGTCTGAGGGCCTCCGGACCGCGCGCGGACGACCAATAAGACGGGGAAACGACCTCATGGCTGCAGATACGCCTGCCACCAAATTCACGTTCACCGCCGACGACGCGCTCCGCTTCCACGCCGAGGGCAAGCCCGGCAAGCTCGAGATCACGCCGACCAAGCCGCTGACCACTCAGCGCGATCTGTCGCTCGCTTATTCGCCCGGCGTTGCCGTGCCGGTGCTCGCGATCGCTGAGGACAAATCGCTCGCCTATGACTACACGAACAAGGGCAATCTCGTGGCCGTGGTCTCGAACGGCACGGCCATCCTCGGGCTCGGCAATCTCGGCGCGCAGGCATCGAAGCCGGTCATGGAAGGCAAGGGCGCGCTCTTCAAGCGCTTTGCCGACATCGACGCCATGGATCTGCTCGTCGACACGCAGGATGTCGATGCCTTCATCAATGCCGTGCGCTATCTCGGCCCGAGCTTCGGCGGCATCAATCTCGAGGACATCAAGGCGCCGGACTGCTTCGTCATCGAGGAGCGGCTCAAGGAACTGCTCGACATTCCGGTCTTCCACGACGACCAGCACGGCACGGCCATCATCGCCGCTGCCGGCCTGATCAATGCGCTGGAGCTGACAGGCCGCAACATCTCGACATTCAAGCTTGTCGTGAACGGCGCCGGTTCGGCCGGCATCGCCTGCCTCGATCTGCTCGTGGCCATGGGTATGCCCCGCGAGAACGTCCTGCTCTGCGATACCAAGGGCGTGATCTATCAGGGCCGCAAGGACGGCATGAACCAGTGGAAATCCACCTATGCGGTGAACACCAAGGCGCGAACGCTGGCTGACGCGATGAAGGGCGCCGATGCCGTCTTCGGCCTCTCGGCAAAGGGTGCGATCACGCAGGCCATGGTCAAGAGCATGGCGCCGAAGCCGATCATCTTCGCCATGGCCAATCCCATTCCTGAGATCACGCCTGAGGACGTGCACGCCGTGCGCCCCGATGCGATCGTCGCGACGGGCCGCTCGGACTACCCGAACCAGATCAACAACGTGCTCGGCTTTCCCTTCATCTTCCGCGGCGCGCTCGACGTCAGGGCGCGCGAGATCAATACCGAGATGAAGATCGCGGCGGCGCGTGCGCTTGCGGAGCTGGCGCGGGAGGAAGTGCCGGACCAGGTGGCCGCCGCGCTCTACGGGCGCCGGCCGACGTTCGGACCCGAGTACATCATTCCGGCGCCGTTCGATCCGCGCCTCATGACGTCCGTCCCGCCGGCCGTGGCAAGGGCCGCCGTGGAGACAGGTGTCGCGCGCAAGGCATTCGCCGACCAGGGTGCTTATATATCGCGGCTCAAGGGCCGGCTGGATCCGATGGCGGGCTGGCTCACGGCCACGCTCGAGAAAGCGCGCAGCAATCCCAAACGCATCATCTTTGCCGAGGGCGAGGAGCCGGCCGTCATTCGCGCCGCGAATGCCTATCTTAACCAGGGATATGGCGCGCCGCTGCTCGTCGGGACGCTCGACACGGTGAAGGCGAACTTCAAGAACCTCGGCGTGCGCTTGAAGGACGAGGTACAGCTCTTCGATACGCGCCGCTCGCCCTATACGAACCAGTTCACCGACTATCTCTACGCGCGCCTGCAGCGGCACGGATACCTGCGCCGCGACTGCGAGCGCCTCGTGCTCAACGAGCGCAATGTGTTCGCCGCGCTCATGGTGGTGCACGGCTATGCCGATGCCATGGTCTCCGGCGTCACCCGCAACTGGAGCAGCGTCTTCCAGGACGTGCAGCGCGTGATCGACCCGAAGCCGGGCCGGCGCGTGGTCGGCGTCTCGCTCGCGCTCTGCCGTGGGCGCGCTGTCCTCGTCGCGGATACGAGCGTCACGGATATGCCGACGGCCGAGCAGGTAGCCTACATCGCCATCGAGGCGGCGCGCGCCGCACGCAACTTCGGTATGGAACCGCGTGTCGCCATGATCGCCTACTCGAACTTCGGCCAGCCGCGCGGCGAGCGCTCGGATCAGATGATCGAAGCCGTGCGCATTCTCGACCAGCGCGGCGTCGACTTCGAGTACGACGGCGAGATGTCGGCCGATGTGGCGCTCAATCCCGAGCTGCGGCGGCTCTATCCTTTCTGCCGCCTCACGGACACGGCCAATGTGCTCGTCATGCCGGCTTTCCATGCCGCTTCGATCTCGACGAAGATGCTCAAGGAGCTTGGCGGCGCGACCGTTCTCGGGCCGATCCTCACGGGTCTCTCGCACCCCGTGCAGATCTGTCAGCTCGGGGCCATGGATAACGACATTCTGCCCATAGCGGCGCTGGCAGCCGCCAATATCGGCGCGTGAGGCCGAAGGCAGGCCTGACATTCTGGACAATCGCCATTTGGCGCGCGAGCCGGTATGAGGGGCGATGAGCCGCCCCTTGCGCGGGACGGCACGGTATGGAGGAAAGCATGAAGGTGGACGGGCCAGAGCTCGATAAATGCGCGGCGAATTTCGTGCCGCTGAGCCCGATCAGCTTCCTGAAGCGCGC